>DATDKT010000116.1:0-47610 GCA_036519775.1 Rubrobacteraceae bacterium
CCTGAGTATCTTGTACTGCCGGTTGTTCATGACGACGAACGTAACGTTCGCGCGGTACTGGGCCGCGCTCCACAACGCCTGCAGCGCATACATCAGCGAGCCGTCTCCGACAACGCACACCACCGGGCGGTCGGATTGGGCCAATTTCAGCCCTACCGAGGCGGAGGCGCCGAACCCCAACCCCCCGCTGGCGGCGCTGTAGAACCCGCCGGGCGTTTTTATCGGGAGGTGCTTGTGCAGCAACATCCTGCTCGATGGCGTCTCCTCTACGAGGATCGCTCGTTCCGGCAAGTGACGCGACAGCGCGTGCAGGACGTAGTCAGCCGGCAGCGAGTCTTTCGCCTCGGGCTCGGAAACCTCGGCGGGCAGGGGAGGCGCGGGGCGATCGGCTTCTTTCGGGAGGCGTTCGACCAGCTGCCGGATGGCGAGCCCGACATCGCCCATGATGCCTGTGCCCGTTGCGGCCCGGGAGGCCTCTTCCGGGTTGTCGGTGACGTGGATCACCCGCGTGCCCTCCTCGACCGGGGCTCCGGGTAGGTACTGAAAGTACCTGAACACCGGGGCGCCAAGGACCAGCACCACGTCGTACCCTGATAGTGCTTCCGCGATCTTTGCCTGGGCGGGAGGCAGGACGCCCTGAAAGAGGGGATGGTCCTGCGGAAACCCGGCCCGGTGGTGCATCGGATCCGCCCACACCGCCGCGTTGAGCGCCTCGGCCAACGACACCGCGTCGTACCAGGCGCCGGCCCGGTCTACTCCTCCCCCGGCGACGATCGCCGGACGCTGGCTCGATGCCAGAGCTTGAGCCGCCTTGTCCAGCGCCTCCGAGTTCGGGGCGGTGCGGTAGTCGATCTCGCGCGCCTCGCGCGGCTCGGTCTCGGCCTCCCAGTCGTTCATCGGGATCGAGACGAAGGCCGGCCCCCGGGGCGCCAGCATGACCGTGTGGTAGGCTCGCTCGATGGCCGTGGGCACGTCCTCGGCGCACTCGGGCTGGTGGCTCCACTTCACGTACGGAACGGCCATCTCTACCAACCGGCCGGAGAGGAAAGGCTCGAAGGCGAGTTGTCGCCGGTCCTGCTGGCCGGCGGTGATGACCAGCGGCGTGCGGTTGTGGTGCGCCGTCATAATCGCCGCCGACGCGTTGCCCAACCCCGCGGCGGTATGCAGGTTAACGAACGCCGCCCGCCCCGTCCCCTGCGCGTACCCGTCGGCCATCCCCACCACGACACTCTCGTGCAGCCCCAGCACGTAGGTAAAGTCCTCCGGGAAGTCCTTCAGGAACGGCAGCTCCGTGGAGCCCGGGTTGCCGAACACCTTCGTCAGCCCGAAGGAGCGTAGAAGCTCGTAGGTGGCCTCGCGCACCGTGCTCATGGCTACCTGCCTTTCGTTCGCTCGTCTAAGACGCGGACGGCCTTGCCCTCGCTGCGCGGGATGGTGGCCCGTGTCACCAGCTCTACCATCGCGGTCAGGCCGAGGGCGTTCTGGAGCGTCTCGAGGACGCGCTCCTCGAGCGCCGCGTGGGCGTCCGCCACCTCCGCTACGTCTTCGGCCATCTCCACCCGTACGCGCAGGTCGTCCTGGCGGTCCTCGCGGGTACTGAGAACAAGCTGGTAGTGCGGCTCGAGCCCGTTAACGCCGAGCAGGGCGTGCTCGATCTGGGAGGGGAAGACGTTGACCCCGCGTATGATGAGCATGTCATCCGTGCGCCCGGTAATCCTCGAGATACGGGCGCCGGTTCGGCCGCAGGGACAAGGCTTTCGCGTGATACGGGTCAGGTCCCGGGTGCGGTACCTGAGGACCGGGAACGCCTCCTTGGTCGGGGCGCTCAAGACCAGCTCGCCCTCCTCCCCGTCCGGTAGAGGATCCCCGGTCTCGGGATCCACGACCTCAGGTATGAAGTGATCCTCCCAGACGTGCATCCCTTCGGAGCGACCGCAGGCCGACGCGACGCCGGGGCCTATGATCTCCGAGAGGCCGTACTGCTCGTAGACCTCGACTCCCATCCTCTCCTCGATCGCTCGCTCCATCTTCTCCGTCATGGGCTCGGCGCCCAAGAAAGCCGCGCGAACCGGCAGCGAGCGAAGGTTGATCCCTTCGTCGCTGCCAACCTCGGCGATGTGCAGCGCGTAAGATGGGGTGGCGCCGAACGCGGTGGCCCCGAAATCGCGCATCAGCATCACCTGGCGCGCGGTGTTCCCCGCCGACGTCGGGACCACCACCGCCCCGGCCCGGGTCGCCGCGTCGTGGAAGCCCAGACCCCCGGTGAACAGCCCGTGACCGTAGGCGTTCTGGAAAACATCCTCATCTGTCAGCCCGCCGGCGACGAGGCCGCGTGCCAGGACGTCGGCCCAGAGCTCCAGGTCGGAGCGGGTGTAACCGACCACCGTAGGCTTGCCGGTCGAGCCGGTGGAAGCGTGGATGCGGACGACCTCGCTTCGAGGTACCAGGAACAGGCCGAACGGGTAGTGCTCGCGGAGGTCGTCCTTTACCGTGAACGGGAGGTTCCTCAGGTCGTCGGGCGAGCGGAACTCGTCCGGCTCTACATCGGACAACCGTTGCCGATAGTACTCGATACGCGAGGCTTTGAGACGCGCCAGGCAGGAGCGCACGTGCGCTGCCTGTAGCTGCTCCAGGTCCCCGCGCGGCATGGTCTCAGCCGCCCGGTCCCAGAAGGACGTTTCGGTCTCAGTCGCTCGTCCCATAGCCTCTCTGCTCCATCCACTCTCTGCGGGCCGCCTGGTGCTCTTCGGTCGCCGTCACCGTCTCCACCGCCTTGTCGTACGCCTCCAGGAACCGGTCGAAGTCCAGGTCGAACGCTAGGTTCGAGAGCTTCTTGGAGTGCACGACGCTTACGCGCGGCACCTCGAGGTACTGTCGCACCCAGGTTTCGAGCTCGCTCTCTAGATCGGCACGCGGGACGACCTTGTTGATGAGGCCGATACGGTGGGCTTCTTCAGCGTCGATGTTCTGGCCGGAGAGGATCAAGTGCCGCGCGTGGGCCATGCCGATGACGCGTGGCAGCCTGTACGTGCTCATCCCGGGGATGAACGCCTCCCGCGTAGCCGGCAGGCCCACGATGACGTCGTCGGCAGCGATGCGCACGTCACAGGCGATGGCGACCTGGAGCCCGCCACCGATACAGTAACCCTGGATGCCGGCGATGGTGGGCTTCTCCATAATCTCCATCGAGCGAAAGGCGTACTCGCAGGTGTGAAACCACTCGTTCGGGATCTCTCCGCGCCCGAGGTCGGTCAGGTTCAGGCCGGAGCAGAAGCTGGGCCCCTCGCCGGTCAGGAGGACGACCCGAATCTCGGGGTCCTCCCCCACCTCCTCGGCGGCTGCGAGCATGTCCTCGGGCCAGTGCCGGCCCTGAGCGTTCAGGACCTTTGGCTCGTTCAGCCGGATCTCGCCCACGGGGCCGTCCTTGATCACCCGTATCCTCGCCACGTCCCTGTCCTGATCCTCCCCGACATGCCTCAAGCCCTACCTCCCTCTGGCACCGGCGACAGCGGCCTCCTACCCCTACGCAACACCACTATAGATTCTTGTAAAACCACGAACAACCTCGACGTTCGGTCATAACGGACACCTCACTTGTCCGAGGGTAAGACAGCGTGCAAACTGTTCATAAGGGTGACGTCGTAGTAGGAGGGATCGCCGGTGAGACGGAGCGAGTACTCCGGTATGGTGGAGACGACGGCGTTTAAGGAGCTCGTGCGCCAGAAGCGGGCCTTTCTGATCCCCACCGTCGTCTTCGTCGTCCTCTTCTTTATCATGCTGCCCATCCTGTCCATCTTCACCGACGTCCTCGACGGCAAGGTCGTGGGCGTCATAAGCTGGGCCTACCTCTACGCCTTCGCCCAGTTCTTCCTGGCCTGGGTGGTTACCTTCGTCTACTGGAGAAAGGCCGACCGGTGGGATGAGCTTGCCAGGAGGGCGAGGGAAGAAGCCTCCGAAAGAGAGGGCTCCGAGGGAGGCTCCGCGTGAACGTTACCGCCTCCATCTTCTTCGCCGTTATAGTCGTGGCTACGCTCGGCATCACGTACTGGGCCTCGAAGAGGAACAAGTCCACCGAGGAGCATTACGTGGCGGGCGGCAAGATCAGGGGCTGGCAGAACGGGCTCGCGATCACGGGGGACTTCGTCTCCGTCGGCGGCTTCCTGGGGATTACGGGGGCGATAGCGCTCCAGGGGTTCAACGGCTTCTACCTATCGTACGGCATCCCGATAGCGTTCCTGCTGGTCTTGCTCGTCGTTGCGGAGCCGATGCGAAATCTGGGCAAGTATACGGTGGGCGACGTGATCACGAGCCGCTTCGGGACGAAGAACGTGCGCGCTATAGCGGCGGTAAACACCTTGATGATCAGCATCGTCTACTTGATCGGCCAGTTCGTCGGCGCGGGCGCCCTGATACAACTCCTCCTCGGCATAGGCTACAGCGTTGCGGTCATCGTCATCGGCGTCCTCGCCTCCATCTACATCTTAGCCGGCGGGATGCTGGCGACCACCTGGATCCAGATCCTCAAAGCGATGCTACTACTAACGGGGACCGCCTTGCTGCTCCTCCTGGTGCTCTCCCGCTTCGACTTCAACCCGGTGGCGCTCTTCGGCGAAACCGCCGCCACGCTCGGGGACGGGGCGGTCACCCCGAACGACTACGGCGGCCTGATCGCCAACCTGGACGTGCTCTCCATAACCATCGCCGTGGCCCTCGGGCCGGTCGGCCTGCCGCACGTCTTGATGCGCTTTCTGACCGTACCCGACGCCCACACAGCGCGAAGCTCCGTCGCCGTCGCAAGCATCTTCATGGGGCTCTTCTTCATGCTGCTCCCCATCTTGGGCTACGGGGCCGCCATCTACGTGGGGCAGGAGGAGGTGGCGGCAGCGAACCCGGCGGGGAACCTGGCGGCCCCCCAACTCTCCGAGGCTCTGGGCGGGGACCTGCTGCTCGCGTTTATCGCCGCCGTCTCCTTCGCGACGCTCCTGGCCGTGATGGCCGGCATCGTCATCGCGGCCTCCGGCGCCTTCGCCCACGACCTATATACCAACGTGCTGCGTAGCGGCGAGGCGACGGATCGCGAGCAGTTCAGGGCCGCCCGGATCTCGGCGGGAGTCATCTGCGCGTTCGCCCTCCTCCTGGCCCTGGGCGCCCAGGGCCTTAACCTGGCGTTCCTCGCCACTCTAGCCTTCGCGATGGCGGCGAGCGCGAACTTGCCGGCCATGCTCTTTACGATCTACTGGAGCAGGTTCAACCTGACCGGTGCGGTGAGCGGGATGGTGGCCGGTCTGGTGAGCTCCCTAGGCCTCGTGCTCATCAGCCCGAACCTTTTAGGCGAGAGCGCGATCTTCCCCTTCACTAACCCGGCGCTGTTCTCCATCCCCATCGGCTTCCTCGCCAGCTACCTCGGCACGATCCTGAGCAGGGAGAGCCGGGAAGGGTACACGCCTTACGAAGAGATCCACGCCAGGGCCAACGTAGGGTCCGAGGAGGCATAAGGGCCGTACCGGCGGTCCGGATCAAGAGATCCGTAGCACGAGCAAGAGGTCGCCGGCCTCGACGTTGGTGCCCGAGGAGACGGCGAGCCGCTCGACGGTCCCCGAATGGGGGGCGCTGATAGACGACTCCATCTTCATCGCCTCCATCGTGCCGATCTGCTGTCCGGCCTCGACCTCGTCGCCCTCCTCGACGGTAACCGTAACGGCCCCCGTCATCGGGGCTGCGACGTGGCCGTCCTCGTTCGGGTCGGCCTTCTCCCTCCTCGGTGTCACGGGCTCCTGTGAGCGGTCCTGGACATCCACGGGTCTCGACTGGCCGTTGAGGGTCACGAGCAGGGTGCGGATGCCGTGCTCGTCGGCCTCCGTGATCGCCTCGAGCCGCACGTAGAGCCTGACGCCGGGCTCCAGGTCTATGGCGAGCTCTTCTCCGGTCTCGAGGCCGTAGAGAAAGGTTCTCGTAGGTATCACGGAGACGTCGCCGTACCGCTCTTCGGCCTTCTCCTTATCGGCGGCCGGTACGGGCAGGAGCAGCCGGTCGAGCGCGGAGCGACGCTCCAGACCGCCGCTATTCCCGAGCGCCGCCCGATCCTCCTCGGAGAGGTGGCCGTCTTCGAGAGGTTCTTCCCCGGTGTCTTGCCGCGAGAGCACCCGGGAGCGGAGTGGTTCGGGCCAGCCGCCCGGCGGCTCGCCGATGTCCCCGCGCAGAAACCCTATTACGCTCTCCGGCAGGTCGTGCTGCTCGGGGCTCTCTTTGAGCTCGCCGGGGTCCACGTTGGAGGAGATCAAGTAGAGGGCGAGGTCCCCGACTACCTTGCTCGTTGGCGTTACTTTAACCAAGTGTCCTAGCAGATCGTCGCAGCGGGCGTAGGCGTGCTCTATCTCCTCGAAGCGGTCCCCGAGACCCTGCGTTATCGCCTGCTGCCGGAGGTTAGAGAGCTGGCCGCCGGGGATCTCGTGCCGATAGACTGTCCCCGTGGGTGAGCGCAACCCTGCCTCGAAGGGTGCATACAACGTCCTCACGGCCTCCCAATACGGCTCCAGGTCCCCCAGAGCGTCGAGCGAGAGGCCCGTCTTTCTATCGGTGTGGTCGGTCGCCGCCACGATAGCCGCCAGCGAAGGCTGGCTGGTCATCCCCGAGAGCGGGGCGGCCGCGCCGTCCACGGCGTCCACCCCCGCCCTCACGGCCGCGAGGTATGTGGCGAGCTGGCCGCCGGCGGTGTCATGAGTGTGCAGGTGCACCGGCAGGTCGAACTCGCTTCTAAGGGAGCCCACCAGCTTCTCGGCGGCCGGGGCGCGCAGCAGGCCGGCCATGTCCTTTATGCACAATATATGGGAGCCCGCCTCCACCAGCTCCTCGGCCAGCCGCAGATAGTAGTCGAGGGTGTAGAGTTCCTCGCGCGGGTCCGAGAGGTCGCCGGTGTAGGAGATGGCCCCCTCCGCGACGAGCCCGGCCTCCAGCACTGCTTCTATGGCCGGGCGTATCCTGCCGACGTCGTTGTTGGCGTCGAAGATGCGAAAGATATCCACGCCCATCGTGGCGGCCTCTTCGACGAAGGCGTTTAGCACGTCCTGCGGATAGGTGGAATAGCCGACGGCGTTCTGGCCCCGGAGGAGCATCTGCAGACACACGTTGGGTAACGCCTCCCTAAGGCGGGCCAGCCGCTCCCAGGGGTCCTCGTGTAAGAAGCGCAGGGCCACGTCGAAGGTCGCCCCGCCCCACACCTCGGCGGAGAAGAGCTGCGACAGCGTGTGGGCCACGTAAGGGGCAGCGGCGCGCATATCGAAGGTGCGCATACGGGTCGCGAACAGGGACTGGTGGGCGTCGCGCATCGTGGTATCGGTGACGAGCAGGGCGTCGGATTCGCGCAACCAGACGGCGAAGCCTTCGGGGCCGAGCTCCTCAAGGCGTTGTTTGGAGCCCGAGGGCACCTCGCCCTCCGGTAGCGGGGGTAGCTTCGTCCGCGGGTCGGGCACCGGGGGTGGAGGGCCGTGCGGACGGTTGACGGTAGTATCGGCGAGCAGCGAGAGCAGGCGGCTCGCGCGATCCCTGCCCGCGTAGACTGCCGTGAGGTGCGGCCTCTCGTCGATAAAAGAGGTGTTCATCCTACCGGATAGGAAGTCGTCGTCGTCAAGGACGGCGCGAAGGAAGGCCACGTTCGTCGCCACGCCGCGCACCCGGATCTCGGCTAACCCCCTACGCGCCCGCCGCGCCGCCGCCGGTAGATCGGGGCCCCGGGCGGTGAGCTTGACCAGGAGCGGGTCGAAGTACGGCTTCACCTCGGCACCGGAGTAGGCGGTGCCGCCGTCCAGGCGTATGCCCGCCCCTCCGGGGGATCGGTAGGCGGAGATCCTGCCCGTATCCGGCTGGAAGCCCTGCGCCGGGTCTTCGGTGGTCACCCGGCACTGGAGGGCCACGCCACGCTGCACTATGCCCTCCTGGGAGAGGCCCATCCCCGCGAGCGTCTCTCCTCCGGCGATCCTGAACTGCGCGTGGACGAGGTCCACGTCGGTGGTCTCCTCGGTGACGGTGTGCTCGACCTGTATGCGGGGGTTCATCTCGATAAAGGCGTACTCGCCGTCCTCTCCGACCAGGAACTCGACCGTGCCGGCGTTGCGGTAGCCGACTTCTCGGGCGAAGCGGACCGCATCCTCGCACAAGCGGTCCCTCAGGCCTGTATCGAGGCTCGGGGCCGGCGCTATCTCTAAGACCTTCTGGTGGCGCCGCTGCACCGAGCAATCGCGCTCGTAGAGGTGGATCACCTCCCCCTCCGCATCTGCGAGCACCTGCACCTCTATGTGTCTGGGCCGAATGAGCGCCTGCTCCAAAAAGACCGACGCGTCACCGAAGGCGGCCTCCGCCTCGCGCGTCGCCGCCTCCACCGCCCCTGAGAGATCCTCCTGGCGTTGGACGAGGCGCATCCCCCTGCCCCCTCCCCCGCCAGTCGCCTTCACGAAGACTGGGTACCCTATCCCCTTCGCCGCGTCGTGGGCACTATCGGCGTCCGACACCAGCTCTGACGCCCGCGAGACCGGGATACCCGCCAACTCCGCCGCCCGCCGGGCTTCGAGCTTGTCCCCGGTCAGGGAGAGGACCGCGCTCGGAGGACCCACGAAGGTCAGGCCGGCCTCCTCGCACGCCCGCGCGAGTCCGGCGCTCTCGGAGAGAAAACCGTAGCCAGGGTAGACAGCGTCGGCCTCGATGTCGAGGGCCGTCTGCACCAGGGTCTCCACGTCCAGGTAGGCCCTCACCGGGTGTCCGGCCTCCCCGATCTCATAAGCCTCGTCGGCCTTTTGGCGGTGCAGGGAGTCCCTGTCGTCCGGCGTATAGACCGCGACGGTGCGGATGCCGAGCTCAGTGGCCGCCCGGAAGGCTCGTATAGCTATCTCCCCGCGGTTTGCGACCAGTACCTTCTCTAGCATCGTCGCTCCCTGACCTCTCTCAAGCCTGGCACCACCGGGGCGGGCACCCGAACAGAAGCTCTGCTCCGCAATGTTACGATTCTATCATCGCCACAACACCCGCCGAATTCTTATTCCCTTGCCTCGTTCGGCAGCGTCGAACGGCGAAGTTGACCGAAACCTAAAATCTATGCTACAAGTCGGGGAACACGCGGAGACGCGGACGTGGCGAGGAGGAGCAGAGGCAGTGATAGAGCAACCCACCAAGGAGACCTACGAGGTCTTGCAAGAGGCCAGACGAAACCTCGAGGAGGAGGGCAAGCTTCTTGCCAAGGTATACAACGAGCCGGAGATCTACGAGTTAGAGGTAAAGAAGATCTTCTCGAAGACCTGGATCTTTCTGGCGCACGAGAGCGAGATCCCTTGGTCTGGCGACTACGTACTGCGCCGCATCGTGGACGACAGCTTCATCGTCAGCCGCGACGAGGACGGGGAGATACATGTTCTCTTCAACATGTGCCGCCACCGCGGTATGCAACTGTGCCGCTCGGACGCGGGTAACTCCAGCCACTTCCGCTGCCCGTACCACGGTTACACCTACCAGAACACCGGCAAGCTCAACGGCGTCCCGTTCCAAAAGGAAGCCTACGGGCCTGAGGGGCTCGACAAGGACGAGTGGGCCATGACCCCCGCCCCGAGAGTGGGAATCTACGAGGGTATGATCTTCGCAAGCCTCAACCCAGACATTCCGGAGCTTCCGGAGTACATCGGCGACATGGGCTGGTACCTGGACTTTTACCTCAAAAAGAGCCCGGCGGGTCTGGAGGTCGTCGGCGCCCCGCAGCGTTGGATCATGCCGGCCGATTGGAAGCTCGCCGCCGAGAACTTCATAGGCGACGGCTACCACACTCAGTCCACGCACATGAGCACCATCAAAGCGGGCATCATGCGCGTCAAGAGCCCGGCCTACCTAAAGGAAGGCGTCCAGATAACCGCCAGCAATCACGGGTGCCTTTTCATGGGCTTCAAGCCGGGGAGCTACTTCAACTATCCCCAGAGCATCGTCGACTCCATGCTGGAGAACCTGGACTCGGACCAGGTAAGCCTACTCAAAGAGGAGTCCATAATGCCTCTAAACGCCACCATATTCCCGAACCTGAGCTTACTCCACTCTTCGATGGCGATAGAGGCGGAAGGGGAGCTGGCGAGGTCCGTCCCTTACCTCACCATCCGCGTCTGGCAGCCGATGGGGCCGGGCAAGATAGAGGTCTGGTCCTGGTGCCTGGTGGAGAAGGACGCCTCCGAAGAGTTCAAGAGGAACTCCAACCGAGCGTACCTCTCGACCTTCGGCGCCTCCGGCACTTTAGAGCAGGACGACGCGGAGAACTGGAGCGGCGTCACCCGCGTGGCGGCGGGGGAGATGTCGGGCCAGCATTACCTCAACTATGGGGCGGGGCTCGAGCACGTTGAGGCAATACCCGAAGGAGAGTGGCCCGGTCCCGGCACGGCTTACCCGAAGAACTACGTGGACTTCGCCCAGCGCCACTTCTGGCAGACGTACTTCGACCACCTACTCGACGGCCAGAACGACTCCTGAGGGGAACGGGGATGATGCTAGAGACATCGGTCGAGACGTACTGGGGGATCTACTCGTTTCTGATGCACGAGGCCGAGCTCCTGGACGAGAGGCGCGAACGGGATTGGCTGGAGTTGTTCACCGACGACGCGGAGTACGTGATGCCGGTGCGGGTGAACCGGGAACGCGGGGAGGGGGACGGCTTCAGCGAAGAGGCCTTCTACTTCGAGGAGACGCGCGGTAGCCTGGAGTTGCGTGTCCGGCGCCTGGAGACGGAGTACGCCTGGGCGGAGGACCCGCCATCGCGCACCCGCCACTTCGTCACCAACGTTAGGGTCGCTCCCGGCGAAGAGGAAGAGGAGGTAGCGGTAAGATCGAACCTGCTCCTGTACCGCTCGCGGGGCAGCGATCCGCGACACGACCTGATCTCCGCGGAGCGCAAAGACGTGCTGCGCAAGGAGGACGGGCAGTGGAGGCTCAAAAAGCGGGTGATCCTCCTGGACCACTCCATCCTGACGACGCACAACCTCTCCATTTTTCTCTAGATAGATAGTAGAGAAAACCCACTCCCTACCTACCGTCGGCCGAAGGGAGACACATGGAAGACAAGTACACCGAGATCAGCAACAAAAACGCGGTCGCCCTCGTGCGCAAGGTCCGCACCAGGAACGGGGTGCGGTTGGAGATCTACTCGCCCGAGACGGACAGACGGGTCTACCTCGACCCGCTCCTCATAGAGAGCCTCGCCTGGCAGACTCCCGAGACGTTCTCGGACACTTTGCAAGACCCGCCCGAGAACTCGGACACGGCAGAAGTCGAAGAGAGGCGGGTGAGCGGCGAAGAAGAGTACACCGAGTTCACGAACGAGTTCGCGTACACACTCGTTCGCAAGGTCCGCGTCGGGGACGATGCGCGGTTGGAGATCCTCTCGCCCAAGCTGGGCTATCGAACCTACCTGGACGCCTCTTTACTAGAGAGTCTAACCTGGCAGACCACCGCGACGTTCTCGAGGTTTCTAGAAGAGCCCTACGGACCCAGGGGAACTCACTAGCATGGCTGGGCTCAACGACAAGGTCGCCCTGGTGACGGGCGGGGGCTCGGGAATAGGCCGGGCCGTGGTCGAGGGTATGGTCGGGGAGGGCGCGAAGGTCGGGGTGCTCGAGATCTCACCGGAGAAGACCGAGGAGTTGGAGGCTCTGGGCTCCAACGTAAAGGCCGTCCAGGGCGACGCGACCAGCCTGGAAGACAACGAGAAGACGCTCTCGGAGACCGTAGAGGCTTTTAATCGGTTAGATGCCCTCATTTGCTGCGTCGGGTTGTGGGATAACCAGGCGAAGATGAGGCGCATCCCGAAAGAGAAGCTGCACGACGCCTTTTGGGAGATCTTCGCGGTCAACGTGGAGAGTTACGTGCTCGCCACGAAGGTCTGTACGGAGGCCCTGATCGAGACCGGGGGTTGCATCATCTACACCTTGTCGAACTCGTCGTTCTACCCGGACGGGGGAGGCCCGCTCTACATGGCCTCCAAGTTCGCCGTCAGGGGCCTACTCGTGGAGATGGCCTACGAGCTGGCCCCAACGGTGAGGGTCAACGGCGTGGCGCCCGGTGGTACCGCAACCGAGATCCGGGGCCTCAAAAGCCTGGATCAGGAGGAACCGATGCTCGCCTCGCCAAAGATGAGGGAGGGGCTAAAGTCCATAAATCCGCTCCAGATCGAGATCGAACCAAAAGACCACGTCGGAGCCTACCTCTACCTGGCGAACGAGGAACTGTCGCGGAGTGTGACCGGGGTGGTCATCAACTCCGACGGCGGCATCGGCGCGCGCGGCCTCACCAAGGTCGCCGGCCTGCTGTGACGGCGAAGAGCGAGCCCCGGCTACGCGCCCAGCCATCCTCTGAAGAGCGGCGCCGTCTCATGCGGGTGGCGCTCGGGCAGGAGAAAGCAGACCTCTTCGTGCGCGGCGGCACGATCGTCAACGTCTACTCGGGAGAGTTAGTCCCGGCGAACGTCGCCGTTCTGGGGGAGCGCGTTGCGTATGTCGGCCCTTCGGAGGAGGCCGTGGGGCCCGAGACCGAGGTGGTGGACGCGCGGGGTCTCTACGTGGCGCCTGGATGGATCGAGCCGCACTCCCACACCTACCTGTACTACAACCCCGAGAGCCTCGCCGAGGCGGTCCTCCCCGGCGGCACCACCACCGTGGTCTCAGACGACTTGGTCTTCTCTATGCTCGGAGGCGCTGCTACCAGCCGAGCCGTCGCGGACGAGTGCGCCCGGCTCCCGGTGCGCTTCCTCTGGTACGCTCGCCCAGAGCCGGCCTCCCCCATCGAAGGAGGCGAGCAAAACTACTTCGACCACGAACGCCTGGAAGCGGTCCTCGATCACCCGCTGGTCATGGGCGTCGGAGAGGCGCCCGCTTGGGCTCGCTTCCTCCAGAACGAAGAGGCCCCTTTGGGGCCGGCGATAGTCGAGGCCAACCACCGGGGGCTCATAGCCGATGGGCACACCACGGGCGCGCGCGACGACAAGTTGGCCGCACTCATCGCCGCGGGCCTCAGATCCTGCCACGAGGCTATCACCGCCGACGAAGCCCTGGAGCGCCTGCGCCTCGGCCTGTGGACACCCCTGCGGCACAGCTCCTTGAGGCCCGACCTGCCGGAGCTATTGCGCATCGTCACGGAGAAAAGCATCGACACGAGTCGCATCCTCCTTACCGCCGACGGACCTTCAGCGGACTCCATCGGGGAACACGGCTACCTCGACGGCCTCCTCCGGCTGGCCGTGGAGGCAGGCGTGTCCCCGGTCCGAGCCATCCGGATGGCGACCGTCAACGCCGCAACCTACCTCCACCTAGACGACCACCTCGGTGGCGTAGCCCCCGGCCGTCTCGCCGACCTCGTGCTCCTTGAAGACCTCTCCTCTTTCCGGCCACGGTTAGTCATCGCCGGGGGGAAAGTGGCCACCCGCGAGGGCGAACTGGTCGAGCCGACGCCCGGCATAGATTGGGGCTCTTTAGGGCTGCAGCTGGAGTTCCGGGAGGGTCCATGGATCGAAGACCCTGCCCTCTACGACGCTCGTCCGGGCGACGGCCTTCCCGTAATAGAGTTCGTCTCCGACGTCATTACCAATTTGGAGGAGTCCCTCCCGGAAGACGAGTTGCCCAAAGGATATCTGCGCGCGGTACACCTCACCAGGGACGGGCGCTGGACCTCACGCGCCCTCGTACGCAACTTCGCCGACGAGCTCGACGGGTTTGCGACCACCGCTACCTCGAGCGGTCATGTCCTGGTATTCGGCCGAAACCCGGAGGCGATGGCCCTCGCCGCCTCGCGGGTGCGGGATCTAGGCGGTGGCATGACGCTGACTAGCGGCGGGCACATCGTCTGGGAGTCTGCCCTCCCGCTCGCGGGCATTATGGCGCCCGGCCCCTTTGAGGAAGCACACGCTATCGCCAAAGAGCTAAAGGCATGCCTCCAGGACGCGGGCTACCCTTTCTCCGACCCCGTGTACTCTCTGCTCTTCTTCACGGCCGACTTCCTGCCAGGACCCCGCCTCACGTGGTCCGGTGTGCTCGACGCTCGCAGAGGCAAGATAGTCCGCGAAGCAGAGCCGCTCGACGGATGATCCTCAAACCTTGAGACACGTTTCCGGATGATCAAGCAGGTACACCATCTAAAGGAGATGACCTGGCAAGACGTGGAGAGCCTCGACCGGGAGAACACGGTCGTAATGTTCGCGTGCGGGCCCATAGAGCAACACGGCCCGCAGGCTCCTCTGAGCACCGACCTGTACATCGCCGAGCACGTGATGCACCGCTGCGCCGGACACCTGGCCGATCACGGCTACCCGATCATCGTCGCCCCGAGCGTACCGTATGTCAACGCGCTTTTCTCGTTGCCCTACCCCGGCTCCGTCTCCATCCGGCGCTCGGTCGTCGAGGAGTACCTCTTCGACCTGCTCGTCTCGTTCGCCGCAGACGGGTTCCGGCACCTCGTCTTGACCAGCCAGCACGTAGACCCACCCTGGGTCCGGACCGCCGATAGCGTCTCCGAGCGCGTCAACGAAGAGTATGGCGCGCGGGCCATCCACGGCTTCGAGCGGCTCGTCGTGGACCTCCTTGAGGACCCCTCGCCGCTCAATCTGCGCGGCCTGGACCCGCAAGGAGAAGCCCACGCGGGCATCTACGAGACAGCGCCGATGCTCTACTTGCAGGAGCACCTCGTCAGGAAGCAGTTACTAAAGGGGCTGCCTCCTCAGCCAATCGAGTTCTCGGAGATGAAGAGGGCAGAGTCCTTCCGCGAGCTGGGCAACGGTCTCGGCTACACCGGCGACCTCTCGCAAGCTACCAAAGAGCTCGGGGAGCGGATTATCGAACACTACGCCGGCCGGTTTAAAGACCTCATCCTGCGCCACGTGCGCGGCGAGGACGTCTACGACCTCTTACGGTTCTCGGGCTTTTAGGAAGACCGACTCCGCTAGGCTTGCGGGAGAAGATGTTAATAGCTCTCGGGGTACCAGCCGCAGGAAGTCGGGCTCCAACGGCTGGAGAGGCTCCTGCACCCTGGCGTTCGAGAAGGTCTCGGGGTCTTTGACGATGTTCAAGATGTCCTCGTAGCGGCTTACGACCCACATGTTTATCTTGGGCGAAGTAGACCGGCGTTTCGCGCTGAACCTCACGTAGTACGGGTAGGGATCTTCGAGGTAATCTTCCGAGAGCGGCTCGAGAGTCTCGTCCACCGGGTACGAGCTCTTGACCTTTTGCACGTCTTTTTCCTTTCCCCTTTAGAAGCTACGATTGTAGTTACAGGACGAGCAAGGTGCCCCTGTCAGCGCGGCGGTTCGCCATACCCGAACCACCACAGGACCAGTTCGCGCCGGCGCGGGTATGCGCCGGGTGTCGACTCGTTGCCGTTCCGGTCAGGTGCTTGTCTCTGGGCTGGCATCCTGCGTGACTTCGGAGGGTCGCTCCTCGGAGGCGGGCCTCCTTGACTCCCTGACGAGTAGCAGCAACACGAAGCCGACGAGGACGATCCCCGCGTCGAGCATCACCGCCGCGTTCCAGGTTCCGGTCGTGTCCCGCAAGACACCGCTTATGGCCGGGGAGAGGACGGCCCCGATCTCGCCGACCAGGTTCATCATGCCGAACATCGCGCCCATGTAGGCGGGGGCCGTCAGGTCCGCCGCGAGCGCGTGGGACATAGGCTGAAGGGCGTTGAAGAACAGGCTGGAGACGAAGAACAGGACACCTATCACGAGCAGGGATTGCCCCCCGTTCGAGATGTAGAAGCCGAAGCCGAGCGTCAAAAGACCCAGGATCAGCATGAAGGACGAGAGCATACCCTTGCGCCCCCACCCCTTCTCCTTCGCGTAGTCGGCGAGCCAGCCGCCGGCGGGGAACCCCAGGATACCCGCCACGCCGAAGAACACCGCCGTCAGCCCCGCCCTCGTGAAGGATTCTCCGCCCGACGCGTCGGAGGCTATGGAGACCGCCCAGAAACCGAAGAACCAGAGGTGCCAGAGGATCGCGATAAACGCGAGGTAGATCAGAAATAGGTCCCTGTTGTACAGGATCGGGGCTACCTCGCCGCCCTTGTTGCCGAAGATGAACCCGATTAGCACGAGCGCCAAGACGGTGATCAGGACGGCCACCACCCACTCCGGCAACCCCACCCAAAGCGTAACCACGTACACCGCCACCACGGCCACCAGAAAGATGAGCGTGTACCCGCTCAAGCCCCTCAGCGCGGCAGGATAGGCGCTCCTGAAATCACCTTGTCCTTTGAAGAAGGCGTGCATGCCGAACCCGACGACCAGCGTGACGGCGCCCAGCACGAAGAACGGCATCCGCCAAGCTCCTTCCGTCCCGAAAACGGTGCTCCCCAGCCCGATCAGGGGGGGCGTGAGGAGGAACGCCAGCGTGAGCCCGATAGAGAGGCCGGTTATGACCACCCCCATGCCCAGGCTCCGCTTTTCGGGAGGGGTTTGCTGTGTGATGACGCTGCGGTCGTTGGAGTAGAACGTGCCCTCCCCCAGGCCCGTAACCACGCGCAGCGCCACGAATCCGACCAGCGCGGTCATAAACCCGCTGAGGATGGTCGCTATCCCGGCCCACACCACGCTGATGACGATAATCGTGCGGTGCCCGAACCTGTCCCCGAGGTACCCGCCAGGGAACTGGGTCAGCATGTAGCCCGCGAAGAACAAGCTGCCTATCAGCCCACCCAGAGAGAACGGGCTCTCCACCCCCTGCACGAAGGAGATATCGTTGTCGATCATGTAAGAGACGACCGGCCCCGTCACCGTTCGGTCGGCGTAGCTGACCGTCCACCCCAGCAGCAGCCACACCCACAGGGTGCGGTACCGGTATGCCGGCCTGCTACTCGCGCTCGTCGCCTCCATATCTCAGCCCCACACCTCATCGGCGACGGACGAGATCAGCTCCAACTTTTGCCGCTGTTCATCCTCGCCGAGCAGGTTGCCGGGCAGCGTGGAGGCGAACCCGCACTGCGGGCTGAGGGCCAGGCGCTCTACGGGTACGAACTGTGCGGCCTCTTCGATGCGGGGCAATATCTCTTCGCGCGTCTCGACGCGCGCCTCTTTGGAGGAGATCAGACCGAGCACGACGACCTTGCCTTCCGGCACCAGGCGTAGCGGCTCGAAGGTCCCGGCGCGCGGCGAATCGTACTCCAGCAGCAGGCGATCCACTTCAAGCTCGTTGAAGAGACGCTCGGCGATGGGATCGTAGCCCCCCTCGACGGCCCACATGCTACGGTGGTTGCCGCGGCAGAGATGGAGCCCGAAGGTGATGTTATCGAAGCCCTCCATGAGGGCGTTATCGAAGGCGATCATCTCGCCGAGCCAGGACTCGGGCTCTATCCCCAAAGCCCGCAGGCGATCCCGACCCTCCTCGCTGCAGGCGTAGGTGTAACGCGGGCTGTCGAGTTGGACGTAGTTGACGCCCAACGCGTCGAGTGCCGCAATGTCCTCGCGCATGAGCCTTACCAGGTCTTCCATGTACTCGTTCCGAGTCGGGTAGGCGTCTTCGGAGACGCCCGGCAACCACAGCGCGCTCGCCTGAGCCATCGCCGGCATGGTCGCCTTGGTCGGCGAGTTGGTGTGTTCGAGCAGGTAGCTCATCTCGCGCTGGAGCAGGCTGTCACGGTGGGAGAGCCTGCCCGTTACGGTCGGAAGCTTCACCTCGTCCTCGTCTGAGTCGTCTCCTCCGAACATGACCGGGGAGTCCGTATCGGTGGTCAGACCGTCCAGTGTTGCGATTACCGGGTCCCAGAAGATCATCCGCCGGTACTCCCCGTCGGTGATCACATCCATCCCGCACTCTTCCTGGAGCGAGATCGCACCCAGGATCGCCCGGTCCTGGATCTCCTCTAGCTCCTCACGCCCGATCCTGCCGGCCTGCGCATCGCTCATGGCCTGCTTCACCTCCGGTGGGCGCAACAAACTGCCGATCACTTCCGTACGATACGCCACCTTAGTAGACACGTCTCTGCTCCTCCTTCCCGTGAGCGGCCGCTTACGTCGACCGCCCGTTCGACGGACAGTATAGCGATCACAAGTGTATGACGGGCTCGGGCCCCTCGGTCTCCTCGAAGTGGGCTGCGGTATACGAGCACCTCGACGTTTGCATAACCGCGAAAGGAACGGGCTCAATCTCGAGAACGCTCCGGCCTCTCCCCTACTTGCTCGCCTTCAGATAGGACCATATCCTCTCGAGTATCTCCTCGCTCACCGACTCCCAGTACGAGAACTCCTCCTCGGTAAGCGAGTGCAGGGTTCCTGCGCTCGCCGCCGTCCGGTTGATCTCGGCCGATACCTCAAGAACCCACATTCTGGCCACCGCCGTACCGACACTACTGCCGACCGTCACCGCCCCGTTGCCCCTCATGATGATGCCTCCCGCGTCCCCCAGGCGTCCGACCAGCGCCTCGCCGGCTTCCTGGCCGCGGATGAGCCGGGCGTCATCGTAGACGGGCACCTCTCTTCCGAGGAACGCTCCCTGGCCGTGCAGGGAGCGTATCGCTACGCCTGCGGAGGTTACGGCCGTGGAGATCGGGGGCTGCGCCCGGCAGATTCCTTCCACGTCGGGGCGACTCTTGTAGATGGCCCAGTGTGCCCAAGCCTCCCCGGGCACCCCCTCCGGGAGCTCGTCCTCGGCTAGCGAGACCTCCAGCAAGGGTTCGTCTGGCTCCAGAGAGTCCAGAGGCTTTGGTGGGGTGATGAGGAAGCCGTCCTCCCCCTCGCGGGCGGAGACGTGGCCGAAAGCGGTGACAAGTCCTGCGGCGGCCAGAGCGTGGGCCGCCGAGATCACGTCTTCGCGCAAGCTCGTCCACCCCTCAACTAGGCGACGGGACCGACCTCTGTGACGCATCGGTGAAGTGGCTCTCGGTGCCGTAGGTGAGGTAGGTGTCGGGCATCTCTGAGCCCCACAGCTCGTACGCGAGACCCGCGATCTCCGGGGTCCAGCGGATAGGCTCCCAGTCCGGAGCGAAGATCAAGAAACCGCCGGTCCAGACCTCCACGCGGTTGCCCGAGGGCTCGAAGCAGTAGAGGAAGATGGCCCCGCTCGTGCCATGCTGCCCGGGGCCCCACTCGATCTCTATGCCGTTGTCGGCCAGGATGGTGGCCGCCCGCATCATCTGGTCCGGCGAGTCGACGAAGTAGGCGACGTGGTGTAAGAGCGCGCCGTTCTGGTTCTTGTTGCGCTGCACCGCTATCTCGTGGGAGAGGTTGGTGCGAGAGAGCCAGGAGGCGAGCCGGTCGCCATCCGAGCTCTCCGCGTAGTAGCGGTGGTGGATGCCGAGCTCCCGGCTCAACCACTCCTGCTCCGTGCCTGGGTCGTCGGTCAGGAAGTTTACGTGGTCGAAGCGCCGGGGTCCGATCCCCCGGGAAGCGTACTTCTGTGGGTGGCTCGGAAGCTCGGAGACGAAGCTATCTACACCGTTGGGCGTGTACAGCTCGCGCTCCCAGTACAGTTCGAACGGCATACCGCCCGGAGTTAGGAAGCGCAAGCCGTCGCCCTGCCCCGGTTCTTTGCCGCCCTCGATCCAGTGATACTCGACTCCAAGCTCTTTGAATCGCTTCTCGTAGACCCCCATGTCCTCGGGCGTCTCGACTCGCCAGCCGACGTGCTCTATACCCGTGTGATCCGACTTAGTGAGGATGAGCGTGTGGTGATCCCAGTCTTGCCATGCCCGCAAGAAAACGCGCTCGTCGTTCTCTTCGGTGACGTAGAGGCCCAGGAGCTCCGTAAAAAACCACCGCGACCTCTCCAGGTCCGTCACCCTTAACTCCGCGTGCCCTAAGTGCGCGACCGCCACGATAACTCTACCTCCGTTTCCCGACGAAGAATTCAAGCACCGAGCACATGATAGGACCCCACCAACCCCGTCACAAGAGCAGGGTTCGGTAGTATCGAACCCTCCGGTTGACCGGAGGAGCGTGCGACAGTAGCATCGGTTGCGTAAGATGTTAGTGGGTAAGGGGAGCGTGAGATCGAGGCGTCAGACGAACTACATGGAGGCGAAGTCGACGTAGGCGAACTTTATCTGAGGAGGAACCGACCATGATCACGGTGCCCGAGTGGTACAACGCGAGCTTGATCGTCGACCGGAACCTGGACGCCGGGCGTGAGGACAAGGTCGCCATCTATAGCGACGACGAGGTCTCCTACGGCGAACTCGCCCGCCGCATCAACCGGTTCGGTCGCGCCCTCAGGGAAGAGTTGGGCGTGCGCCAGGAGGACCGAGTCTTGCTCGTGCTGGACGACACGCCCTCCTTCCCGACCGCCTTCTTCGCCGCGATGCGCATCGGCGCCGTCCCGGTCCCGGTGAACACCCTGGTCGACGCCGACGAGTACCGCTTCTACGTCGAGGACAGCCGCGCCCGGATCGTAGTCGCCGATGGGAAATTCTACGATAAAGTCCGGGACGCACTGAGGGGCGTCGAAGAGCCGGTGGGTCTCGTCCTGACCAACGGCCGGGAGGAGGGGGCGCACATCCTCGAAGACCTGCTGGAGTCCGGCGACGACGAGCTCTCACCGGCCGTCACCCACAAGGACGACGCGGCCTTCTGGCTCTACAGTTCGGGGAGCACCGGCAACCCCAAGGGCGTGGTCCACCTACACCACGACATAGACTACACGTGCGAGACCTACGCACGGCACGTGCTGGAGATCGATGAGTCCGACCGCACGTTCTCGACCACGAAGCTGTTTCACGCCTACGGGTTCGGCAACGGCATCTCCTTCCCCTACTGGGCCGGAGCCTCGAGCGTCCTGCTCTCCGGCAAACCTACCCCAGAGGCGGTCCTGGAGACCATCCAGCGATTCGAGCCGACTCTGTTCTTTTCGACGCCTACCCTCTATAACGCGATCCTCAACTACCCGCACGTCGGAGACTACGAACTCCCCTCCATCCGTTACGGCGTCTCGGCGGCGGAGGCGTTGCCCGCCCACGTATGGCGCCGCTGGAAAGAGACGTTCGGCATTTCCATCCTGGACGGGATCGGCTCGACCGAGATGCTGCACATCTTCATCTCCAATACCCCAGACGAGCTCAAACCGGGGTCCAGCGGCAAACCCGTGCCCGGCTACGAGGTCAGGATCTTCGACGAGGAAGAGTACCCCGTAGAGGAGCCCGGAGAGGCCGGATACCTCTCCGTCAAGGGCGACTCCGCAGCGGCGTATTACTGGCGCAACCACGAAAAGACCAAGGAGATCATGAAGGGGGAGTGGCTCTTCGCCGGGGACTGGTACCGGATGGACGAGGACGGCTTCTACTGGTACGAGGGCCGGGCGGACGACATGATCAAGGTGAGCGGCCTCTGGGTCTCGCCGGTGGAGGTGGAGAACACTTTGGGCGACCACGAGGCGGTAGTGGAAGTGGCGGCGGTAGGGGTCGACATCGAGGGGCTAACGCGCATAAAGGCCTACGTCGTCCTGCGTGAAGATCACGAGGGCTCCGACGAGCTGGTCGAGGAGCTTCAGGAGTGGTCCAAGAACAACCTCAAACGCTACCAGTACCCGCACCTCGTGGAGTTTATCGAGGAGCTGCCCAAGACGACCACGGGCAAGATACAGCGTTTCAAGCTGCGCGAGCCGGAGTCGGGAGAGGATATGCCCCAGCAAGATGTTGAACTGTCTCAGAGAGACGAACCGCCCCAGCAACAGGACGAACTCGTTTAGGAGGGCGATGAACGGCGGTGGCACACTTTCTCTCTTTCAACGGTAAAGAGCCCTGGATCGCCCCCGATGCCTTTGTAGCACCGACCGCGGTGCTCATCGGGGACGTGGTGGTCGAAGAAGGGGCAAGCGTCTGGTTCGGTGCCGTTCTGAGGGGCGACTTCGACAGGATAGTAGTAGGGGCGGGCAGCAGCATTCAGGACAACTGCGTGCTGCACACTAACGAGGACCTCCCGACGCTCGTAGACCGGAACGTAACCGTTGTGCACCTTTCTTTGCTGGAGGGATGCGTTATCGAGGACGAGGCGCTGGTGGGCATGGGGAGCATAGTCCTCAACCGGGCTCGCATAGGAAGGCGGGCCATGCTCGCCGCGGGGAGCGTGGTAAAAGAGGACGGTGAGATCCCACCCGCAGCCCTAGCGGCGGGAGCCCCCGCCGAGGTCAAGAAGGAGCTCGACGGGAGCTCGTCGAAGTGGATCTCCTCGGCCGCGCGCGAGTACCAGGCTCTTCGGCTCCGATACATGGAGCAGACCCGGTAAAAACCCCGTAAAGTCCGTCGTTGAGGACGTAGCAAGCGCCAGAGGAGACTCGTGATGCTCGAGGGAGTACCTGTGATAGACGCACACGTACACGCAGCGCGCCGGCCCACGCTGAAATCCTCCTGGATAGAGTGGGCCGAGCATTTCGGGGGAGAGGACGTCCCCCTCTCCGACCTGTACGACGAGGAGGGCACTCTAGTGCCCTCGTGCCTCGACGAGTACATGGCCGGGGAAGGGGTAGACATAGCTATCCTCTTGAGCGAGTACAGCCCGAAGGCGACCGGGATCCAACCCATCGAAGACCTCTCGCCCATCGCCGAGTACAACCCCGAGCGCTTCAAACTCATGGCCAACCTCAACCCCCACTACCATCATCCCCTGCCAGCGGAGCTGGAGCGCCAGATGGAGATGGGCGCGGTCGCCTTGAAGCTGCACCCGGTACACGGAGGCTTCATGCCGAACGACGCGACCCTGTACCCAGCCTACGGGCTCTGCCAGGAGCGTGAGTTGCCGGTCGTGGTCCACTGCGGCACCAGCACGTTCCCAGGTTCCACCAACCGTTACGCGGACCCGGCCCTCCTCGAAGACGTGGTCCGGGACTTTCCCGACCTCACGGTAATTTTGGCTCACGGGGGGCGCGGCTGGTGGTACAACGCCGCGGCCTTCATGGCCTCCATGCGGGAGAACGTGTGGATCGAGATCTCCGGCCTCCCACCAAAGAAACTGCCCGAGTACTACGAAAAGTACGACTTCGAGCGGCTGGCCTGGAAGATGATCTTCGGCACCGACTGGCCCGGCGTCCCGGGGATCAAGAACAACGCCCTCGCCCTCTTCGAGCTCGGCCTAGATTCTAAGACCGTGGAGCTGATCCTGCACGGGAACGCCTCACGACTGTACAAGCTAGACGCGAAGCAGGAGGGAGCGGCGCGTAAGTAAGCACGATGGTACCGGCACAGTGATTAGATCCCGTCACGAAGAATCGAACACGGGCACGTCCTTCATCTCGGTGTCCGGGTCTACTATCGGGGTACCGTATGTGTGGAAGGTTTCCGGCAACTTTAGCCCCCAGGCCTGCCCCCTGGAACGTTCCTCCTGGGTCCACGTGACAGGCTCGGAGTCGGGGGAGAAGATCAGGTACCCTCCCGAGAAGATCTCGACACGGTTTCCTCCAGGCTCGTACACGTAGAGGAAGAAGCCCTGGGTCACCGCGTGCTTGGACGGCCCCGTCTCGATGTATATCCCGCTCTCTAGAAAGATGTCGGCGGCACGCAGCACCTCTTCCCGGGTGTCGGTCCAGTAGGCCACGTGGTGCAGGCGTCCCCTGGCCTCGGTAGCGTCGAGCGAGTACGCGATATCGTGGACCAGCGGCGTGACGCTGATCCAGGCGTTGGACTCGGTGCCGTCGTCGAGTACGACGTTCTCCCGCAGCTTGAACCCCAGGTACTCCTCCATGAACTCCCGGTTCGCCGTCACCTCCTGGCACAGCACGTTTATGTGGTCCAGCCGCCGCACCCCCACGCCCCTGCCCGGATGCCTCTGGGGTTGGTTCTTCAGCGCGGGGCGCTCGTCCTCGGAAGCGCGATACTTCTCAGCCTCATAGTAGACCTCCATCAGGTGGCCGTCCGGATCCTCAAAGCGGTAGGCGGGACCATGGCCCGCATCACCCTCGACCCACCCTTTTCCGCGCCCGCTCTCCTCGAGCGCCCTCACCCTACGGTCGAGAGCCTGCGGGCTGGCCGCGCGCCAACCGGCGTGGCCCATGCCCGCGTTCTCGGCCTCGGTTAGCTTGAGGGTGTTGTGGTCGAAGTCGCCGAACGCCCTCAGGTAGACTGACTGGTTTTCGCGGGCGGCTTCCTCCATGCCGAGCACCTCTTTAAAGAACCACAGGCTCTCGTCGGGTTTGGGGCTAAAGATCTCGACGTGTCCCAGGTGGGCGACGTCCTGGATGGGCTCTTGCGCTTCTGCCACGGAGTCGTCCTCCTTCTTTGAATCTCCCCTACGCTCCGGCTTCTTGCTCGGCTTCCATCTCGGCGATCTGCTGGAGGAACTGCGCTCCGATGTTAGCCGCGGAGAGGCCTCCGTAGAGGTAGGCCAGGTTCACGACCGCCTGCATCTCCTCCCAGGTAGCGCCTGCGCGACGCGCCGCTATACCATGGATGCGCGCCGCGTCGCGTAGGGAGAGGAGCAGCATCCCGAAGAGCATCAACTGGACGGTCTTCACGTCGAAGACGTCGGGGTACATGCCGCGTTTGCGGATCTCTTCCTGCAAAGAGAGGAACTCCGGGTTCAGACGCCCCAGGAGCTCGGTGCGCGCCTGGATGCGTGGCGGGACGAACCCCAACAGCTCCTCGTAGATGCTGCGGTACTCCTCTAGTTTCTCCTGGTCGATCTTGGGTTCCGGTAGGCTCGTGTCACTCACTGTCTCTCCTATTCCTCTGGTTCTCTAGGGTCTTGCGGTGTCGGTCTTCTGTTGTGGACGCTGACCAGTAAGCCGAAGCTAGATGGTAAAGCCTTCGGTGAGCTCGGTGATCGACTCCATAGGCAGGCCCGTGTAGTTCTCGGCGAGGGCCGTCGCCGCCGCCCGCGAGCTGGTCACGTAGTCCAGCTCGGCGAGCTGCAGGTGATGCTGGATGGCGTCGCCGTCGAAGCGGTGCAGCATGGACGTCATATACCAGGAGAAGCGTTGCGCCAACCAGACGCGGCGCATGCAGGTCTCGGTGTACTGGTCGAGCAGGTCGAAGCTGCGCTGACCCGACTCGTAGAAGCCATCGAGCGCCCGGGCGAGGACGCGGACGTCGGCGATGGCGAGGTTCATCCCCTTGGCTCCGGTCGGCGTGACGATGTGCGCTGCGTCGCCGGCGAGGAAGAGCCTGCCGTACTGCATCGGCTCGACAACGAAGCTACGCATCGGCGTGATGCCCCTACCTTCTTGGAGGATCGGCCCCTCGGTGAGTGCCCAGCCTTCGTCGGTGGCGAGCCGTGCGTGCAGCTCCTCCCAAATGCGTTCGTCCGACCAGTCTTCAATGTCATCGTCGGGGTCGCACTGGATGTAGAGGCGGGTGAGCTCGGGCGAGCGCATGCTGTGCAGGGCGAAGCCGCGCTCGTGGTACGTGTAGATCAACTCCTCCGACGATGGCGGTGTCTGGGCGAGTATCCCGAGCCAGGCGAACGGGTATTTCCGCTCGTACACGGTGAGCACGCCCTCCGGAATAGACGGTCGGCTCGGCCCGTAGAAGCCGTCACATCCGGCGATGAAGTCGCACCGCAGCTCGTGCTCCTCGCCGTCCTTGCGGTAGCGTATGGTCGGCTCCTGCGACTCGAGGTCGTTGACGCCGACGACTTCGGCCTCGAAGATGATCTGCCCGCTTGCATCGAGCCTCGCGGCGATGAGATCCTTGACGACCTCGTGCTGGCCGTACACCGTGATCGCGCGCCCGCCGGTGAGCTCGTACATGTCGATGCGGTGACCCTGCCCACCGAACCGCAGCTCGATGCCGTGGTGGACCATCCCCTCCTTCTTCATCCGGTCGCCGACGCCCGTCTCGGTCAGCAGGTCGACCGTGTTTTGCTCGAGCACACCCGCCCGGATCCGCTTCTCGACGTAGTCGCGGCTGCGGACCTCGAGCACGACCGACTCGATGCTCTCCAGGTGTAGAAGGTGCGAGAGCATAAGCCCCGCCGGCCCTGCCCCGACGATCCCGACCTGTGTGCGCATGCGCCTTGCTCCTCTGTTACTCGTTGCGCCCTCGGGCCTGGCGTAACGCCAATGCACCCGCTACGGCGATCTCATTCCCACCGGCGCGCGATTCTCCCCTACTTCTCAGCCACCAATATAGGTCGTGCAAAGTCCCCGGGCAACCCTTCCGTTCGACATCGTTGAACAGGACATTTGCGTACGCACATGCCGCTCCGCTCGAGCTCGAGATCCTCGACGGAGAAGGGCTGCGCTTCTTCGTGTACTACTGCGGCGGTTACCTTCAAGTCAACAACACCTCCAGAGCTCTCCCTTACACCCTGGAGAAGTATCCTACCCTTCTATCTCCCCAAGAAAGCAACGACCGGCGAGGGCGTGTTCGGCTTCTCCGAACGCATGGCGCAGCACCAGGTTCTTCTAATAGGACTAGAGACCCAGGTCTATGAGGGCGGTCTCGTTCGACGCGAACCTGGCTGCGCCCACCTGGAGCCTGAACCCCGAGGAACCCGGCGCCACCTCGGCGATAATCTTCCCTTCTTTAGTCGCACCGGGGCCTAGCGGCTCCACGAACATGTTCTCTTCCGGGAAGAGGAAGGTGAAGTTGTACCCGATGTCGGGCTCGAACTCGCGCCCCTCGCTGTCGATCAGGGCAAAAAACGGGGTGGCGAGCGTGACGTCCTGGTTGGAGTTGTTCGAGAAGGTAATGTCCATGCTGACGAAGCTCCCCTGCTCGTATTCGCCTTTGTTGGAGATGAGCTCGTCCAGCCTCTCGGCGTCGGTCACGGTCCACTGCACATCCCCTACGGTAACGGGTTCTCCGATAGAAGCTGTAGCTTCCGTCTGCGCGGCTTCTGTCGTCTCCGCGGACTCCTGCCTCGCATCACCTTGTTCGGTCGCTTCTCCCGTTTGAGAGCCGGAGTCTTCTCCCCCGCACCCACCGACGAACGTGACCAGAAGCACGAGAAACACCGCGCCGAGTACTGAGGGTAAGTCGCGGCTTGTGGAAATCCTTCGTCTCACGCCTCCTCCTTCGGGACGTAGCAAAAGCAAGCCGCGATTATAACCGGATACAGCCGAGTTTCCTGTCTAGAAGGTGACCACCTTGTCGGCCTCCGCGCACAGCCTCGCCACGTCGGGTGGGCCCGCCCACGTACCACCCACTGTCGCCAGGCTCTCCTCCGTCGCCCCACGGGCGACCGCGCACCCCTTTCAGACGTACACGGGGACCTGGTGGTCCTTAAGCTTGCCCAGTAGCTCGCGCATCGGTGGTACGCCCACGCCCTCAATGCTCGTCGCGTTCTCCCCAATCACCAGGTCCGTCCCATCCCCCGCGAGGACCACTGAGACCTCTTGGCCTATCTCCAAAGAACCGTTGGCCGCGATGTGCAGCGGGACGGAGGCCAGGGTGGCATCATCCGTCCCCTTGGTGACTATGTAAAGCAACTGCATGGCGTCTCTCCTTCCGAGGTTCCTCCGCGACGCTCGATCGCAAAGACAGACCCTGACAGGCCCAAGTGTCCGAGTACTGATCTTACAGCGCGCCGGGAAACGCATCAACGGTATAACCCATCCCGGCCGACACAGCTAGACCACGAAACACCTTTCCACCATCGGCGGCCGGTCCACTGAACGCAAGCCCCTGGCGCGTTTGCTCCCGAGCTGGAGCGTCGGATATAGTCCCGTATTTGGTGAAGCAATTTGCGAAGACGCCCCAAAGGGAGAGTAAGAGGTGACGAAGAGCGGCGACGTCCGGCAAACGTTCGAGGTTGGCGGATAGGGCGATTCTGACCGGTGCGCGCCGCGATTCTGAACTCTCCCGGTAGCCCGCTGCGCCTCGCCGACGCTCCGACGCCCGAGCCGGAGGCGGAGCAGGTCCTTATCCGCGTCCGTGCCTGTGGCGTGTGCCGGACCGACCTGCACGTGGTCGATGGGGAGTTGAGGGACCCCAAGCTACCCCTGATCCCCGGACACCAGATCGTGGGCGAAGTGGTGGAGACCGGCGAACGCGTAGAGCGGTTCGCACCAGGAGACCGGGTAGGCGTACCCTGGCTCGGTTGGACCTGCGGCAGGTGCCACTACTGCCTCTCCGGGCGGGAGAACCTGTGCGACTACGCCCGGTTTACGGGCTACCAGATCGACGGCGGTTACGCGGAGTACGCCGCGGCAGACCACCGCTTCTGCTTCCCCATCTCCGACGTCTCGGATCTACAGGCGGCGCCGCTCCTCTGCGCCGGGCTCATCGGCTACCGGTCACTGAAGATGGCGGGCGATGCGGAGCGTCTGGGACTGTACGGGTTCGGCGCCGCGGCGCACATCGTGATCCAGGTAGCCCGTCACCAGGGCCGACAGGTCTTCGCGTTCACCAGGGACGGCGACGAGGAGGCCCAGAACTTCGCCCGCGAGATGGGAGCACTCTGGGCCGGCGATTCCTCGCAGCCGCCCCCAGAAGAGCTGGACGCGGCGATCATCTTCGCCCCCATAGGAGCTCTGGTCCCGGCCGCGCTCGGGGCCGTCGCAAAGGGCGGCGTAGTAGTCTGCGGTGGCATCCACATGAGCGACATCCCCTCGTTCCCCTACGAGCTCCTTTGGGGCGAACGGATCGTTCGCTCGGTAGCCAACCTCACCAGGAGGGACGGGGAGGAGTTCCTCGCCCTGGCCCCTGAAGTCCCGGTCCGTACCAGGGTAGCACCCTTCCCGCTCGTCGAGGCCAACGAAGCTCTAGACTCTCTGCGAGAGGGCAGGCTCAGCGGCGCAGCCGTTGTAGTAATCGGCGAAACTCGATAATCCTTCCGGCCTCTAAACACCTTCCCTGAGCACGCGCTCGATGCTTACCGCCTGGCGACTTTCAACCTCCACTCCGACGACGACGGCGTTGAGGTTCGCGGGGGCCTTTGACGCCCCGAGGTGAGACGGTCCCCTCCCGAGAAACAATCCCAGGAACTCCTCCTTGTCGAACCCTATAATGCTCTCCGCGCCGCCGGTCATGCCCACGTCCGTAACGTAGGCTGTGCCGCCGGAGAGGATGCGGGCGTCGGCGGTCGGCACGTGAGTGTGGGTTCCGATCACTGCCTGGGCTCTGCCTGCCAGGTGGTAGCCTATGGCCTGCTTCTCGCTCGTGGCCTCGGCGTGTACGTCCACGAGGACGAAGTCCGCCCCGGCGGCCTCGAGCTCTCCGACCACCCGGTCCGCCGCCCGGAAGGGAGAGCTCGGTGTTTGCTTCATAAACACCCGACCCTGTACGTTAACAACCCCGACCCGCACGTTACCCGCCTTGAACGTCCCCGACCCGTACCCTGGCGAGCCCGCCTCTAGGTTCACCGGACGTATCACCCGCGGCTCTCGCTCCAGGAACTTCTCGCTCCCTTCCACGTCGAAGGCGTGGTTGCCTAATGTCAGAAAGTCCACCACAGAGAGCAGGCCCGAGGCGGACTCCGGCGTTATGCCCCGTCCGGTGGGTGCTGAGTTCTCCGCGTTGGCAACGACGGCGTCTAACCCCAGCTCCCGCCGCAGGTCGGGGACGAGCGCCAAGACCGCCGCACATCCCACCTCGCCCATGACGTCCCCTATGAACAAGAGGCGGAACGTCAAATGCCCCTCGCCACGGCAGCTCTACGGTATTGCATGGATACCTCTATCTTCACGACGGACCTGGTTTGTCCGCGAGAGAACCCGAGGGTAGGTTCGCCCGCCACCAGCAACTCGGGGAGGAGCGAACAGGCTCTATATGCTGCTGTCGGTAGAGGTCCCTGCGGCAGGAACGTTGGCGAGCTCGGCCGCCACCCAATCCGATTCTCCATCGCCATCGACGAGCTCACCCTCCCACAGGGTGCCCCTCGAGTCCACGAACGCCCTGCTGGCCTCATCCGGGTCCACGTCGTACCGACCGCCGATCTCCTCCACGTGGTCCCGGTCGATGCGTCTCTCGCCCTCCCGCCAGAGCCTCGCCAACTCGTGCATCAAAGCTTCCGTGAACTCGTTGTGGCGCTTCATACTCTCGGTCACGCATGCCTCCTCTAGAGCCGCCTCCGGCGCCCCATGCTAGTCGTCCGCGCCCCTCGGCGCCAGGGGCAAGGAACCCCTACCGGATTACCCTGATGTAGTGCTCTTCAAAGCCGTCTTTGGGAAGGGTCCCGCCGGGCACGGAGGTTTCTCCCAGCGAGGTAGGGACGCTGCGGATCTCGTAGTCTCCCTCTTCGTTGCGCCTAGCCCAGTAGAGCCCGTGCCAGTTCTTCGTCTCCATCCCGCCGGTATTCTTGTGGCGGTAGAGCTCGTAGCCACCTTCGGGCGGAGTTGGGTCGAGACCCTCCAGGTCGCCACCGGGCGAGGAGGCGTCTCGCGCCGCGCTCACGCGCTATCCCTCCCCCGGTAGGGGCAAAGCATCAGGTGGTCTGCTCCACGCCTCTGGTCTCCCCGACGGCCTCCTCGTAGAGGTGCTCAGCTTCTTCCTCTTCGCTTCTCCGCGTCTGGGGCGGCCTGCTCGGGTAGCCATTCCCCTCTCCCAGGAACGGGCGGAACAAGTCTATCGGGACCGGCAAGATCACGGTGGAGTTGTTCTCCGAGGAGATCTCAGTCAGCGTCTGGAAGAGCCTGAGCTGGAGCGCCGTGGGGCTCTCTAGCCGTTCGGCGGCGTCGTGCAGGCGCTGGGAGGCCTGGTACTCGCCTTCGGCGGAGATGATCTTCGCCCGCCGCTCCCGCTCGCTCTCGGCTTGCCGGGCCATCGCCCGCTGCATCTGCTGCGGTATCTCCACGTCCTTCACCTCGACAGCGCTCACCTTCACGCCCCACGGCTCGGTGTGGTCGTCGATTATCGTTTGCAACTCCTCGTTTATGGACTCGCGGTCGGTGAGCAGGTCGTCGAGATCCTTCTGGCCTAGGACGCTGCGCAGGGTAGTCTGGCTTATCTGGCTGGTCGCGAGGACGTAGTTCTCGACCTCTATCACCGCTTTGTTCGGATCCATGACCCTGAAGTACAACACGGCATCCACCCTGGCGGGCACGTTGTCGCGGGTTATGACCTCCTGGGGCGGGACGTTCATGCTCACGGTGCGCAGGTCGATCTTGATCATCCTCTCGACCACAGGGAAGAGCAGGATCAGACCCGGCCCCCTGGGCCCTCCTTGCACCCTACCGAGCCTGAAGACGACCCCCCGCTCGTACTCGTTGACGACGCGTATCGCGCTGGCCAGGACGAACAGCACCACCAGCGCGACCACGACCAGGACCACGAGACCCGCGAACCCGGCCACCTGCACCAAACCTACTAACTGCATGAGATACTCCTAACCTTCGAGCGAATTCCCGGACACGTGAGACTCCAACGGCAGCACCACGACTTTTCCGTCTTTGATCTTAACTACCTGTACCTTACATCCAATCCCTATCGCTTGTTCGTGATCTCCTTCATAGGACTCCTCGGGCGCGACCGCGACCTCGGCCCTCCACAACTCGCCGTGCACGAACACCCAGCCCGAAGAGTCGGCCCCGATGGGCTCCCTGACGACGCCTACCTCCCCAACCATCCCTTCTGCCCCAGTCGCCGCCTGCCTTCCCCCGCCTGCGAGCAACTCGCCTGGACCCGCCACGAAGAGCACACCCGCGAGAACCACAAGGGCCACGACTACTACCAGCGCCACCACAACGTAGGAGGCCACATCTAGAAGGGCCAGGATCCCCAGGATAAGCGCCACCAATCCCCCAAAGGCGGGTAGCCCGTGGCCGATAACCTTGAGGTCCACCGCAAAGAGCACCAGCGCCAGGAGGATCAAAGCCGCCCCGACCAGGCTTACCGGCGGAACCTGGAGCACATAAACCGAAAGAACTAGCGACATCCCTTCCACCTACAAACAAGACGATTTAGCCCACCCTGATTGTATCACTCATTACCCTGCTCTCCGGACAGACCCTCATCCCGGCGTAGCCGTGCCGGACGCAGGAGGGTTACTCAAAGTGGAGGTGGAACCAGATGCTCGGCGCGGTTCTTTCGGGCCCGCCACAGCGTCCGCTCGTCGAGTGGGACCGGGGTCGCACCGTACCGGAGATTCGCTTCCCCGGTAAAAGCCCCTATCACGTCCTCGACGTCGGCCTCGCTCCCGGAGCGGTGGAGGCTACCTACGCTACCCTGCCTCATGGGGAGGTTCATGGAAGCGTAGACCCGAGAGAGGACCCGGACCAACTCCCCCTCGCCCCAGACCAGCACGATGCCCCCGACGCTCGTGGCCCTCCTCGTAACGCGCTGGGCGATGCCGACAAGCTTCATGCCGTTCTCAAAGTCCCCGGTGCGGATGCTGTGGTCTCCGGGACAGAACTCGTCGCGAACCTCGCCGATCTCGGCGCCTTTCACTCCCAGCCGCGCGAAGGCCCCGAGTACCAGGGCGGCCGCCTCATCGTAACGCTCCCCTATCCCCCGCCGCGTATCCCCGCCGGGGCGAATGATGGAGAAGCCGAAGGTCCCTTCCGAGGCAGCCGTAGCGCCCCCGCCTGCGCCCCTAACCAGGACTGGGTAGCCCTCCTCGTAGGCCGCCTGAACGGCCTCGCTAAAGCCGGGACGGAGCGTATCCCTCCTCGTCACCCCGACGTGGTGGGTGGAGGGCGTGATCGAGACGGTCGGGGGCCTCTCACCCGCCGCCACCTCCTCGAAGATGGTCCTCTGGTAAGCGTAGGCCGTGCCGGGATCGTCGAACCGGCCAGGCAAGAGAAGCTCCATCGCGACTCCTCGTCGTCTCCTTCAGGCTTAGAGCAAGCTGGGCTCGGGAGAGTTTACCAACGCCGGCAGACACGCGACCCGGAGAGGCGGGATGTACGGAGAGTACAAAATGCTGGGCGAGAAGTTGGTAACGTCCAGCCCCGAAACCTACAAAACCGGGCCGGTCACCGAGGACCGGCCCGAACATTGCTACCCTAAGCGAGCGCCCAGCTTGCTCTTTATCGTCTGGAGTGCCTGCTGGCGGCATCCCTTAAGACCGGGTAGTTCTCGCTCATCGGGAAGTGGCCTATACCCTCCATCTCGCTGAACTCCGCACCCTTAATCTGCTCGGAGGTGCGCCGACCGACCTCGGGGTGGTGAGGTAATCGTACTCCCCGGTCAGCATCACGACCGGGCACTCTTCGGTATCTATCTCCTCTAACCTACCGCGTAGGTCGTGGTCGACCACACGTTAATTCTGGGTGATCTCCTCGTCCTCCAAGAGGTCACGTCACTAGTGATTGTGGCAGCCGGCGGTGGGCTGGCAGACCAGGGGTTGACCCTCCCCATTCTCCAAGAAGAAGACCTTGCCTTCGTCGCCCATGACGTCGATGGTCACGGGACGTTACGTGACCGGTGGGAGATGAGCCATCTCTCACCTCCTTTCCCGTTCCTAGACCGGCACGCCGGTGGTCCGCAGAAGCTCTATCTGCCGGACTACGCACCTCAGGTTCTGCATGAGCACAAAAAGATCCCCTTCGAGGCTCATGTCCTCCCGGAACGAGGCCGCGAAGAGGCCGTGGCACATCGGGGGCGGGATCTCCTGCCCGAACTCGCGCCAGGTCTCCGCGCTCGCCCGGATCGCGAACTGGTAACGAGCGTCGAGTGGGCCCGGATCCACCAGAACGTCCTCGACCTTGCCCCCGTTCATCTTCACGAGGTAGCTGTGCTCTTCCATGCCGAGCAAGAAGGCACACGAGTAATACTTCCCGTGCGCCTGCAGCTCGGCATCCTCGTCGCTCGCACGACGAAAGGTATCTACCCAGCCATTCTCCACCGCTGCTTCTACCGCCATCGGTCCTTCTTTCCTCGCGGCATTTGCTACACAAGGTGCCCGCTGCCGAGCGGGGATAAACAGACGAACCCTCAGGTGGCGCCGTTCGTTGTTTCGGACGTACAATTCTGTCGAAGGGAGGAGCCATAGGTCGATACTTCGAAGTCTACGCCGTCAGGTACGCGACCCGCGAGGCTCGCAGCGGCGAGCACTTCTACGGCGGCGATCCGCACGAGGCGCCCATGCCGATGGACTACTTCGTCTGGGCCGCCGTCTCGGAGGAGCACACGGTAGTCGTAGATTCAGGGTTCAACGCCGAGGTGGCGGCGAAGCGGGGGCGGGAGTACCTGCGCTGCCCGACGAAGGGTCTTCGTGAGATCGGCGTGGACTGTGAACGGGTTTCGTGCGTGGTCCTCACCCACCTCCACTACGATCACGTCGGGAACCTGGAGAAGTTCCCGGCGGCCACGTTCGTGGTCCAGAAAGAGGAGATGGCCTTCTGGACCGGCCGCTACGCGGGCAGGGAGCACTTCCGGCACACCGTGGAGGTAGAGGACGTGATCCACCTCGTACGTGAAAACTTCGAGGGCCGGCTACGCTTCGTGGATGGGGACGAGGAGATCGCGTCGGGGATCAAGGTGTACTGGGCCGGGGGACACTCCGCCGGGCTGCAGGTGGTGCAAGTAGAGACGGAGAAGGGCAACGTCGTCCTCGCCTCCGACGCGACGCACTTCTACACTAACCTGGAGGAGGACCGCCCGTTCAGCATCGTGCACGACCTGTCGCGGATGTACGGCGCCTTCGACCTCGTGCGTTCGCTCGCCGACTCCCCGGCCCTCGTGGTTCCGGGCCACGACCCACGGGTCATGCAGCGGTTTCCGGCGGCAAGGAAAGGACTGGAGGGCGTGGCCATCCGCATCGCCTGAGAATAACCGCCAGCCTCACCGGGTATCATGTATCGTGAGGTTCAAGAGAAGAAAGGTGTGGAGTTTTATGGAGCAGAAGCTGGATATGCGCGGCATGGACGCTCGCGAGGTACGTGAGCGCATCCGCCAAGGCGAGTACGGGGGGCCAACCGGCGGGCTCGCGAGCGGGTTCGCCCAGGCCAACCTCGTGGTGCTGCCGGAGGAGTACGCGTTCGACTTCTTGAAGTTCTGCGTGAGGAACCCCAAACCGTGCCCGGTCTTGGAGGTCACGGAGGCGGGCTCGCCGGAGCCTGTGGTCACGGCGCCGGGGGCGGACTTGAGAACCGACGTCCCGAGGTACCGCGTCTACGAGCACGGGGAGATGGTGGAGGAGCCGCAGGGGATAGTGTCTCGTTGGGAGAATGACTTGGTGGGGTTCCTGATCGGGTGCAGCTTCACCTTCGAGGCGGCGCTCATAGCCGCGGGTTTGCCCATCGCGCACGTCGAGCAGGACCGCAACGTCCCGATGTACGTCACCGACAGGGAGTGCGTTCCATCGGGACCTTTCTCGGGGCCGATGGTCGTTAGCATGCGTCCGTACCGGGCGGAGGAGATACCACTGGTGGTGAGGGCGTCGGGGCGCTATCCGGCGATGCACGGCGCCCCGGTGCACGTAGGGGACCCGGAGGCCTTGGGGATCAGGGACTTAAACGAGCCGGAGTTCGGCGAGCCGGTTGCGTTCGAGGAAGACCAGATGCCCGTGTTCTGGGCCTGCGGCGTTACGCCCCAGGCCGTCGTGATGAAGGTCAGGCCGCCGCTCGTGATCACGCACAGCCCCGGCCACATGTTTATCACCGACCGCCGGCACTCAGAGTACGAGGTCTAGCCGCCCCTCCGCCCGGAGCCGACCCCGTGCGCCTCGACGGTGGGCTCTATCCCTTCGGCGCCGGTGACCTCGCGCCAGGCCTCGAACCCCTCCTGGAAGACGACGACGCCGGCCTCGGGAAGCGTGATCTCGATGGCCTCCAAAATCTCCTCTTTCGAGAGGCCGAGATCCAGGGCCACCCTTATGTGGCTCTGGATGTGGCTCTTGCTCGCCCGCATCACCGTGAGGCTGACGATAAAGAGCAGCTCCTTAGTCTTGCGATCCAGTCTGCGCTCCTTTAGGTAGGCCGCCTCGATAAGATCGTTCGCGGCCTGCAAGACCTCGAAGTCCTGCTCAGCCATCACCTTGTGGTAGTCGAGCACGTAACCCCTCTTCTCGGCCATCTCGTCGACGTACGCCTGCTTCTCTTCTTGTGTTGCCATTGCTCTCCTCTCTACTCGAGCTCCCGGAGGACGGGGAGCAGGTACTCCCTAAAGCGCGGGTAGTTCTCGGCCATGGGGAAGTGGCCGATGCCGGTCATAGTGGCGCTTTTTGCGCCGGGGATGGCTTTTGCGGTTTCGGCGGTCCTTTGCGGGGTGCAGGCGTAGTCGTACTCGCCGGTCAGGAGGTAGACCGGGCATCGGGAGGTGTCGATCTCCTCCTCGCGCCCCCGAAGGTCCCAGTCGACGCTGTAGAAGTAGGTATCGCCGCGGTAGACGCCAGGGCTACCCTGGCTGTAGACCCACCACGTCTCCTTCCGCGCGGGTTCGGGGCTCTGGGGCGCCATGAGATCGTAGGTGTAGGAGGCTGCCATCTCCGAGCCATCGATACCGGGCAGGATGGACCAGTCCAGAAAGCGGCCCTCTATCTTGCTCGCCGCCTCCAGCCCGATCACCGCGCCGATCTCGGAGGCGTGCCCCCGCGCCAACTCGAGCACGACGGCCCCGCCCATCGAGCACCCGAGCACGACCGGCTCTTCGAGGTCTAGAGCCCTCACCAAGGCCATGACCGTTTCGGCATAAGCCTCGCACGTGAGCAGGTACTCCTCTTCCCACCAGCCTTCGGGTGGCAGCGAGCGCCCGTGGTAGGGCATGTCGAAGGCGAGGACACGCCACCCGCCGGTCACCTCCGCGTCGCAGAGCAGGTGCCGGAACTGACGGGAGTCGGCCCCCGCGGTGTGCAGGCAAACGAGCGGCCTTCCCTCCCCGGCCTCCTCGAAGTAGACGCGGTTCCTTACACCCGCTATCTCGACGTGGACGTACCTGCCCGCTATGGGGTCAAATTCGGGCACGGTCGTCCCCTTCCTCCTCCCCACTCAAGCTTCTCCGCGAGGTCCCTGGTCGAAGAAGGCCTGGAACTCGACGTGTCGATCAGGACCTTTCCGGAGGATAGTCCGTCCACCAGCCCTCTCTCCCCTAGCACGGCCTCCTCCACGACGTCGGAGCCCGGGAGCGAGAGGAGCACCACCTCGGCGGAGGAGGCCAGCACCTTGAGGTTCTCTGCGGGCTCGGCCGCCGTGTCGCCAAGCTTGGAGACGGCCTCCGGGTTCGCGTCGTAGATGGAGACCCCGTAGCCGTTCTCGAGCAGGCGCCGGCACATTGGTTCCCCTATGTTGCCGAGCCCGACGAAGCCTACCTTCGGCTTCATAATCTGGCCGTCGTACCGTCGACGATCGCCAAGGGACAAACCGGCGAGCCGGTCGCCCCGACGAGTTTAAGCGGCGCACAGACGAAGCGGAAGCGGTGGTGGCCCGCGGTGGCAAGCTCGTCCAGTTTGAGATTCTCGACTATATAGACGCCGTGCCTTGCCAGGAGGATCAGGTGTCCCGGTAACATGCACCCGAGCTCGGGGTCCTTCAACCCCGGCACATCCCAGGCCGCGTTGTCCGCTCCCACCGCCACAACCCGCCTCTCGGCCGCCCAGTAAGAGGCGCTCGTGGCCATCCCCGGTCCCGCGAGGTAGCGCTCCGGATCGTCCCAGTAGCGGTCGTTGCCGGTGCGCACGAGCACCACGTCTCCAGGCTCGACGCTCACGCCCTGCTCTTTGCAACATTCTTCAAGGTCTTCGCCGGTGACGGCACGGCCGGGCTCCAGAGACTCGACGCCCTCCTTCGCGGCAGCGTCGAGGAGCACGCCGGGAGCGACGATCGGCGGGATCTCCTCGACGCCGTGCCGGGTAAAGCCGCGTGAGCTCTGGACCTCACTGTTCACGGAGACGCCGCCGTAGAGCACGAGGGCGTCCGACTGGTGACAGAGGGCGTCTATGTGGGTGCCGGTGTGCTCCCCACAGATGATGACCCCGGCAGCGCCGGCGCGTGGGCCGGCCTCGTCGGGCCGGTACTCGTCCTCGTGATGCCGGTGCAAGAGATAAGAGTAGCCGGCCTGCTGGTGGGCGGGGTGGATGGGCATCTTCGCGGTGCGCGGTTGCTCCAGATCGAAGATGCGCGTGTCGTCTACCACCTTGGCGTGCCGGTTCTGTTCTTCACGAGCAGCAAGGATTCCGGGCGGGCCGGTTCTTTGAGCCGACCTGCCCGGAACCAGAGCTCAAGAACTGCCAACTGTGCGGTCGGTGCCGGGGGCGGTCCTCGGCTCCTCCCGAGAAACCTCGGGCGCTCGTTCATCCTCAGGTGCCGCCTGGGCGTCGTGCGAGAAGTCTACGTCCTTTGTCTCGGGCCCCCACACCGCCCCTACGACCATCAGGAGGGCTCCTATCACCAGGAGGACGAGCACCGTGTACTCGAAGGGCATGAAGGCCGCCAAACCCGCCTGGTAATAGGCATACAACGAAGGGAGGACCACCGCGAGGCTGTAGCCGATACCGAAGGCCGAGGCCCTGATGCCGGTCTGGAAGCGCTCGTTGATGTAGGCGGTCGTAATGCCCCAGCACGAGACTACCAGGAGCGTGATTACCGTCGTCAGCAGGATGACCAGGAAAAGGTTCTGCGGCGGCGCGCTCAAAAGCAGCCAGTAGAGGAAGGTGCCGGCCACCGCCGCAATGAGGCCGTACACGATCAGGAAGGGCCGGCGTCCTACGCGCTGGCTGATCACTCCAGAGGCGAGGTAGCCTCCGACGAGCACGACGTTGGCGACGACGAGCGTTATGGTGGTGTTCGTCTGGGAGAGACCGACCTGGCTACCGAGCAGGCCCGGGAGGATCGCCGCGACCGTTTGCAGCGTCAGCCAGAAGCCGGTCATCAGCACGAAGACCTGCAGGAAGCTCAGCAGGTTTTCCCGCTCGGTGAACAGCTGTCTCAGGGGCGACCCGCCTCCCCCGCCCTCTTCGAAGAGCTCGGACTCATCCACTAAGTAGACATAGTAAAAGACGAGGGTGAAGGCGAGGAGGGAGCCGATAACGAAAGGTATCCTCCAACCCCACTGCACGTAGGGCGAGTTTATATCGCCGGCCGGTATGAAGAGCAGCAGGACCGTCGTGAGCGCGGAGATGGCGGCGAAGGCCAGCGGGTAGCCGCTCATAATCAGCGCGCTGTAGAAGCCACGCTTCTCCTTGGGGGAGTACTCCATCGCCAGCGGGTTCGCCGAGGTGTACTCCCCGCCGAGGAAGACGCCGTCCACAAGGCGCAGGACAATGAGTAGGACCACCGCCGCCAGGCCCCACTGCTGGTAGCCTGGAAGCAGGGCCATGAGCAGCGTTATCACACCGAAGCCGCTTACGGAGATGATCGTCGTGCGCTTCCTCCCTATCGAGTCCGCGAAGTGGCCGAAGATAACGGACCCCACGGGCCTGCCGAGGAGCGTCGCCGCGAAGATCGTACCCGAGACGACTGCCTTAGTGGTCGTGTCCAAATCGGGCGGGACGAAGTAGATCAAAGCGGGCGCCAGGACTACTATCGGCAGATAGATGTCGAACATGTCGACAAAGAACCCGAACCACGCCCCCCGGATGGCGTGCTTTGCTCGAGGATCTAGGCTTTCCTGCTGTCCACCTGCTGCGGTTGCCATGCAACTCCTCCTCCCATGCCCCATTTCTCACTACAGCAATTATAGCAATCTATACCCCCCGATCACTCTTATTATTCATAAACTTTCGAACACGCTCTATGCGAGGAAAGGTAGGGTGAGCGGTCCTCCTACTGACGCCTAGCGAGGTACACGCCGACAAGGATGATGGCGCCGCCCAGGATCTTGTCGATCGTGAGGTCCTCACCGAAGAAGATTACCCCCGAGGTCACTCCGGTGAGCGTGATGAGGTACTGGTAGATGAGCACCCGGTTTGCTCCGATGCGGCTGATCCCACGCTGCCACGCAGCGAAGGCGAAGGCGGTGGCGAGGACGGCCGAGTAGACCAGGGCCGCCCAGGGCCCCACACCCAGACTCCCCCACTCCACCTCCGGCAGGTAAGGCAGGGAGAGGAGCAGCACGACCGGGCCGCCGAAGAGGGTCGGGTAGGTCGCCACCGCGAGCGGCGAGTGGCGTTGAAGCATAGGCATGCTCGAGACCGTGTACGCACCGACGCACATGGCGGCGAGCAGGATCACGAGATCTCCTACCAGGCTGTCGTCTTCGCTGCTCAGGCCCCCGTAGAAGACCAACCCGACCCCCAGGATGCAGAGCCCGACCCCGAGGACACCCTTCCAGCCGGGACGCTCGAGCCCGAGCACGAAGCCCAGGAGCATTCCCCACACGGGGGCGGTGGTGAAGACCAGGCCGGTGCTAGCCGCGCTCGTCAGGCTTATGCCAAAGGTGAAGGCCGTCTGGGCGGCCCCTATACCGAAGCAACCCAGGCCCACCATGGGCAGGAGGTCCTTGCGCTCCAGCCTGCTCTGCGGCTCGAGAATACGGAGGACGAGGAGGAGCACGAGACCACCTCCGATAAACCGGAACGCCACGATAAAGAGCTGGGGGAGAAAGTCAGCTGCGTACTTCGTGGCGGCGAAGTTCATGCCCCAGAAGAGGGCGGCAAAGATCAGGGCGACCTCCGTAAGTACAGCCGCCCTGCCTTTCTCCTCGCTCACCACGCGATTCTACGCCCGCAGCACGATGAACGCACCCAGCGGGAAGCTAGGTGCGGCCTCAAAATACGAGCGTCGAGAAGCCAGAAGCCGCGGAAGGGAGACCGAGGATGTCCGAGAAAGTGGGCTTTGTGGGGTTGGGCATCATGGGCAAACCGATGGTCCGCAACCTCATGGAAGCAGGCTACGATCTCATCATATACAACCGTAGCCGGGGCAAGGTCGAAGACCTGGCCTCCGAAGCGGCCGAAGCCGCCTGGAGCCCTAAAGAGGTGGCCGAGGACGGCGGAATCGTCTTCACCATGCTCCCAGGGCCGCCCGAAGTACGGGAGGTGGTGGCCGGTGAGGACGGGCTCTTGCAAGGAGCCGGAGAGGGCTCGCTCCTCGTGGACATGAGCACCAGCTCGCCGGTCCTGGCTCGGGAGTTGTACCGGACTGCTCGGAAAAAGGGCGTCGGTCTGCTCGATGCCCCGGTCAGCGGAGGAGACGTCGGGGCCGTGGAGGGTACGCTCTCGATCATGGTCGGCGGCGAGGAGGAGAACTTCGAGCGCGCCAGACCCCTCTTCGACGTCATGGGCGAGACGATCGTACACGTAGGCCCCTCCGGGACGGGCCAGGTGGTCAAGGCGTGCAACCAGATCGTGGTGGCTCTAACCATCGAGGCGGTCTCGGAAGCGCTGGTGCTCGGGTCGAAGGCCAGGGTGGATCCTAAAAAGGTCATAGAAGTGCTCTCCGGGGGGCTCGCCGGCAACAAGGTCATGGAGGTCAAGGGAGAGAAGTTCCTCTCCCACAACTTCGAGCCGGGCGGTAAGGTCGAATCCCACCACAAAGACCTCGGCATAGCTCTAGAGACGGGTAGAGAGTACGGTGTGCCCCTGCCCCTGACGGCGATGGTGGACCAGATGTTCGGGACCCTGGTGGCGAAGGGGTGGGAGGGGTGGGATCACTCCGCCCTGCTAACCCTCATCGAAGGGTGGGCCGGGCACGAGATAGGGTAGCGAGCCTCCCCGAGCGCCGGCGCCTGCCGTTCCCACCCGCGATCCTATATCTCGGCGAACCTGTAGCCGATACCGCGGACGGTCTGGACGTAGCGGGGGTTCTTGGGGTCGGGCTCTATCTTTCCACGGATGTGTTGGATGTGGACGTCGGCGGCGCGGGTCTCGCCGAAGAAGTCGCCGTCCCAGAGGTGGCGCATTATCTGCTCGCGCCCGTAGACCCGCCCCGGGTGGGAGGCCAGGAGCGCAAGGACCTCAAACTCCTTGGCCGTCAGCTCAACGGTCGATCCCCCGCTCGTCACTCGCCTGCCCCGGAGATCCACCTCAAGCCCCGGGAACTCGAGCTTCCGCTGCTCGCCGGAGACGCTCTTCACGTCCAGGCGCCGTCTTCTCAGGTGCGCCCGCACCCGGCTAACCAGCTCGCGCGGACGGAACGGCTTCGTCACGTAGTCGTCCGCTCCGACCTCGAGCCCCACAATCACACTCGTCTCGTCGTCGCGAGCGGTGAGCATCAAGATAGGCACGTCGCTACTCGCGCTCCCGGCCTCGCCCGTTCGGACCTCGCGGCAGACGCCGATACCGTCCATCCCCGGGAGCATTACGTCCAGGACGACGAGGTCGAAGGGCTCCGCCTCTCGCCTCAGACGCTCCAAAGCCGCCTCTCCGTCCCCAACCGTCCGCGTCGCCATCCCCTCGCGCGAGAGGGCGTGCTCCACGACGTCCCTTACCGCCGGGTCGTCCTCAACTATCAGTATCTTCGGCACCCGTACCTACCTCCGGCAGCTTTATCTCGACCCTCGTCCCAACGCCTTCTTTCGAACGCAGCGAGATGCTCCCACCCATCCTCTCCACCAGGTCCTTGCAGATGGCCAGCCCCAACCCGAAGCCCCCAGAGCTCCGTTTCCCACGGTAGAAACGCTCGAGGACGTAGGGAAGGTCGGCCTCGCTTATCCCCGCTCCCTCGTCCTCTACGACCACGACGCCGCCCTTCAGGCGCAACCAGATCCCGACACCACGCTCCGAGAACCGGACGGCGTTGCCGAGCACGACCAGGAGCGCCTGCTCGAGCCACTCGTGGTCCGCCAGAACGCGCCCACCTCGCCCCTCCACGTGCAGGCTCACCCCAGCGCTCTCCGTAAGCGGCTCAATTCGTTCGGCGGTCTCCCTCGTTACGCCGTCCAGATCCACTACCACGACCTCCGGATCCCTCATGTCCACACCCGTCCGGGCCAGCCTGAGCAGGGTATCCGAGAGCCGCTGCATGCGGTGAGCCTCGGAGAGGATGTGCTCCAAAAAGCGGCGCCTGACCTCTGGGTCATCTTTGCTCTCGGTGAGCAAGAGCTCCGACGCCCCCAGGATGGTGGTGATCGGGGTTTTGAGCTCGTGGGCGGCGTTGGCAAGGAAGCGTTGCTGGTTCTCCTCCAGGCGCCGCCCTTCGGAGAGGTCCCGGATCACCACGAGCACCCCACCCTTGTGCTCGTCGAAGGCGGGCACGTGCTCCAGCCTGACCTGCAAAAATCCCTCCTCGTCCCGCACCCGGGCCTCGCCGCACTCCCGCTTCTGCGCGCAGCGAGCCACCGCCTCTGGTAGATCGAAATCCTCGAAGGGGCTCGGCAGCTCCCCCGAGCTATCCTCGCTACCGAGGCCGAGCATCGCGCAGGCGGAGCGGTTAATGAACGTCACCGTACCCGAGAGGTCGGTCACCACCACCCCCTCGACGAGGTTGTTCAGGATAGCGTCGAGCGTCGCGCTCTTCTCCTCGAGCTGGAGAAAGGAGTCTTCGAGCCTCTCGGCCATGGAGTTGAAGGTCCGGGCGAGCACGCCAAGCTCGTCGTCGAAGCCGGGTTTGATGCGGCTGGAGAAATCACCCTTACCCATCTCCCGGGCGCCGCGTGAGATCCGCTCGACACGCCGGCCGAGGAGGGTCGCCAAAACGAGCGCGAGGCCGCCCCCGAGCACCGAGGCCACCACCGCCGCCTCGATCCCGCTGCGCAAAAAGAGCTGGTACAAGATGTCCTCGGAGTCGCCGGGAGCGAAGATAACCCCTCCCGCAAGGTCGCCCTCGCGGACGAACGGCACCACCGCCACCCTCTGTTCCCCGATCCTGTCGTTCAAACGTTCCCCTTCGGCGGCCCGCTGGAGCAGGTCCTCCGGCGGAGGTGAGATAGAACGGTCGCCGACCCGCTCCAGGACCTGTCCCTCTCCATCGACGACGAGCACCTCTCCGCCCTCGCTGTCAACGAGGAGCCTCAGCTCCCTCCTCAAGGCGCGCTCCTCCGATTCCGACGCCGCGCTCGCCGCCGCGTCCGCCAGGGCCACGGCGCGATTCTCTGAGTACCCGGAGAGCCGAGACTTGGCCGTCGGTAGCACGTAGAGGAGAAGCGTCGCGACCGAGAGCAGCACCAGCAACACCGCCAGCAGCGGCATCCACACCCGGAACCTGAGCCGAAACTTGAGACCCACAAAGCAAATTGTACCTGGGAGCTCGCCGTATATGGGTACCGTTAGCCGGACCTTTACCGAACGCTAACCAAACCTTACAGAGCCTTTACCCGAGCGTGGAATACTGAGGCAACAAGATGCAGCTCACACTATGGGAGGAACTCTTGGATCGGTCCACAACAGAGCCATGCCAGATGCAGATCGAGACAGACCATCCCTGCCCCCGACCGGTGACGACGGAGCTCTGGAGCGTGCCTTTCGTGTGTCGTGCGCCCGCGAGAAAGAGACGTACTTCGCCAGTCGCGAGCGCCTCGCCGGGGCGTTATAGACGAGCAGGTGGAACTAGCACCCGGCGAGGAACGCGAGTTCACGGCGGCCAACGACTACGGCGACGCCAACCACTTCAACACCATCATCGGTAGTGAGACGCGGGACCTCGACCTGGCGGTGAGCGTGACCGACTCTGCGGGAGAGGAGACGGCCCGATTCAACGATAAGGCGTTCCTGGTCCAGGAGGGGCAGAGAGGCAACGGCGCCAAGGCCAAGGCCGAGGCTGAAAGACACACCCACGGCGAGGAGGCATTCGTCGCCTCGGTGCCTGCGGCTCTCTGGGATACCGCGCGCCTGTCACCGCTGTCCCTTGGGGTCTTTGCAGTAGCCGGGTTCGGTCTGTATACGGCTCGCCGCCGGTCAACGTTACCCGGCAGTGAGCTCACCGGACCGTCCATCCTACCACCCCTCTGGAAAGCGGCGGCGGTCGGCGGGCTCGCCCTCAGCGCCGCCCTCCACATCGGCCTCGCTCCCGTGCACTTTGAGGAGGCGTTCGTTCAGGGAGTATTCTTCTCCATCGCAGGTGTAGCCGCGGCGATCGTTGCCGCCAGCATCCTGGCGTGGCCCTCGCGCATGGTGTACTTGGCCGGAGCAGGCATCTCTCTCGCGCTGTTGGTGCTCTGGGCAGCCTTTCTGCTCGTGCCCCCACCCGGCTCTGAGGCGGCGGAGGCCGTGGATCTGGTAGGGATGTTTACCAAAGCGACGGAGCTGGTGGCGGCGACGGCTTGCACCGTTTTGTGGCTTCGAAGCCGTCGTACCCGGCAAGCGGAACGTAGGCCCTTAGAATGAGGTCGGCCGGGCTTTCAAATAGGGTGAGCGCCGTGGTAGCACGTAGCGGCGGGCCTCCAACGAGGAGGGCCTTACTCAAGCTCCTGGCATGCCTGGCGGCCCTACTGCTCGCCGCCGGGTGCTCAGGCCCTAAGAACACACAAGAAGAGGCCGCTTACGCCACTCAACCCGACGCGACCGACGGAGAGACGAGAGCCGCCGCCAAGCGACCCAACATCGTCTTCGTTCTCACCGACGACCTGGACTACGCCTCCGCCCAGAAGCTGCCCCAGATCGGCTCACTTCTGCGAGAGGGGGGCACTTCCTTCGAGAACGCCTTCGTCAGCCACCCGATATGCTGTCCCTCCAGGGCCACGGCCCTCACCGGCCTCTACGATCACAACCATAACGTGAGAGGCAACTCGCCCCCCGATGGGGGCTTCGAGAAGTTCCTCTCAGAGGGACACGAGGAGGACTCGATCGCCGTCGGCTTGCAGGAGGGCGGCTACCAGACCGCCTGCTTCGGCAAGTACCTCAACGGTTATCCTGGCGACGAGGGCCCGAACCACGTCCCGCCCGGCTGGGATGAGTGGTACGGCAAGCTAAAAGAGCAGAAGCTCTACGACTACGAGCTCAACGAGAACGGCGAGGTAGTCTCCTACGGCAGCGAGGAAGAGGACTTCTTCACCGACGTCCTCTCCGAAAAAGCGACCGACTTCGTGAGGCGGGCAGCGCCGGAGGACCAACCCTTCTTCGCCTATGTAGCCCCAACGGCCCCACACGGACCCGCCACCCCGGCAGAGCGCCACGAGGGAGCCTTCGCGGACGAGGAGGCTCCCCGGCCGCCCTCCTTCAACGAGGAGGACATCTCCGACAAGCCACCGCCGATAAGAGACGCTGAGCCCATCTCTGACGAAGAAGCTTCCAACATAGACGATTACTATCGGCAGCGTCTGGAGTCGATGCTGGCGGTAGATGAGATGGTAGGGGCTCTGGTCGAGGAGCTCGAGGCTGCGGGCGAGCTGGAGGACACCTACATCTTCTTCACCTCCGACAACGGCTGGTTCGGGGGCGAGCACCGCATCCAATCTGCAAAGAACCGCGCCTACGAGGAGTCCGCTCGTGTGCCGCTCTTTGTGAGGGGACCAGGGGTGCCCGCCGGATCCTCGACAGAGAAGCTGGTGATCAATACGGACCTCGCCCCGACGTTTGCGGACCTGGCCAGCGTAGAGTTCCTGGCCGACGGACGCTCTCTGGCGCCGCTGCTAGTTGGAGAAGATGCCTCCTGGCGCTCGTCCGTCCTCCTTGAGAGGCTGTCTGCGGACGAGAGCGCCGGGGGTGCAGGTAAGGGCAAAGGCAAGGCAGATAAGAGTAAAAGTAAGGACAAAACGGGCAAAGGCAAGGAAGGCAAGACCGGGGCCGGCGGCGTGCCCAAAGCCGGACCCGGCAACCCAGGAACTTTCAGGGCGGTGAGGACAGAGACGCACAAGTACGTCGAGTACGATAGTGGAGACAGGGAGCTCTACGACCTCAAAAATGACCCCTATGAACTTGAGAACGTCTACGAGATGGCCGATCCCACTCTTATCGAAGACCTCGAGGCGAGGCTGGAGACGCTGAAGGAGTGCTCCGACGACGGGTGCCGGCAAGCAGAGGACGCTTCGTAGTGCGGTAACGGGTGCACCCTGGCCCGACCGGGCGTGGCCCGGGATGTTGCAGGGGTCACGGTGGGCAGAGTAATACCCTGCGAGCTGCGTTCACGGAGCGGCGTATAATGCGGCGATGCTCGTGGGAAGCGCCATTTATGCGGACGGTCACCGGACCACGTCCGCCACGCTAGGAGAGGCTCGCCGGGCCTGCCGCGAGCCCGGCAAGTTCGCCTGGGTCATCCTCCGCGAGCCAAGCAGGGAGGAGTTGGTCTCCGTCGCCGGGGAGTTCGGGCTGGACGAGATAGTGATGGAGGAGGCGATCGAGCCCGGCCAGCGGCCAAAGATCGAGCGTTACGACGAGCGCCTCTTCGCCGTGCTCAAGTCGGCGCGCTACGTCGAGGGGACGGAGAGGATCGAGTTCGGGGAGGTACACGCCTTCGTGGAACCTGACTTCATCGTCACGGTTCTCTACGGTGAAGATCCTGCCTTGAGCGGCCTTCACGAGGAGGTGAAGGGTGAGCCCGAGCGTCTCCGGCGAGGCCCGAGTATGGTCCTCTATGAGATCATGTACCGGATCGTCGAGGGTTACGCTCCTGTGATCGACGGGCTCGAGAACGACCTGGACGAGGTAGAGGCGGAGGTGTTGGGGGGCAACACCGAGGTCTCGAGCCGGGTGCACACGCTCTCCCGCGAGGTTGTCCGGTTCCACCAGGCGACGAAGCCGCTGGCCGGGGCACTCGAACGGCTAACGGAGAGCGATACTGGAGACCTCGATCCCGAGGCGCGCAGGTATCTGCGCCACGTCCGCGACCGGGTGCTGCGAACGACGGAGCAGATCGAGGGCTTGCGAGACCTGCTCTCCAGCCTCCTCGACGTGAACCTGGCGATGCTAGGCGTCCAGCAGAACGACCAGATGCAGAAGCTCTCCGCCTGGGGCGCCATCCTGATCATCCCGACGCTCATCGCGGGCATCTTCGGGATGAACTTCGAGGGAAGAGGCCCGTGGGAGCAGTTCAAGCAAGCCGGCTATGGGTTCGAGATCTCGGTCGCGCT
>DATDKT010000117.1:0-5159 GCA_036519775.1 Rubrobacteraceae bacterium
CATGACCGGGAGCGCCCCTACCGAAAGGGTCGTGTTGGCGACGAGGTTCACCGTAACGGAGTTGGTCAGGTGGTGGACGAGCGGCTTCTCTTCGAGGATCCTACGCAGAGTCTCCTCAGCCCTCATCTTTCGGCTCCTTCCAGGACTCGGCCGAGGGTATGGACCGGTCCCGCGCCCTCCCCTATCTCCCCGAGGCCGTACTTGACGGCTTCGGAGGCTACCGCGTGCGCTTGGTGAGCAGCCTCTACGAGCGGATAGCCCAGAGCCAGGAAGCTCGCCAGAGACGAAGAGTGGGTGCAGCCCGCCCCGTGCGTGTTCTCCGAGAGGTAGACGGGACCTTCGATCCTCTCGAACCTCTCCCCATCGTAGAGCAGGCCCGCCCCGGAGGCGGTGTGTCCACCGGTGATGATCACGGCCTTCGGCCCCAGAGCGTGGAGCGTCACGGCACAGTCCTCGATCCGGTACTCGTCAACCTCCTCCCCCAAGAGCGCGAACGCCTCGTTGACGTTCGGGGTTATGGCGGTCGCGAGCGGGAAGAGCGCGTTCTTGTAGGTCTCCACCGCGTCCGGCTCCAGGAGCACCGCCCCGCTCTCGGCGACCATCACCGGGTCCACGACGACGTTCGGTAGCTGGAGGCGATCCACGATTTCGGCGACGGCGGAGATGATGCCGGCGTTGAAGAGCATCCCAGTCTTGACCGCGTCTACCCCGATATCCGAAGCGACGGCCTCTATCTGCTCCACGGCGACCCGCGGCGGGAAGGCGTAGATGTCTGTAACACCCACCGTATTCTGAGCGGTGGTGGCGACGATAGCGGTGGTGCCATAGACGCCGCAGCGCAAGAACGCCTTGAGGTCGGCCTGGATACCGGCTCCCGCCCCGGAGTCGCTGGTGGCTATGCTAATGACTCGTTTCATAGAACCTCCTGTGCGTGCGAGCCGCACGGTTTAGGACATCACCAAGCCGCACGGTTTAGGACATCACCAACCCACCGTCGCACGTTATGTACTGGCCGGTCACGAAGTCCGCCCAGGGGGAGGCAAACATCAGGACGGCGCGCCCCAGGTCTTCGGGGGTGCCTAGACGCCTCAAGGGCGTGGAGCCCGCGACGATGTTGCGAACCTCTTCGGTGGTCGCAGCGCTGGCGTCGGTCTCGTCCACGAGGCCGCCGGCGATCATGTTCACCGTTATGTTGTGAGGGCCGAGCTCCGCCGCCAGGTTGCGGGAGAAGCCCAAAAATGCGCTCTTGGCGGTAGTGTAATCGTGGTAGGCGACGACGGGGTTATTTATCAGGTTGGAGAGGATGCTAACGATCCTGCCACCGCCCCTCTCGATCATGCCCGGCGCAACGGCTTGCGCGCAATACAAAGCGCCCCGGAGCGCGCCGAGTTGGTGGAGGTAGTCGTCCCATCTGATGTGCGCGAGATCTTTGCGAGCGACGGGGTCGAACTTGTAGTCGGGCAGGGCGTTGTTCACCAGGATGTCCACGGCGCCGAAAGCATCCGCCACCGCGCGGACCATCTCACCAACCGACCCCTCGTCGGTGACGTCGGCGCGGTGGGCGAGGGCATCGCCGCCGCTCTCCCTGATGCCGCGGACGAGCTTCTCCGCACGCCCTTCGCTCTTGAGGTAGTTCACGGCCACGGCGGAGCCTTCTCCCGCCAGAGATTTAGCTATAGCCGCGCCGACTCCACGGCTCGCGCCGGTGACGAGGGCCACCTTACCTTCGAGAATACTCACGATTCCTCCCTTCGCCGGCATTATCCGGATCAGGTTCAGCGGGTCGGCGCCCGGGTCTTGCCCCTGCGCCCTCTCAGCCTCTCGGCTCCCCGGTTACTGTTTCACGCTCAATGTAACGCAGACGCAACCTACGCACAACCGCGCCCATGCCGGTCCCCTACGGGTTCTCCTACCCACTCGCCGGCCAGAGTAGACCCAGCACGGTAGCCGCGTCGGCGATATCACCATTCGCCGCTCTCTTCACGGCCTCCTCGAACGGCAGCTCCACGACCCTTATGAATTCCGTCTGCTCGGGGCGTGGCCCGCGCTCGTCGCGCACGGCCCGGCACCGAAAGAGGTGGCAGACCTCGGTGCTGCGGCCGGTGCTGGTGTGTACCGAGACGAGATGCTCGAGCCCCTCCACCCGGTAGCCGGTCTCCTCGAAGAGCTCCCGACGGGCGGCAGTTTCGGGCTCCTCCCCGACGTCCACGCCACCGCTGGGCAGTTCCAGCGTGAAGTCCCCTAGCGGCTGGCGCCACTGGCGCACGAGGACGACCTCATCGTCGTCCGTAACGGGCACGATCGCCGCGAACCCCCCACTCTCGAGGACGCCGTACTCGATCTCTGCCCCGTCCGGCAACCGCACCTCGTCCACCCGGAAGGCGCACCACAGGTTGCGGTAGAGATACTCGCTCCCGAGCGTTAGCCAGCCATCATCTTCCAGGGGATGGTACGTCACGAAGATGATTATAGAGCCCGAAACCCGCCGCGCCGTGATATAAAACCTTAACGTGAGCGCAACAATCCTAAACAAGATGAGAAACGGAACCATCGGCGCGAGCCTCTTCGTCCCAGTCCCTGCGTGGGAGCTATACGAGGCGGTGCTGGACGTGCGTAGCTTCCCGGGTTGGGCATCCGGCGTGCGGCGCGTCGAGGTCATCGAGGGGCCTCTCGGGCCAGGCATGGTCTCAGAGTGGGAGGTCTCTGTGCTGGGGCTGAGACGGAGGATCTCGAGCACCCTCGTCGAGGCCGAGGCTCCGAGGCTCTTACGCTGGACCTACGAAGGCCCCGTACGCGGCTGGGGCGAGTGCGCCATAAAAGATCGGGGCGAGGGCGCGCTCGCCGAGTTCAAGACGGAGCTACGCCCGGCGGAGCCGGTCCTGGAGAAGCTTACGAGCTCGCTCCCGGCTAGAAACGTAGCCCACAATCACCTCAAGCGTTGCCTTACCCGGCTCGGGCGAGTCGTTTCAGAGAACGGTGGAGGGGTAAGGGTCGGGCCGCTCACGGCGGCGTAGACACCCGGCCTCACCCTACCCGGACAGTCTGGCGAAAAAACAAAGAGGGAGGGATCTCTGGTCTCTCCCTCCTTGAAAAGCCGGGTCTGGCTCTACTCGAAATAGTTAGCGTTCTTTTCGATGTAGCTCTCCTGGTCCTCGGGGACCTCGTCCTCGGGGTAGATCGCTTCGACCGGACACTCCGGCTCGCAGGCCCCGCAATCGATACATTCCTCGGGATTGATCAAAAACTGGTCGCCCCCGTCGTAGATGCAGTCGACTGGGCAAACCTCGACGCAACTCTGGTCCTTCGTGCCGATGCACGGCTCTGTGATAACGTAAGTCACTCTAACGTTCCTCCTCTCGGAACTCCTCGTCTTCCTGCAAGAGCTTTATATCAACCAAGAGGTAGCTCCAAAACCCACCGTTGATTACCGTCATCGGCGACCATGACCGGGGTCATAGCAGCGCGTGACCTGGATCAAATACCGTTTCTCTTGCGAACGGCTCTCAGGTGCGGGCGCGGAGCTCGGCGGGTTTGAGGATCGTTATGGTCTTGCCACCTTCTAGGTCGAGGATGCTGTCTTGGGCGAGCCTGCTCAAGGTGCGTGAGAGGGCTTCGCGGGAGATACCGGTCGCCTCGGCCATCTCCTGCCTGCTCAAGGACGGCCGGAAGACCACGCCCCTCTTCGTGACCCGGCCCTCTTCGGTGGCGAGGTCGAGGAGCATCCGGGCTACCCTCTGGGGGGCGCTGTGGAAAACGAGGTCGCCGACAAGGTCTTCGAGCTCGCGGGTCCGAGCCGCCAGGGCCCGGGCCAGGCGCAGGGAAGCCTCCGGGTAAGAGGCCATGAGGTTGACCAGCTCGTCGCGGAAGACGGCGTAGAGGACGCAGTCGGTCAGCGCGCTCGCGCCCTGGCTCTGGGGTCTGCCTTCGAGGGCCGAGGCAAGCCCGACGACCGAACCGTCGCCGACTACACCCAGGATCTGGTCGCGCGTCTTGGGTCCACCTGAGGTGCGGTAGAGCTTCACCCTACCCTCACGTACGAAGTAGACCGCTCCCGAGGGCTCACCCTCCCTGTAGAGCGCCGTCCCGCCTCCTATCTCCAGAACTTCGGACGCTATCGCCAGGGCCTGAAAGAACCCCTCCTCAAGCTCGGCGAGGAACTCGAACTCCTGCAAACCTTCGAGCTTTGTCAGGTGCTCGACAGCCCGGCACCGGGCGCCCGGCAACCGTGCCCAGGATGGCGGCGCGTTCTCACCACCGTATACCACTCGTCACCTCTTCCGACGCTCGTCCAACCATGACCCCTTTATACGCCAAGTGGCGAGAGTTTGCAGTGCGATAAACCCCCGTCCCTGCTTCATCTTCGAGGCTCGCGAATATATCATTTATCTCTAGCGGCCTATCGAGGCGCGAGTAAACGATCAGGCGCAACGGCATGTAGACTTGGTGGCGCTCCTCGGGTACGAGATCCTCGGCCGTATGCGAGGAGCACTTGGGAGGAGTAACTGAGAGGCGGGCCAGGGAGATGCTCGTACCCCGTCTACAGAGCGAGTAAGAGTAGTACACGGACGTGCCGCTAAAGCTCCGGGCTGTTGAGCCCGGCTGGCATGCATCACCCCTCTTACGAAAGCCCAGTCCGGTCTTTCTCTACACCCCACAACCCCCGCGAGGTCCTTTGAGGAGCCCCGTCCTACTTCACGCCCTACCTCAGGGTTTAGCGTCGCATCTCGGCCAACTTTCGTACGAGGAAAGAGGCTGCAAAGAACGCCACCATCCTCACTGCCCCCTGCAGGGCAGCCTCCAGTAGATCGTCCTTCGCGCCTCTGCGTTCTGGTATCTGTTCGTCGATAAATTTGTTCACCGGGCGGGAGAGACCCATTGCAATAATTATCGCCAGCACAGTTTGCACCCGCTTCTGTGTCTTGTCGTCCATCTTTCTACTCCTCCTTAGCTAGGACGTTAGAGTATATATGCCTGAGACAGAGGCGCTACAAACCGCGCCGGGGTCGCGAAAGTTTTTCCCACGACCGGCGGCGATGCCGTCGCGGTCGTGGGAGGCGCGGGCGCCCGGCTCATCGGCGGTGGTCTGCTCGTCCGCAGGATCTTTCGGTAGTTTCGGGTAGGAACGGGGCCGGGGCCCTAGCTTCGCCGGGCTCCGGTCC
>DATDKT010000118.1:0-7524 GCA_036519775.1 Rubrobacteraceae bacterium
GCCCACGGGGCCGCGGAGGAGACCGTGAGGAGAGAAGCCCAAGGGGTCTTGGACGATCAGGTGCAGCAGGTCGAAGCTGCTGGCGGTAAGGTGGCGCAAACGCACCTCAGATTGGGCCGGCCCGTCGAGGAGATCGTCATCCTGGCAGACGAGATAGACGCCGGCTTGGTAGTGGTGGGGAGCCGAGGGTTGGGTGGCATACGACGACTGCTTCTGGGCAGCGTTTCCGACGGCGTCGTACGGCACGCTCACTGCCCTGTATTGGTGGTGCGCCAAGACCAGCGATGAACGGAATGAGGTTAAAGATCTCGTCGCGGCGTGGCTAGTCGGCAACGGAGTGTTGCTTCTCATCGCTCCTTGGTGGCGCACCTTGCTGTGGCTCTCCGAACTCCCCCAAGGCTTGCGTAAGCTCACCCTCTGGTACGCCGACCACCCTACGGTCATGCGCCTACGAGGTATAGCGGGAGTGGGGATCGGCACGTGGCTTGCTCTGAGGCAGTATCAGGAGTCTTCTGGCCCCTAGTACCAGCGTTGGTTCTCTCGATAGTTTACGGCAAGCGCGAGCAGCCGCCGCTCTGGGCTAGCTCTTGGCCTCTTACAGTTGAACATCCTGGTCCGGTACTTCCCAGTCCTCCTCGCGTGCGTCTAGTGCCAGAAGCAGCACCTCTCCCGACCGGGCGACCGTGCCCTGGATGGCGAGGCGCCTGGGGCCGTCCTGCGCGTCACCGAGCGCCTCCGGGAGCTCCGCTACTGAGACGAACTCGCGGGTAACCTTTGGGATCGGTTGTGAGGGCACCGCGGGAAAGAACCTCTCCCCCCACACGCGGTAGGCCTCCGCGGCGGCGAGGACGCGCCCACGATAGGGCTCAAGCGGAGCCTTAAGGCGCTCCTCGACCTCCGCGGCCCGCTCTCTCGGATAAGCCCCGAAGAGCAGATGGTCCTCCCCGAGGCCCCTGAGACGGGCCATCTCGGGGCTCAGGAACGCCAAGTGCCAAAGTGGCACGCCCGCTTCGAACACTTCCGCTATGGAACGGATGAGTTCTTCCGCGTTACCAAAGGCAGCCCCGAAGGGCACGTCTGCATCCGCGCGTCGGGTCCTAAGCCTCACACCCACCACGATTCCCCCGGTCCCTCTGGGTCCGACGAACGAGTGCAGCTCCTCCCCCCGCACCTCGCGGCGCTCGCCTCCCGGCACCACCACGTCCGCCGTCAGGAGGTTCTCGCGTAGCCAGCCGTACTCGAAGGAGCCTACCCCTAGGCCATCCGTCGCCAGCCAACCACCGATGGTGGTCCGTGGGGCGCTCGTGGGATAGATGGCGAGACCTCTTCCTCTAGCGTGCAGGTAGTTATCCAGCTCCAGCCACAGCGCCCCCGGCTCCGCTTCGGCCCAGGGTTCTTCGTAGTCGGCGGGAAGCTGCACGCGAGCCATCAGATCAAAGCGGATCAAGATGCTTCCCTTCTCCACGCCGATTTTGCGGTCGGGATCAGTCAGGGCACCCTGTGCGACCAGCGGTACAGAGTAACGCTTGGTCACCTCGGAGAGCATCTGCACCTCCTCGGCGCTCACCGGCAGGACGAACGCCGAGTGGCTTTCGTCATCCGGCTTTCTGTCGACCAGGCGGTACCGAAGGCGGTCTTTGAATACCCCCCTCAAGAGACTTAAGGCTTCTTCACGAGATGCTTCCATTATCCACGCTCCTGTTTCGACGACTCGCGAAGGGAAGGCTACTACAAGAAAGCATCACACAGCCCTGTCTTGCCGATCTTCACTATCCGTCAACTTTCCTCAGGGTAGGGGGCATCGAATCGATTGTTGCGGACCGGTTGCTGTCTTCCTGTTCGTGAGCAGCTGCGTTTCTAGTCTCGAGGATGCGGATACACGAGGACTGGTCCTCTCGCGGCCCGCAGGACCTTGGTCGAGACGCTTCCGAGCCTCACGCGCTGCACGGGTCCTAGTCCGCGGCTGCCCACGGCGAGGAGGGTCTTCTTGGGTTCGTCTTCCTCCTCGGCGGCCTCGAGAAGGACGGCCGCGGTATCGCCGACCGTGGCGATCCGGATATTGGGCCGCTTCCCCAGGTGCTCCTCGACCTCCGTCGCCCGCCCTTCGAGATCCCTCTCCTCGCGCCTGAGCTCGTCGTTGATCATGCGCGCGTTGAGCTTGCGCCCTTCGACGTCCACCTCCAGCAGCCTTGGGTAGACCTGAACGAGCAGCCCCCGCGCCCCGAAGAGCCTGCCGATCTTCGCTGCCAGCTCTCCTGCCCCCGTCGCCCCTTCCGAACCGTCGTCCCCGATCACGACCCGCTCGGGAGGCCAGGCCTCTCCTTCGCCGCGCGTCACCAAAACGGGGCACGGGGCGTGGTGTACGACCCCCTCCGCGACGCTGCCCAACAACAGGCGCTTCACGGGCCCTAAGCCCCGACTTCCCATCAGGATGAGCCCCGCCTCGATCTCCTCGGCGAGGTCGAGGATCTCGTCGACGAACTGACCCCTCCTTACGTGGGTTTCGGCGACCCTGCCGCCGCCATCCTCGAGACGCTTTGCCTCCTCGTCTAGCAGGCGGCGAGCGTCCTTGTAGGTCTCGTCCATCATATAGGAGTAGACCTCGGGGGTTACCCCTGGGTAAGCGTGACGGGGGAACCGCGGCAGCACGTGGACCACGTGCAGCTCGGAGCCGGTCTCTTTGGAGAGGCCTGCCGCCGCCCGCGCCGCGAGTGCCGCGTTCTCGGACCCATCGGTGGCCAGAAGAATCTTCGTCGGGAACCCATTCATCTCTCCAAGCTCCTCTCCCGCTCCTCGCCCACCCGGGCGGCCGCGTCTCGATGGCCATCCTCGCGCACCACGAGGACTGGACCATGAGCGTGCCTTACTACCGAACCGGAGACGCTCCCTAGGAGGGCTCGCCTTACCCCGCCCAGACCCCGGCTACCCACGACTATAATGCCGGCGTCCAATTCCTCGCCGAGCTTGACGATCTCCTGATCTGGTGTCCCAAACGCGAGGTGAGCGTCCTTGACCTTGCCCCCCTCGGCCTCTATCCGCTTGGCCTGCTCGTCCACGAACTCCCGAGCGCGGTGCTTGGCCCGCTCGACGCTGGCCTCCCACCTCTCCCTGGCGTACGGGTGTGGGTAGGGCAGTGTCTCGTCGACAAACAGGGCGAAGAGGATGTGAAGCTCCGAGCCGGTGGCGTTGGCTATCTCGACGGTGGCCCGGGTGGCGGCGTCGGCCTCCTCAGAGCCGTCGATGGCCAGCAGGATCCTACCCGGCAGGTAGTCCCTTTCGCGTCCGTCCCCCCGCACCACGAGGACGGGGCCGTGGGCGTGGCGGACCACGGAATCCGAGACGCTCCCCATGAGGGCGCGCTTGAGCGGTCCGGGGCCCCGGCTTCCGAGCACCACGAGCCCCGCGCCCAGCTCCTCGGCGAGCCCCACGATCTCCACGTCGGGGAGGCCGACCCTTACATGAGCCCCCGAGACCTCGCCGCCCGCCTCCCTTATCTTCTGCACCTGCTCGTTCAGCTTGGGCTTTGCCTCTTCCTCGGCACGCTCGCGGATCATGTCCCAGAATTCGGGCTCCGGGATCGACAAGCGGGGGTCGATGTACTCCTCCGGCATGGGGCCCACGTGGACGACGTGCAGCTCCGTGCCGAGCTTCTCCGCCAGTGTGACTGCCATGCGCGCGGCGCGGGTGGACTCCCTCGATCCGTCGGTGGCCAGCAAGACGACTTTGCCCGAGAAGGTGTTCATCTCTTCCTCTTCGACAAGGTTTCGGTCTCCTCCCGGCGGTGGACGCCTTTTGAGGCTTAGCCTCCTTCCGCACCGGACAGGACACTCAACGTCCAGACCCTGATCACTTCCTCGAAGCTTCGCGTCTCCTCGGGCCCTACCCGGCACTCGTCCCTGTGGGCGGCCAGGAAAGGCAGGCCCTCCGGGCTCGCTGCGAGGACTCCGGCGCACTCAGCGATCTCGAGCCGCGCCACGTACTCGGCGAGTTGGCTCTCCCCCTTAACGGTCTCCTGTGCCTTTCTTATGTGCTGCCAGAGGAGGTTCTGGTTCGGGCCTTTCACGTCCTTTGCTCCTTTTCGTTGGTCTTAAGGAACTGAACTGGTCCTCATTTGCCGGTTCCCTTCATACTCTATCTTCGTATTCTGCCGTCGCTTACACCCATTGAGGCAATCGTACTACAGGGAGGTGGCGGGGCCTTGAGCAAATTGGGCCATATGACTGGTAAGAAGTGACCAATAAGGCATGTTGAGCAGCATCTAATTGGGCAAGGAGGTAAGTCGTCCCCAGGAGGGCATTAGCTACCGTCTACTTTGGACCCGGTGGCGCACAACCTATACTAGGAATGGGTGCTTCGGGAAACTCTAAGCCCTGATCATCGAAGACCCTCACGGAAAGGGAGGCCCATGGTAAAGGAAGAGGTGAACGCTCCTTACAGGTCGGATGTGACGGGCGTGCTGCGGGCCTTAGGTACCGACGCAAAGGAGGGCTTGGACGAGGCGGAGGCCGCCCGCCGCCTGAGAGAGCGGGGTCCGAACGAGCTGGTGGAGAGGGGTGGCAAGGGACCCTGGTCGATCTTGTGGGAGCAGTTCACCTCCGTCATGGTGGTCATCCTGGTCGTCGCTGCCGTCGTCTCTGCTGCTTTGGGCGACTACGAGGACGCGGTCGCCATCGCGGTCATCGTGGTGTTGAACACTGTCCTGGGCTTTAGCCAGGAGTATCGGGCGGAGAAGGCTATGGCTGCCCTGAAACGGATGGCCGTGCCAACCGCCAGGGTCTGCCGGGAGGGTCGCGTGAAGGAGATCTCGTCCCGGGAATTGGTGCCGGGCGACATCGTACTGCTCGAGGCGGGAAACCTCGTACCGGCCGACGGCAAACTGCTGAAGGGTGCCAACCTGCGAATTCAGGAGGCTGCCCTCACCGGTGAGTCGGAGCCTGTCGAGAAGGACCCTAGCGCGCTCTATGAGCAGGACCTGCCGCTGGGCGACAGACGCAACATGGTGTACTCGGGCACGGTGGTCACCCAGGGGCGGGGCGAGGCCGCTGTTACGGAGACCGGTATGGGCACCGAGCTGGGGGGAATCGCGGCCATGTTGGGCGAGGTAGAGGGCGAGAGGACCCCGCTTCAGCGGCGCCTGGATCAGGTGGGGAAGGCCTTGGTCGTCGCGGCTCTGGCGATCGTCGGTGTGGTCTTCATCTTGGGCCTCCTGCGCGGAGAGGACCTGCAACTGCTGTTCCTCACCGCTGTGAGCCTAGCGGTGGCGGCCGTGCCAGAGGGGCTGCCGGCTGTGGTCACCATCGCCCTTGCTGTGGGCGCTCAAAGGATGCTCAGGCGGCAAGCCCTCATCCGCAAGCTGCCCGCGGTGGAGACGCTCGGGTCGGTGACGGTGATCTGCTCGGACAAGACCGGTACCCTAACCGAGAATCGTATGACCGTCACCGTGCTCGACGTGGCCGGTCGTCGGTTGGACTTGAGCGCAGAACCTCCGGTCATCACGGACGATTCTCCTGGCCCAACCTTACTGTTGGTCGGCGCTGCTTTGAGCAACGATGCCCTGCTGGAACCCGTCGCCGACGAGGGGGACGTCCCGCGCGCTCTGGGAGACCCGACAGAGGGTGCCCTGGTCGTGGCCGCCGCTCGCGAGGGGTTGCGCAAACCCGAGCTGGAGGAGATGCTCCCCCGGGTGGACGAGCTGCCCTTCGACTCCGATCGTAAGCGAATGACCACCGTGCACGAGCTCTCGAAGCTGGGCTCCTCCGGGGTTCCGAAGGCTCTTAATGCGGTTCTCGGCGGAAGCCAAGGACCCGGAAGGCGGGCCTATGCGACCTTCACGAAGGGCGCGGTGGATAGCCTGCTGGAAGTTTCCAGCAAGGTCTGGATCGACGGACGAGCCGAGCCGTTGGACGAGGCGTGGCGCGAGCGGGTCTCGGCCACCAATGAGCGGCTGGCGCGGGGCGGGACGCGGGTCTTGGGTGTGGCCTTCCGGCTCCTAGAGCCGTCCAAGCTTGATTCAGTAGGGGACGCTCTGGAGCAGGACCTCATCTTCGTGGGCATGGTAGGTATGAACGACCCGGCACGCTCTGAGGCGAAGGAGGCTGTGCGAACCGGTAAGGCAGCGGGCCTCCGGCCCGTGATGATCACCGGCGACCACCCCCTAACCGCTCGGGCAATCGCCCGCGAGCTGGAGATCGCCGAGGAGGACGACAGCAGGGTCCTCACGGGCAGGGACCTCTCGCGCCTCTCTGTCGAGAAGCTCGAAGGCGTGGTCGAAGAGGTGCCTATCTTCGCCCGGGTCTCACCCGAGCACAAGCTGAAGATCGTTGAAGCATTGCAGAAGCGGGGGCACATCGTCGCTATGACCGGCGACGGCGTAAACGACGCCCCGGCGCTAAAAAAAGCGGACATAGGGGTCGCGATGGGCATCACGGGCACCGACGTCTCCAAGGAAGCGGCCGACATGGTCTTAACCGACGACAACTTCGCCACCATCGTCGCCGCGGTCGAGCAGGGCCGGGTCATCTACGACAACATCCGCAAGTTCATCAAGTATCTCCTCACCAGCAACTCTGCCGAGATCCTGGTAATGCTACTGGGTCCCCTTCTAGGGATGCCGCTGCCGCTGTTGCCGCTGCAGATACTCTGGATCAACCTGGTCACCGACGGCCTGCCGGCCTTGGCGTTGGGGGTCGAACCGGCTGAGCGGGACACGATGCGCCGTCCCCCTCACCGCCCCGACGAGGGCGTCTTCGCCCGGGGCTTAGGCCGACATGTTCTCTGGGTAGGAGCTCTCATGGCCTTGGTGGCGCTCGCTGTGGGCTACTGGTACTGGCACACCGATCCCGCCCTCTGGCAGACGATGGTGTTCACCACGCTCACCCTCTCCCAGATGGGGCACGTGCTGGCAATCCGCTCCGGAAGAGACTCGCTCTTCACCACCGGACCGCTCTCGAACAAGCCGCTTCTTGGTGCGGTCGCCCTGACGTTCGTGCTGCAGCTTGCGGCGGTGTATGTTCCATTTTTCCAAGCGTTTTTGGAGACCGAGGCCCTGCCGGCGGGAGACTTTGCTCTCGCCCTGGTTTTGAGCACCGTCGTCTTTTGGGGCGTGGAGGCCGAAAAGTGGCTGAGCCGAAGGAAGGAGGACGAAAACATGGGGTGAGAGTTAGCTCTCGGCGGGCTGGCCCCGTAGGAACACCCCGACGTGGATAGAAGATCTTGTCGAACCGCGAGTCGTCGAAGTCGGCCTGGTGCAGGGACGCGTCCCGAAAAGACGCCGCACCCGCGGCGACGTGATCCGCGTTGCGCTTCCTCGCCAGCTGGATCATCTTCGCCGACCGGTCGATCGCGGTGATGGTGCCACCGTCCAGCTTCTCGCACACCAGCGACACCGCGACCCCGCGCCCGCAGCCAATCTCCAAGAGCCGGTCGTCAGGCTCGACCGCCAGCGTCTCCACCGCCCACACCAGCCGTTCTGACGCCTTACCCCTCTTCACCACGCCCCTCTACGAGAGGCTTCACCGCTCGTTC
>DATDKT010000119.1:0-8901 GCA_036519775.1 Rubrobacteraceae bacterium
CTCAGGTCCGGCCGCAGCGAGGAAGAGACGGAGAAGGAGATCCAGGACATAAGAGAGGTGGAGGAACAGGAGGAGGGTGGCCTCAGGGAGCTCATGGCCCCGTGGGTTAGGCCCGCCCTGGTAGTGGCGATAGGCCTCGCCGTCTTCCAGCAGATCATAGGTATCAACACCATCATCTACTATGCTCCCACTACCCTCACGAACGTCGGCTACGGAGCTGCAGCGGCCATCTACGCCAACCTTATCATTGGCGTGGTGAACGTTCTTATGACCCTGGTTGCCATTAGGATCATAGACCGGGTGGGACGCAAGCCGCTGCTCCTAGCGGGGCTCGTGGGGATGGTCGCCAGCCTGACCGTTCTAGGTATCAGTACGCTGGTGCTATCCGAGCCGTCGAGTCCCACTGATGCCGTGGCCGTCATATCGCTCTTGTGCCTGGCGGGCTTTATCATCTCCTTTGCGGCCACCTGGGGACCCACGGTCTGGGTTATGCTGCCCGAGGTACTACCCTTGAGGATTCGGGGAACCGCCATGGGAGTGGCGATATTTTTGCACTGGATAGCCAACTTCATCGTGTCCCAGACGTTCCCCAGCCTGCTTGCGTCCCTCGGGCCGGGACCTGTGTTCTTGGGATACGCCGTGATCGGGGTCCTCGCCTTCGTCTTCGTCAGCGCCTTTGTAACGGAGACCAAGGGCCGCAGCCTCGAAGAGATAGAGGCCGACCTGCAACAGAAGGCCTCGTTCGCGAGCGGTTGAAGCGAGTCCGCCGGAAAAGAAACTCTAGGCGAGCCGTGCCGAGCGCACCCAGGGTAACAGGGCATCTACGTCAGCGGGCCTGACCACTCCGGAGGTCGGCGTAAGCGCGTTGGCGGCAGCGCAGGCGGTGCCGTAAGCGGCGGCGCCGAGCATGTTCGAGCCCCGGCTAAGAGCGAGTAGTATACCCGCCGCCATCACGTCCCCGGAGCCTATAGGGTTGATCGCCTCCACCCGTGGAGGCTCGATGTTCCACAGCTCGCCAGAGCCATCGCCTAGCAAGGAGCCGGATGCCCCCGTGGAGACGAGCGCCCACCGGGCTCCCGCTTCGATGAGAGCGACGACGGCGGCGCGGGCGTCGGTCTCGACGTCCGGGAGATCTAGGGTGGCCGCGGTCTCTTCCAGGTTTGGCTTAACCAGGAAAGGACGCTCCTTGAGGGCAGCGCGTAGCGGTGCTTTCTGAGCATCTACGAGCACCTGCACGCCAGCGTCGTGTGCCGCCACGGTGAGCCGAGCGTAGAAGTCGTCGGGGACACCGGGCGGGAAGGAACCGACGAGGCAGAGCGCCTCGGCCTCGCGCAGACGCCGCCGTACGACCTCTTCGAGCGCGGCGACGTCCCCTTCGGAGACGGGGAGAGCTTCCTCGACCAGCTCTGTCACGGGACCATCGTCGGGAAGCAGGGTCATGCAGACGCGCGTCGGAGCATCATCCTTCGCCCAGACGACCTCGTGCGGCACGCCTCCCGCTTCGAGCTCCCTCGCGACGAACCGGCCTGGATCTCCACCCAGAAAGGTCACCAGGAGAGCCTTGCCTCCGAGCACCGTGACCGCCCGGGCGACGTTGACTACCTTACCCGAGGCGGTAACGTGCGCCTCGTACGCCCGGTTTACGGCACCGGCCTCCAGGCTCTCAAAGCACAGCGTTCGCTGCATCGCGGGCGTCCCGCCGACGCACAGGAGCTCACGCCCTCCTTGAGGCGACGTATCAGCACGGAACAAAACACGTTGTCCTCTCCCTATGCTACCGCTCGTTTTTAGCGGACTTTTGGGGTATCAAATTGAGTTCGCGCAACGCACCCATGAGTTTGGCGTCCGCCTCTTCAGCGATGCCACCCATGGTGTAGATTGACGCGTGGTTGCCGTTTTCGGACCACGCGATGGCCTCGGCAATGTACGAGTTTTCATAGCACTCGGTCCATTTAGTATTGACGTACAGTTCCACCTACTTCGCCCCCTCCCTTGCCGTCTTCCATTGTGCCACATGCTACCTAACACAAATTAACACGAAATTAAAAAAAGCACAACGAGGCGGCAGCCATTCGGTCGAGAGACCGGACACTGAGGATGCTCAGCCCTTGACGGAGGGCTCTACGGCATTTGTTACTAGCTCTTCAGAGCGCAGCCTAGAAGGGTAACCCAGTTTCCCTTGAGGTGTGCCAGTAACGCCAGGGATGGACAGCCTTATCTTCCTCATCCGGCAGATCGCTGACCAACTCTTCCCGGATACGAGCCGTATGGTCTAGGCCGCACTCGCAGGCGGTTACGGAGCATTCGACAACGTCCGACCTTCGAAAGGTCGCCCTTTTGCCGCACTCGCACTCGGCTACGACGCACTCCGGACGCCAGGTATAGACCCTACCGAATTCAACTACCTGGGCTTCGTAGTGCCCCGCGATGCGTTCCACTATGCGCATCGGTTTACCTCCCTTTCCCTGCCAGCAACGGCATGATGCCAATGAATCATTTAAGGGTCAAACGTTACCCCGGCATTACGATCGGGTGCATAACAATTGTTAATCAGTCGAAAATAACTTTTAAAGTACGAGGGTTTCGGAGAATCTCTCTAGACGAATAAGAACTGCTGTAGAGGAACGATTCGCAACACCACTCGTTCGGTCTGAATAGGACTCTCTGCCTCTCAACCGACTAGCGGGAACCTCAGTTTGGAGAAGCCGTATCTTGGATGCTTGGCCTCAATCCCCACTCAGTTTTGACATAACTACCGGAAAAAAGAACCCGGCGCGTCTACCGATTCCGCCACTTCGGCAGTTGGGGAAGGAGCAGCGAAGGGCAAACTATGCACTGACTACTCTGGAGGTCTCCTCGCCCTGACCTCGCACCCACTCTTGACCACGTCCAGCATTATCTCCATCTCCCCCTCCTCCCACAGATCCCCAGGAAAATTTTCCGTCGGTGTCGTCCTCCCCGGTCCTCTCCAGGCATCCTGGACATACTCAGGTTCCGTGTGGTTCATGCGCAGGAACTCCGGCCCAGAAGAGCACTTTGCCGGTTGGAGGGAAGGGGTTTTCCAAAGCTGCTCCTATCCTAGGGATGCGGTGGGCTTGATGGGCAGGCACAATGGTGACGGTGGAAAGGTAAGGAGGTTTACTGTGCCCGCGTCGCCATGGAAATCCTTCGCCGCTCCCGAGAACGGCAGAGAGTACGTCGCGTTGTTGTCCTATTTGCCACTCAACAAATGGCGTGCGGTGCCCAAGTTCATGAGGTACGTCTACCAGATCTGGCGTCAGCTAGCCGATTCGGAGGGTCTGATCGGGTACTCCATGGACGCAAACGTACCGAGCAGAAAATTCTGGACCTTATCGGTGTGGGAGGATGAAGAATCCCTGATGAGGTTCGTCGGGACGAATCCACACGGTCGGGTGATGACGGACCTAATCCCACATATGGGTCAAACGAAATTCATTCGGTGGCGAGTGAGTGGCTCGGATATACCCCTAAATTGGCAGGAAGCTAGAAACCGTATGCACGCGTAGGAGACGTGAGCCGTCTGGCCTAATCTAAAGCATCATCCATAGCCGAAGCTGCCGCATCCCCATCCTCGGTAAGACGTCACCATAGGTGTTGAGGGTAATGTTTATAGTGGCATGTACCAAGATCGTCTAGGAGCTCTTGGTACATGCCACCTTTGGAGAGCAGCAAGGTAGCGCAAGTGTGACTGAGGTTATGGAAAGGAATCCTCGGCAGCACGATCTTCTCAAGGAGTAGTCACCAGAAGCAGTTTATAAGATTGTGACAGCTAACCGGGGTGCTGTTGCTGGGCGAGAAGACCTACTCTCCTCTATCGTTTTTCTCTTTGTGCTTCTGGAGGGCCTCCTTCGCCATCATGGTCAGGCGAATAGAGCCATAACCCTTGGCAAACCTTGAAGGCGTTGCCTGGCCTGCCCAAACCGTCCTCGTTACTCGGAGAACTTCCCCTTGGAGATTCACATCTTCCCATTTGAGGCCGAGAAGCTCCCCCTGGCGCATTCCGGTGGTCACGGCTAGCACCTAGAGGGCCTCGAATCTCTCCCCCCTCGCCGCTTGGACTATACCGTTCACCTCCTCCGAGGTCAGGACTCGAATAATCTCCTTCTTCTGAGGCTTCGGGGGCGTCACGGCCTCGGTAACGTTCTTTGAGACCAGCGACCATGATACGGCCTGCTTGAGGGCCTTATGGAGTGTCGCGTGGATGATTTGAACCGTCCGGGGCGAAAGACCCGAATCGAGCTTCGAGAGGTAAAGCTCCTGTACGTCCAAAGGACTGGCTTAATAGGCGTCATACTTACTACCAATGGAAGGCTTCACGTGGAGCCTCCCAACCTCCTCGTGCCGCCTCCAGGTCCGCTCCTTAACGGTGTCCCTCACCGTGAGGAGCCATCTATCCGCATAAGCGCCCACACACAGAACATTCCTCTTTAAATCGGAACCTACCCCCCCAGGACAGCCTCCCCCTGAGTTTATCAGCCACGGCCTTTCTGGTCTTCCTGTAGAGGTACTTCCTCCTGCCTGTGGCCTTGTAGCGGGTCACCCACAACCTATCCTTCCTCCTGTAGATGGACCCCTCTCCTCTAGATTTCCTCAAGAGATCCTCCCTTCTTGGGGTGCAGTTAAGGTGCAGTAGGGCCGGTGGGCCCAAAGGGAGGATCTCCACAAAACTCTGCGCTTTGCGATGAAAAAGTGAAGCGGGCCTGGAAGGATTCGAACCTCCGACACACGGCACCGGAAACCGTTGCTCTATCCCCTGAGCTACAGGCCCACAAAGAGGAAACCACCCAGTAATGTTACCGTAAGGCCCGTGCCCCTTCAACGCCCGAGTCCACCCGGCCTGCCGACGAAAGTCTGACAGCCCATCACCGACTGCTATACTACGCTGCATCCGATATGTACGCGGTCATCTCCGACATACACGGCAACCTTGAAGCCCTCGAAGCCGTCCTTGAAGACGTCCCGGACGGGGTCGAGGAGATCTACTGCCTTGGCGACGTAATCGGCTACGGGGCGAGTCCGAACGAGTGCTGCGAGTCGGTGCGCTCCTACGAGATGCCGGTGATCTCCGGCAACCACGACCTCGCGGTCACGGACCTCTCCACGGACCTGGCCTGGTTCAACCCGGTTGCCGCCGCGGCCATCGAGTGGACCCGCGAGCAACTGACGCCGGATAACGCCGAATTCTTGCGCACGCGGCCACGCATGCTGCAAAGTGAGGAGACGCTTTTCGTGCACGGCTCGGTGCGCGACCCGGACGAGTACATCCTCAACGGGGCCGTAGCACGGGCGAACCTCGCCGTCCTGACGGCGGATTACCCGAACGTTCAGGTCTGCTTCTTCGGCCACACGCACGTAAAGACCGTCGTCCCTTCGCCCGACGGCCCGTCCTCCGGCTCTCACGACACCCTCGACCTGACCTCGGGCGGGCCCTACCTCGTCAACCCGGGCTCGGTTGGCCAGCCCCGTGACGGCGACACCTTCGCCTCTTACGTTCTCGTCGAGAACACTCAGGACGAAACCCGGATCGCCTACCGCTTCGTCGAGTACGACGTGGAGAAGGCCCAGGACAAGATCCGGGCCGCCGGCCTCCCCGGAATGCTCGCCGACCGGCTGGCGCTGGGGCGCTAGAAGACGCAAAACGTGGAGGGACTCTCTTTCCCTAGGATCTTCACGGTCGAGGAGGCGAACGCTTTGTTGCCCAAACTCAAGGAACTCCTGGGCGACGTTGCGGTTCACCGTAACGCCATGCGAGAGAAGGCCCCACACCTGAAGCCTATCCTCGAGGCCTCCACCTCGAACGGCGGCGGGCGCGTGAGCTCCGAATACGGGGTCGAGGCGTACAACCTCTACCTCGCCATAGAACGCATCCGTGAGCTCGGTGTCCTCCTGAAGGATCTCGACTCTGGCCTCCTGGACTTCCCTCACGAAAGGCATGGCCGCGTCGTCTTCCTCTGCTGGCGCCCGCCTGAGGAGCGGATCGGCTACTGGCACGAAATACAGGCCGGCTACCGCGGGCGTCAACCCCTCTAAACCCCTTGAAGGTAGTCCTCCAGCGCGTAAAGAATGCCTCCGTCACCGTGAGCGGCGAGGAGATCTCCGGCATAGGTCCCGGCCTCCTGCTCCTCGTCGGCATAGCCCGGGGAGACGGTGAAGCCGAGGCCAACTGGCTCGCCGAGAAGGTCACAGGCCTGCGCATCTTTGCCGACGACGAAGGCAAAATGAATCTGGACGTCCGGGAGGCCGGAGGCGAGATCCTCGCCGTCTCGCAGTTCACCCTGCTGGCCAACACCAAAAAAGGCAAGCGCCCTAGCTTCGTAGAGGCCGCTCCCCCGGAGGAAGCCGAGATGCTCTTCGACTACTTCTGTCGGCAGCTCCGCGAGGCGGGCGTAGTCTCCGTGAAGACCGGCTCCTTCGGGGCGATGATGGGCGTCGCACTCGTCAACTACGGGCCGGTAACGATCGTTCTCGAGAGATAGTCTCTCACTACACTCGCGGTTGAGCTCCAGCGGTCGTCAGGGCGGCTGCCGCCCCTCGTCCCGACAAAAGGGTCAGGTCCAGCCAGGCCATAGCTACGCTAAGTACGAGCTCCGTGAGAGGCAAGGGTAGAAAACCAACGATCGCCCCGATGATAAGTATCATGGTGGCTACTCGCGGGTAGACCCGTGCTCTCAGCGCGGCTATCCCGAACAGCAAGCAACGGCCAGGAGCGTCAACGGTAGCATGAACCCCGCCGCCAGCGATCCCGTGGGCTCGGTATCGAGGGTTCTGGGAGCTCCGACCGCCAGGAACGGAGCGACGAAGAGCTGGCCCAAACGGTGCCCAGCACCAGCACCGTGCCCAAGAAGGGTCCCACAAAGGCCACAAGCCCCAGGATGCCGGCCGCTTCCGACTGGTAGGCGTAGAGGCCGACTAGCCCGACCATTAGCAGCACGCCAGCAAGTAGGTAAAGCAGCCAGATGAAGGCATAAGAGGGCTTGGTCACCCACTCGCTCAGGTTCTCGATCTCGGCGGCAAGGCCCAGGAAGTTACCGATCGTGAGCAGCACGCCAGTCAATACGGCCGCCACCCGCTCAAGCGGATGAGGTTCAACGACGACACGGCGTTCCCTCCTTGCTCGAAGTATTTGTAACAAGACATGCTTGTCTTGTGATGGAGACTGCGACAAGAATAAAATGTTTCAATCCCTGGGTGTGGGGTTACGGTCAGTGGGGTCGCGGATCGGCTAATCGCCGGCTACGAACCCCTCGGCGTACAGCGTCGCCGGACGCGTGTAGCCCTCGCGCGCGATACGCTCCCGGAGTGCGCTGCGGCGCTCGCGAAGCCTCTCCGCCGTCGCGCTAGGCAGGAGGAGGAACCCCGCGGGCTCGTCCTCGTCCAAGACTAGCTTGTCGAGGTGGCGAAAGGGATACGGTGGCGAGATCCACCACCGGACGTCGTCGAGGACGGACTCGTGCAACGTGATGAGCCGCTCCGGCGATCCGATGCCGTAGAACTCCCTCCCTAAGGCCCCGCGCGTCCATTCGGCTTGAATCTCTTCGTCTTCGAGCTGCGTGGCCGCTATGGAGTCAATAAAATCACCGGTCGCTACTCGCCCGCCGACTCGAACGGAGCGGACGAGCGCCGAGAGCGCCTCCCCAGCGGGTTCTTCTCGCGTATCCAACTCGTGGAAGAGTCCCGCCGAGTAGACGAGGTCGAACGTTCGGGACTCGAAAGGAAACTCGAAGACGTCCCCAATGGCGAGCCTGATCGGGATGGGTAAGTCCGTCTCCCCGAGGATGTCCGCGGCCCTCGAGACCTGGTCCGGGTCGAGCTCGAGGGCGGTGAGGTATCCGGTGGGTCCGACGCGCCGAGCGAGACCTTCGAGCCAGAGGGGGGAAGCGCCGCCAGCGTAGAGGACGTTGAGGCCCTCGAGGTCGCCGAGCAAGTTCAGCTCGCGGTCGCAGAAGGCGATGAGGTCCGACTCGTACTCCTCGCGTTCGTCAGGTGTCAGAGGATCCTCTTTGCATAATCCCTCCGGCATCAAATTCCCAGTCCGCAAACACATCCTATCGGTTTCGGATATTCACGCCCGCCGGTTCTGAAGCCGAGCGGTTACAGTTGATCAAAGTATAGAGAAAGGAGACGCGGCGTGGGCCGCTCCGCCACAGCCTAGAGCCCGCGCCACTAACCGATGGCAAGTTTTCGGGCTGTCACTTGGGCAGCGTAAGCGCGTCTCCATAAGGACCACGAGGGTTAGCTATGAAACCATCCTCTTCCGCCGCCCTCGTCGTTGGCGCTCTGGTCCGGCGCAAGACGCGCTGAGAGCCCTACTCCTGGGCAGCGAGGGGTCGGGTAAGGGCTAGGGCTGCTAGTTTGGAGGCTGTCCCCTCCGGTGCTCCATGTAGAACGTCTCTCCTGTGAAGATCAAGGCTTGTACAATCTCCGGGTGCCTGCTGCGCAACCGCCAGTACACCTCGATGAACTGTTCAGAGTCAGGGTGTCCACTGAGCATCTCTATGGCCTGCGCTTCCGATATGGGGGCCGGGACCTCCTCCTCGACCCTACGCGTCGGGTTCTACCATCGCATCGTCGTCGCCGACATAGGATCACCTCTCTCCTCGGAATGGAGCGTACACCATTACACAAGAACTAGCCTCGGCCTTGTGTGGGGCGTACTGTGCTTCGAGAGGCGCTGAGAGCCTCACTGAGAGGCGCGAAGCCCCCGTCTAAGGTGAGAAGATGCGTAACGCTGGCCGAGTACAGCGTCATATTGGTTACCTCCGGTGGCTCACTCTCTCTTTAGAGGCCTTGACAGAACTCACCCATTACTGCCGCCGCCGGGGGCCTATTGGGACGCCCCTGCCGGCAGAGGGCAAATTGACACCTGGGGCACTAACTTCT
>DATDKT010000120.1:0-5111 GCA_036519775.1 Rubrobacteraceae bacterium
AATAGAGGGCGGCCAGGGCCGGTTACTGAGTCCGGCCCCGTACGGTATATGGCCGCCATGCTCGAGCCGGTGTATAGAAAGGGCATTGTTCCATGTACGCTAGCCCGAGCCCCTCGAATATACCGGAGTGCAACGTTTGAAGCTAGCCCCACGAAGGGTATGCTGGTGAGGCCCGGCCCGCTCTCCATGTGTAAGCGGCGAAACTTCCTTGCTAGGCGGGCCGGGGCTCTCGCCTCCTAGTTTGAGGCTAACTTTAGGAAGGGGTATGCTGATGGTACCGGCCCGCTTCAGCCACTCGTTTTCCAACAATAGCATGTGACATTTTGCCTGTGAGGCGGGCCGGGGCTACGCGCCTCTTACAAACTATCTCAAAAGAGATAAGCGATGCTGGCGGCGGTACCAAAGCAGGATGCAGGCCAACTTTAGCATTCCTAGGTAGTTGCGCGCCTTCTTATCGTAGCGAACGAGGATCGCCCGGCACTTAGAAAGCCAAGCGAGCGTGCGCTCCACGACCCACCGGCGAGCCGGGTAGCGCTGCCTTCTAGTCTGGTCCAGTTTCTCCTCACCGATGCGTCGGATGTGAGGGGTATAGCCGTGCCGGGCCACGGTCTCTTCTCCCGTAGGGTTATCGTAACCTTTGTCTAGGCACAGGTACTGAGGCGCTTTGTCGGTGGGCTTGACCTGCTCCACGACCACCGCCTCTAGCGTGGCTGCCAAGAGCTTCGCATCGTGGACGTTGGCTCCGGCGACGACCACCGAAAGCGGGCCGCCGCCAGCCTCGACCAAGACGCTCCTCTTCACACCGTTTTTCGCTCTATCGGTGGGGTTAGGGCCGATGAGATCCCCCCAAAACGGGCCTTGCCCGTCGCCGTGTCCGCCGCCTGCCACTCCCAATTGGTTCCGCCAAGCTCCTCGCATTCTTCAACCAAGGACTGCCAGACCCGATCGAGGACGCCCAGCCCGACCCAGCGCTGGAAAGTACGATGAACGGAGGAATAGTCGGGGAACTCTGCGGGCAGCCGGTTCCATTGACAGCCGCTTCGCAGCCGAAAGATGATCGCGTCAAAGACGGCGCGCTGGTCCACCCGCGGGCGCCCGGTCCGCTTAGGTGGGTCATGCTCGGCAAGGATCGGCTCGATCTTCTCCCACAGCTCATCAGGCACGCGCCAAATCGTCGGTAGCGGCTTTCTGCAAGGTATACGCTCCTTCTTCATCGATCTCCTTTCGGAATCAATAAACTGTGCGGTACTAACTGAACGACTTCTCAGCATATACTTATGTAGCCCATAACTTGGCTATGATATTCTCCGGCTATGAGCATTAGCATTCAAGGGCTGCGCGTTTTTCTTTCGATCCTGGAGCAAGGCTCGCTCTCGGCGGCCGGACGGCGGCTGGGCTTGACCCAGCCTGCCGTATCCAATCATCTGCATACCCTAGAGAAGCGGTTCGAGGTCGCGTTGCTAGTTCGGGGCGGACGTGTGCGAGCAACCCCTGCAGGAGAGTGCCTCGCTAATCACGCGCGACGAGTCTTGGAGGAGATTTCCAACCTGGAGGAGGACATGGCTCACTACTCTGCCCCGCACGGACGTTTGGTCGTAGGTGCTTCTACGACACCCGGTGAGGTGTTAGTACCGCACGTAGCGGCGGACTTCTCCGCCCGCTATCCGGACGTCACGCTTGACGTGGAAATCGCCGACACCGAGGAGACGCTTAAGGCTCTCCTGGAACGCGAGGTCGAGTTCGCGATCGTGGGCCGCAAGGTGGACCACCCCAGGTTGGATAGCTGGGCGATCGAGCAAGATGAGCTAGTCCTGGTGGTCGCTGCTACCGACCCGCTGGCCGGCTCAGAATTGGCTCCGGAAGATTTGGCGGATCGTCCGTTCGTAATGCGCGAGGAGGGCTCTGCTACGCGTCAGGCCACAGAGGAGGGCTTGGCGACGGTCAGCCTCGCACCGCGAGTCACGATGGAACTCGGGTCCAACGCCGCGGTCGTAGGAGCGGTCGCCGAGGGGGCGGGGCTCGGGGTCGTGCCGGTACGCACCCTGAAGTCCGAAGAGCAGGTAGGGCGGCTTCGCGTTCGCGGGCTCTCCTTTCTGCGTCCCTTCGTCTTGGTCGTCGAGCGTGATCGTCCGCTCTCGCCGGCGGCCGAAGCCTTTGTTGGCCTTTGTACCGAGAAGGAGTCCATCTGATCAGGCGTCTTGGTGTGCTCGCCATCCTTGTCCTCGTCCTGGCCCTTACGGGCTGTGGCAGCAGCGGTGGCGGTGAGCAGGGGGCGGACGATCCCGATCCTCTCAGGGTCGGGGTGGTCCCGAACCAGAACCCGGAGAGCGTGGAGGCTAACTATGAGCCCTTCGGCGACTACCTCTCCGAACAGCTCGGACGCCAGGTAGAGCTTACGGTACCGACGAGCTACAACGCGGTGGTCGAGGCGATGGTCAACGACCAGTTGGACCTCGCGTACTTCGGCGGTCTCAGTTACGCGCAGGCCCGCAACCGGGCGGATGTAGTACCGCTGGTAACGGAGATCAACCCCCGGACCGGCGACACAACGTACCACTCGGTCATCATCCTACCGGCCGACAGCGAGATAGAGGACGTCTCGGAGCTTCGGGGCAGAGACTTCGCGTTCGGGAGCGTCTCCAGCACCTCGGGCTCTCTGTACCCCGCGATCATGCTGAGGGACGCAGGCATCGACTACCGGACGGACCTGGGCAACTTCAACTACACCAACGGCCACGACGCAACCGCCCAGGCAGTCGCTAACGGGCAGGTGGACGGGGGCGGTCTCGAGGACCGCATCCTGTACGACCTCGAAGACAAGGGCACCGTCGATGAGAACAGCGTGCGCGTCATAGAGGAGTCCGATCCCATAGAGGGTTATCCCTGGGTCGTTCGCGGCGCCCTCCCCGACGACCTGAAGATGGACATCACCCAGGCATTCCTCGATCTAGACGATCCGGCGCTCCTCGACCTCCTGCGCGCCGAGGGCTACGAGAGGGTCGAAGCTAAAGACTACGACTACGTCGAAGAGCAGGCGAAGGAACTTGACCTCCTCACGGCGCAGTAGAGTGGCGTCCGCCGGAGGATTCGCCCTACAGGACGTCGCGGTCTCGTTCCGCGGAGCGGCGGCCCTCGACGGCGTCACCCTCGCGGTCGAGCCAGGGGAGAGCCTCGCTGTGGTCGGGGCCTCGGGGGCCGGCAAGACGACGCTCTTCCGGGTGCTGACGAGGAGCGTAGCCCTCACCGACGGTAAGGTCACTGTCGGTAGGCGCGACCTCTACGCCCTTTCGAAAGGGGAGCTCAAGGGTCTTCGGCGCAGGATCGGTTCCATCTACCAGGCCTATAACCTCGTCCCGCAGCTCCCCGCGGGCGTCAACGCGGCCCTCGGCGAGGTCGGGGGCATGGGCGCGCGGGCCACGCTCCGAACCTTCCTCGTCGGTCCCAATAGGACGTTGGCCGCTCGGGTCGCGGACGCTCTGGACCGCGTCGGCGTCGAGGAGAAGGCCCGAGCCAGGACAGCGGACCTGTCCGGCGGCCAGCAGCAGCGGGTAGCCGTCGCTCGGCTGCTGGTGCAACGCCCCGAACTCGTGCTCGCCGACGAACCTTTCGCCGCGGTGGACCCCGTTACTACCGAGCGCGTCTTCGAGGCGCTGATGGAGCTAAACCACGAGGGCGCGACGCTCCTCGTGAACCTGCACGATGTGGGGCTGGCGCGACGGTTCCCGCGTGTGGTGGCGCTGCGCGAGGGGAAGATCGCCTACAACGGGCCTCCCGAGAAGTTGTCCGGGGAGACGTTAAACGAGATCTATGCGGGCGACGACCCGCACCGGGAGGCCGCGCGTCCCGAGCCGGCCGACGAACGTCCTAAAGACCCCATATCGTTGACGGAGGGCCGGGATGGCGTCTCCTCCCACTGAGCGACCGCGCATCGGCGGCGCGGTCCCGCGCTTCTCCTGGGGGCCGGCCCTCGTCGTCCTCGTCATCCTCGGCCTCACCGGCTGGAGCGCGCAGGGCGTGGGCTTCGACCTCGTGGAGCTTGTTGCCGGCACCGGTCCCATCGAGAAATTTATCTCCGAGATGTTCCCGCCCGACCTCTCGGCGAGGACGCTCCAGACAACGGGCAAGGGTATCCTGGAGACCTTCCAGATGTCGTTCCTGGGCACTTTGATCGGGGCAGTGATCTCCTTTCCACTCGCAGCCCTTGCGACGGGGGACGCCTCGACGGCCGGCGCCTCGCGCAGCGAGCGCCTGCTCAGGGTCGTCCCCTACCACGTCTCGCGCTTCGTCCTGAACGTGTTCCGCTCTGTCCCTGACATTCTCTGGGCGCTGGTCTTCGTGGTGGCCCTGGGCCTCGGTCCCTTCCCAGGAACTTTAGCCCTCGCGGTCCACTCGGCCGGTATCCTCGGCAAGCTCTACAGCGAGACGCTGGAAGCGGTGCCTTCCCGGCCCGTCGAAGCCCTACGGGCGACGGGAGCGGGGGCGCTCCAGGCCTTTCTCTTCGGACGGCTGCCGCAGGCGATGAGCGGCTTCACCTCGCTCACCCTCTACCAGTGGGAATGCAACATCCGCTCGGCGACGATACTCGGCTTCGTAGGGGCCGGAGGGATAGGGCAGCAGATCCTGATCTCCATGAACCTCTTCGACTACCCAAAGGTCGCCACGCTGGTAGGAGTGACCATAATCGTGGTCCTGCTCGTGGACCGCTTCTCGGCCACGATACGTCGCAGCCTCGTGTACTAGAGAGCCGGTAGCCGGTACCCTTCTCTCATTCCTGTCCAGGATGCGGCATCTGTCAGCAAGGCTTCCCTTCAAAGGGGCATAGCGTTTTGAGATAGCTTGTTAGTGAAGCTCTCAGGGCCTCTCGATGCTCGGTACGCCCCAAGGCCAAGGCTAGTGATAGTCTAAGTTTCCATCCGAGGAGAGGTGATCCTATGACAGAAACCATGCGCTGGTACAACCCGGTGCGCAGGGTCGAGGAGGAGCTACCGACCTCCATCTCGGAAGCGCAGGCCATAGAGCTACTCAGAGGGCACCCGGACTCCGACCGATTCATCGAAGTGTACCGGCAGCTGCGTAACCGTAACCCGGAGATTGTACTAGCCTTGATCTTC
>DATDKT010000121.1:0-6511 GCA_036519775.1 Rubrobacteraceae bacterium
CCCAAGGACTGTAGCAGGAAAAGTCGGATCCCAAGGGGCCCCCGGAGACCTACGGACCCTGCCTCTTAGCGTGTATGTGAGTGCTTTATGCAAAGCACTCACATACACGCTGTTGGTTTTAAAGGAGTATTTTCATCTGTAGCAATCCACCGAGGATTGCCGACTGGAGCCCCGTAGACACTCGCAGTGCCTACGCTTTCCTCCTAGAGCCTACGACCTGCCCATAGTTCAGTAGCGTGACCAGCACGAGCCCTCCAATGGTATTCCCGAGGGTGGCCGGGAGCAAGAAACGGCCGAGGTACTCTGCCCAGGAGGTTTCGCCCGCGAAGACGCTTATCAAGACCTCCGCGGAGCCCGCGATACAGTGCGCCAGCCCTGTGGCCGGGATGAGAAGTACCAGTAACCAGGTGAAGAATATTTGAGATATGGTGTCCTGAGAGGCCGCCACCATCCAGGCTATGAGCGCCACGAGCCACCCCCCGATCACCGCCTTCAGGGTCACCTCCCAGAACCCCGCATCGATCTTGGTAGCGACCTCGCCGAGCAAGAGCTCAGAAGCGGCGGGACTGAGTATTTTTCCATAGGCGAATACGAAAGCGAAGGCTATTACGCCAAGGATGTTGAAGACAAAGATCACTGCCCAGAGCCTTAGCATATCTAGTAGCTTGCTCCGGTCCGTGAGCACCACGGCTACCGGGGTCACGGTGTTTTCGGTGTAGAGTTCAGCACGCCCGAGGACAACGATCAGAAACCCTATAGGGTAGGCGGCTATGGCCGCCAGCCCTATACCGCCGGTGAGCGAGCCTACAACTGCCAGCGCGATAGCCGAGAACGAGATGTTGAGCCCAGCGGCGAAGCCACTGAATGCGAGCCCCGTGTCGCCCCGGCGCAGTTCTTTCCTACCATCCTCGACTACGGCTTCTAATATCTCTGCGGGTGACTTCGTGGCAGCCATAGATCTCGATATATTACAGGAGATCCACGATCTTGGGGGCTTTGCGTATTACAGTAATGAGGTCGGTAGCCTCACATCAGGTCTTCTACCTTGCTAGCCGGGACCACGGTGACGTCGAAGTCTTGTTCCCACTCGGCAGACAGCTCTAGAATCGGGGCATCGCTCTCGGCGGTGAAGATCACGACGACCTTGGGATCTGGCGATTGCAGCCAGTACTCGCCTACCAGCTCTAACCCTTCGATGCGCCCTTTCGTGGGGGCTTGCCCGATCTGTGGCCCTTGCATCCTACGGGCGAGGAAAGTATCTAAGCTTACGGCGCTTCCCTCTTTCTCTGTGAACAGCGCCACGAATAACACTCGACCTACACGCTCCTTTGTATCCCTACGACAAAACATATTGTAAGGGCGCAGAAGATTCGGAGCTGTTCTGTCCCGGTCCGACAGGACCTATCGCTGCGTCCGGCGAAGAGCTACTCTTGCTCGCCCTGCAGTCGGGGCACGAGTATCTCCTTTGCCCGCTTGGCAGCCCTATGGTTATTCTCCAGGACACTGTCAAAGAACTCCACGAGCTCCTGGTCGCCCTCGTTTTCGGCGCCCTGGATGTAGCTGTTCAACGTCCCGAGATTACGTTACCGCTACTCCTGTAGAACGGTTTGGTAACGAAACGAGCAAACCGGAGCGCCGGCAACCTGTTTAAGGGTCGCGGTTCTCGGCGCTCTCCAGGCCGTCGAGTATAGGACCCAAAGTCTCATCACGGGCGCCCTCGTACTCCTCTACGCTTCCTGCTTCGCGTGCGAGCTCAGCCATCCGGCCGGTGAGGCCAGAGCTCCTCTTGACGGCCAGGATACGCCAGGCGAGAGTGCGGTATGCTCTCTCAAGATCCGCTTCTTTGTGGCCGCTACCTTCGAGCAGACCTTCGAGGGTGGCGTGAAGGGTTTCGGCGGTTTTCAGTGAGAGGTTTAGCTCGACCGTGGGCTCTTGCACTAGCCTAGTGGACCTTTTCGAGGTAGATGCGGTCCTGGGTGACGATTATTTGCAGGTCCTCCGGGTTGCGACGGAGGTAGTTGCGCCACTCGTTGGTGAAGACCTCGGAGTTGCGGGCGTCGGTGATCAGGACTATCCCCGAGTCGTTCTGATCTAGGACGACGGGATGCTCGGAGAGCCGCCCGCGACGGATGGGGTCGCGGCGGTAGATGGAGTTGCGCGACCGAAAGCTCTGCACACTTGAGGGGGTGGTGTTCAACTCCCGGGCGATCCAATCATCCCCCCGCCCCTCGTCGACCCAGTGCCGGATCCTGCTCGCGTGCGGCTTTAGCGCCACTCTCCTGGTACCCAAGACTCCATCCTCCTCTTCGTCTTGAATTTTTTCTGCCATATTGGGTTATATGTACCACTTCTGGTAGCCCGCCGCCACTGAACATCCACATCTTGGCTGCGATACGGGTAGCCATTCAGAAAACCAACGTGCCCCGCGCGCTTCGGGCGACGGTGCGCACCCAGTTGGAGAAGATGAGGTATTCGTGCTTTGTTGCCTTGTTTTCTTAGCACGCCAGCCTCGCTTGCTGGCATTCAGCCTCAGTATGCCCTGCCGGATGTTCTGAGATAGTTACTTGAGGGCCTCACCAAGTAGCGTATGATACTTTGAGAGCGATCTTTCGGTCTACATTCGGCCTCTTTAGAGGCTGGTAGAGTAAGGATCGGCGCAACGCTACCATACCAAGCAAGACAGTTGCAGCGAGGCTTTTTGGAGGAGTTCAACATGATAGAAAGCCTATTGCGTAGGTTGGGAACACCGATGGATGAAATACTTCGAGAGGGTTGCGAATCTTAGATTCCTATCTACGATCTGTGCAGCGGTTGTTGTGGTGATAATCGCATTTGCATGGGGCCTTAATACGCTTGAAGAAACGAATAGGGTTCAGAATGAAGGTGCCGCGACCGGCGTGCTGCAAAACTATTTGACACTTAGGGCCGATCACCTGTATACAGAACCGTGCACGAATTGTGAGTTGAACGATGAGAACGAATAGATTTCAGCCACTGCTCTCCTCAATGCCGAGACTATCTATTATTCGAGGATCGAGGCTGAGAAATGAGAACAGACGATGGTGGGTCTTCTTGAGGACCATCGAGAATTTGTCACTGATGAGAGGTGGCGAGACGAGTGGTTTGACTGCGAGCAATATGGTCGAGACTTCATCTCATTCGTCGAAGACCAAGTAGATGAAAACGTGTGTCCAGGCGTCTTCAGTATTTGACTATATCAAGTAGGGTGAGTCTGCTCGGTATAGTTGGGCCACGATCGGGACTTCCTTGCGGAAGGGGGCAATACTCACAAGTCGATCCTTTGGCAGCTTCGAATCCTTTCCATACTAAGGGAGCGGGTTGCGACTGAAAGAGTGTGGAGCCTTCCCGGACGCAACTGGATTGGCCCTTCCTGACCCTTCTCGCAAGCCCTTTGGGCAATGCTGCTTTCATCCCCTTGACAGCTTCGTTATTTACGGTCATTGTCATAATAGAAATGACTCCTCTTGGGTTGCGGGAAAAGGAGGTTACGCAATGCGAGAACCGGAATACAAGTTCGCAATAGAAATATTCTGGAGTGAGGAGGACGACTGCTTCGTCGCGTGCGTGCCCGACTTAGAGAATTGTGCGGCCTGGGGGATGAGCTACAAGGAAGCCCTAGCCCAGGCCCATAAGGCTATCCAGGCAGACCTTGCAGCTAGGCGAGTGTTCGGAGAACCGAGCCCCGACCCGAGCCCCCGATTTTTGCCCGAGCAATTGGTCAGCTAAGAGGCTGCCCCACTAGGCTGGTAACGTTTATACTTGGCAATTACCCGAACGATCAGACCGCTGTCTCTTTGGTTATTGATACACTCGCTACTCGCCTATTGGCGCAAGCTCTCTCTAATAGATAACCTAGCTACTATTCGTCGCTGCAAGAGCAGTAAAAGGAGGGTATTCTATGATGGCCACATAACACGATGGGCAACGCCTACTGCAAGACCACTTCGACACCCGTCGCCTAGCCGACCGCATTGATGAGAGGCTGGTGGACAACATAATCAACGCGGACGACAAGGCCTTCGTCGAGAGACTGGACATGTTCTTCTTGGCGACGGCTGACGAGCAGGGACGTCCTAACTGCTCTTATAAGGGTGGGCAGCCCGGCTTCGTGCGGGTCCTAGACGGGCACACGGTGGGCTTTCCCAACTACGACGGTAACGGTATGTACCTCTCGGCAGCAACGTCTTAATCAACCCCAACGTCGGGATGCTTTTCATCGACTTCGAGAAGGGGAGACGGTTGCGGATCAACGGGGTAGCGAGCATAGCCGAGCACGACGACTTGATGGAACAGTATCCCGAGGCACAGCTCATCGTGCGGGTGCGAGCGAGCGAGGTATTCCCGAACTGCCCACGCTACATTCACAAGTACCGTCTAGTGGAACGCTCTCGTTTCGTGCCCAAGGCGAGTTGCTCGACGCCGGTGCCCAACTGGAAACGCTCGGCATGGGCGAAGGAGGTCCTGCCTGCCAACGATCCGGCGCGAAGCGAAACTTGATTCCTGGGCCTTTCAGAGACCTGGGACCTGAGAAAGGGCGTCTCCACGTGAAGCGGCTGCTACACAACGCATCGGGGAGGCAAAACATTCTGCTGCGCTAAGGGAAGGGGTTGCGGCACAAAGAATCGGGCAGCTCACCTAAGGGCCTTGAAAAGGGTGCTCCTTAGGCATCAGGACGATTATTAGTTTCACCCTGTCGTGGTCTTGCACCTGCGTCTCGCGCAACCCCCACGGCTAGTCTGCAGGAGGCTCTACTATGTCCACCCCTGAGTCTTCGAGCTCTCGCCTGAGAGCGTCGACGTCGCGCACCTGCAACCATAGGCTTACCTTATCGATGCTTGGTGCGTGCAAGGAACCGGACAGGTCTTAAAATCCTCCACCGAGAAAGAACACTCCCCTGGTCGGACCGCTTCCCCACTCTCGGTAGCTGTGCAGGTCGAGGGTTTGTGCGTGGAACCGGAACGGCGGCTCTAAGTTAGCAGGCCTCAACAACGCCCGGCTCGATAGTCGAGCCCACCATCGCAGAGTTCGCGCATCGCGACTAGCTTTAAGAGGGAGCTTGTTCCCTTTTCGTCCCGTTCCCTTAGGAAGTCCTCCACGTTCCCGAGAAGCATAGTATTGGGCAGCCTTCCCAGCTCTAAACGTAAGCTCTTCCCTAGCGTATTCGGCGCAGCCCTAGCCGTTATGTAGTTGTCCTTCAAAGCCACTTTAAACGATCTAAAACCAAAACGGTGCAGAGGCTCCAGCCCTTACGTACCACGCCTCGTTTTGCCTTAGCTCTTCTCACCCGTAGCGGTCTTCTCGGTTTTCCTGGCACTACGCTCGGCTGTCTGTACACCCCCCTGCCACCAGGAGAACATCGAGTCCATGAAGTACATGTAGGCATCCACCGACTCCCGGGTAAGGGTCCGCGCAGCGTCCGCCTGGCGCTGTTGCTGCTCAGCCAGCTGGTCATTCGCTTGGCGGTTCTCCTCGGCCTGAGCGCGCAGGTTGTTAATGGCCTGGTTGAAGAAGACCTCAGTTACCTGTGCGCCCCGCTCCTGGGCCGAGGCGCCGCGCTCGGCGACTACCTTGTAGGATTGCACCAGGGCATCGGTGAACTGATCGGCGGCCTCGTTTATCCTCTGCTGGCTCTGCTGGTCGGTCATAAAGCTAGTTACTCTCCTTCCTGTTGATACCCTTAGCGCAAACTTTGTAGATACGAAGTCTCTCGGAACTTCTTGGCGAGTGACTTCGCTTTCCAATCGGCCCGCACAGCTTTTGCCTCACGCCTTCTTTTGCGGGCTTCCCCTTCCTCCCGGAGAATGGGGGCTTCTTCCTCTAGCCCGTGGTTATGGTGCCTTGACAATACGCGATTCGCCTCCTCACACACGACGCTTACGTACCTCCCTTCCCTCTCCTCACACGCCCTCAAGGTTACACACTTCGGATAAAGCTGCGTAAAGGTTAAGTTAGCGTCAGGCTAATGAACCATTAAACGTCTTTAAGGACGTGCGGCGCCGCGTCGATTCTTCAGGGAGAAGAATCTTGAAGGAAGGTGGACGCCGGGGAGCCGCGCATAAGTCCGAAGGCTTCCAAGAAGGCGAGCAGTGGAAGCTTGATGCCCTCTCCGAAAGACCGCAGCGTCTGCCTGTAAGAACGCCCTACTGATTTCGCACACACGAATCTACCGCCGGTTCTCGCGGTCAGGAGACTCAACACCGGGGGTACTGGGGGTAAGAAGCGGGTTGCGGGGCCGCACGGACTTCCTCTGAAGGCTTGCGCCTAAAGAGCTACGGGGCGGGATGCCTTTATTCATCGAGATACCGAGAGGGCTAATGAGCCTGTTGGCAACTCCTTCATGCCCTTTTCTGACTTCTCTGTTCGGACACCAAGAGTAGCTATACTGATGCCCCTGGGAGTACTGGCGAGAGGAGGAGGCAGCGAAAAATGAAGGACCACTACGACTCCTACGGGATCAGGGAGACCGAAGTAGCGATAGAAGAATTCGTGA
>DATDKT010000122.1:0-8791 GCA_036519775.1 Rubrobacteraceae bacterium
CTCCTGCTGGTCCTCGTCTCCGGCGGGGCGTCAGCGCTTTTAGCAGACGTAGCGTCCGATATCGGCCTCGAAGATCTGAAGAAGCTCAACGGAGCACTCTTGAGGAGCGGAGCAGAGATAGGTGAGATCAACACCGTGCGCAAGCACGTCTCGACCCTGAAGGGCGGCAACCTCGTTCGACGGGCCGCGCCCGCCCACGTCGTGGCGCTTCTGCTCTCCGACGTCGTTGGCGACGAGCCCTCGTCCATCGGCAGCGGCCTCACTGCCCCCGATCCAACGACCCTCGAAGACGTCTCGAAGATTTTGAACCGCTACGAGATAGATCCCCCCCAGAGCGTCACCGATCACCTCGAAGAGGGGCAGGAAACCCCCAAGCCCGGCCACGAAGCCTTCGAGAAGCTTACGAACGTGATCGTAGGCGGCAGCCGGCTGACGGCCTCGGCCGCGGCGGAGAAGGCCCGCACTTTAGGCTATGAACCCCTCCTCCTCACCACGTACCTGACCGGGGACGCCCGGGACGTGGCCGGTCTCCACGCAGCGGTGGTGAAGGAGATCTTGGAGAGCGGGAACCCTCTCCCCCCACCGTGCGCCATCGTCACCGGTGGAGAGGCGACGGTCGTGGTACGCGGAGAGGGCACGGGCGGCCCCAACCAAGAGTTCGTCCTGGCCCTGGCCGTGGAGCTCGAAGGTGTCGAGCGCTGGGCGGCCCTCGCCGTGGACACCGACGGCGCCGACGGCTCGACGGATGCAGCGGGGGGCTTGGCGACCGGAGAGACCGCAACCGCTATCCGCGAGAGCGACGTGGAACCGGCTGAGGCCCTCGACGAGAACGACTCGTACAACGCTCTAAAAGCCGGCAGCGCGCTCGTCTCCACCGGCGCAACCGGCACGAACGTAAACGACCTACGGGTGGCGCTCGTCTCCGGCGAGACACGTCGGTAGCTGGTCTGCCGTGAGCGAGAAAGCGTGGGAGCAACTTAGGAGTTGGAGACGAGACCCAGACAAGGTCGCTGTTTTGACGGATATAGACGGGGTGCTCGCCCCCATCGTCCCTACCCCGGATATGTCGGAGGTCCCCGAAGAGCTGCGGGAGCTTCTACGGCGTCTGAGCCAGAGGTATCGTGTGGTGGCCGGCGTCAGCGGCCGGACGACCGAGGACGCTCTGCGGCTTGTAGGTCTTGAGGAGGTCGTATACTACGGCAATCACGGGTTCGAGGTTCTGCGCGGCGGCGAGATAGAGCTCGTCCCCGAAGCCGCGCCTTACGAGGAAGCGGTCGAAGAGCTCGAAAGGAAGGCGCGGGAGGAGCTGGAACCTCTGGGCGCCTTCGTCGAGGAGAAGGGCATTACGGCCTCGATCCACTACCGCAACACCTCGTCGGAGGTTGGCGAGCGGTGCAAGGAGTTCGTAGAGCGCGAGGGGGAGCAGCTGGGGCTGAGGATCACGACCGGACGCGGGGTGGTCGAGGCGCGCCCCCCCATCCGTGCCGACAAGGGCACCGCCACCCGCAAAGTCGTTGAGGAATACGAGCCTGAGAAGATGCTCTTCATGGGCGACGACACCACTGACCTCGACGCTTTCCGGGAGCTAGAAGCTCTGCGCGAGGAGGGCGTACTCTCGGAGATATTGCGGATCGGGGTGAAGAGCGAGGAAGGACCGCCGGAGATCGTCTCCGAGGCTGACCTCGTCGTGGAAGGTACGGAGGGAGTCGAGGAGGTGCTGCGGTCGCTGCTGGACGAGGAAGGTTAGTTTCGCTCTCTACTCCTGAACCGCCCGAGGATGGCTGCCAGAGAAAAGGCGAGAACCAAGCCCTACCAATAATCCTAGCACCAAGCCAAACACGGCTCCTACGAAGCCCGGTATTAGGGACACCGGTATCCGCTCGAGTAGCGAGGGTGGTGGTTCGGGGACCAACACTCTAATAAGAGTGAGTTAAGGGTGAGCGCAGCAGCGAGCAGAAACCTCATCAATATCCCGCCCAAACATACCGCGACCACCATGGTGCCATGGCGGTGGGAGAGCTTCTCCGCAAGAACCAGTGGCTTGAACCATCTTAAGTTAATCTCTGAGGTCATGAACCCGGCGATTACTATAGGGAGTACGGGTGGAAGGAATTCGTTCTACCCCACATCTCCCCTCCGGCAAGCAGAAGCGAGGTCGTTCGGCCCGGCCAAAATGAGCAGGTTCGCCAATCCGGCGAAGACGGTCACGAGCCTCGAAAGGGTGGTTATAGGCACCTACCCGTACCGCTCCCGATAAGCCGCTATGTCCTTCAGCTGCGCTTCTACCCACTCTTCTATGGTGTTTGATCGGACAGTCTTTTCGAGCGCCTCCGCGCGGCGGGCGCGCTCGTCGTCGGGCATGGTGAGGGCTTCGTGCAGAGCGTCAGCCTGTTCGTCGATGTCGAAGGGGTTGACGGTTATGGTGTGCTCACCGAGCTCCTCGTGGGCGCCGGCGCCTTCGGAGAGGATCAGGACGCCGTTCTTCTCGTTGGCAATTACGGCTTCTTTGGCGATGAGGTTCATGCCATCGCGGACGGCGTTGACGAGGAGGACGTCGTAGTTTTTGTAGGCGGCGACGGAGAGGGGGAAGTCGTCCTCCATCGAGAGCTCGATGGGCTTCCAGGAGCCCGTAGCGTGCTTCTCATTGATCTCGCCGGCGATGTTCTGGATGTCTTCAGCGTATTTTGCATACTCGGGGATGTCCCCGCGGGAGGGCTGGCACCGGGCAAGGAAGGTGACCTGTTCTCGCATCTCCGGGTACCGTTCGAGCATCCGGTCGTAGGCGTGGAAGCCCCGGACGATGTTCTTCGAGAGGTCCATCCGGTCCACACGCAGCAGGAGCTTGCCGGGGAGGTTCATTACCGACTCTTCCTCTTTTAGAACCTCCTCGCTCTGTGCCAGTTCCTCGAACTCACCGGGATCTATGGAGATGGGGTACGCTCGCACCCACACGTCGCGCTCTCCGGTGTGGATCACGCCCTCCTCCTCGTCGGCCTCGACCCCAAGAACCTCTTGCGCCGCTCGCACGAAGTTGCGAGCGTAACCTCCAGTGTGGAAAGCTACGATATCGGCCTCCAGGAGACTCCTCAGGACGCCCTCTCTCAGGTAACGCGGTAGGACGCGCCACCCTTCGGGGTCGGGCCAGGGGATGTGGACGAAGAGGGAGGTGAAATGGTCGTCGCCGAAGGGGCTATCGCCGAGCCGCTCCCGGAGGGCATGAGGGACCATATAGAGCTGGTAGTCGTGGACGAGGATCACAGGCTCCTCCTCGCCACCGATAGCTTCGAGCGCGCGCTCCACGGCCTCGGCGAAGTTCTCGCTCACGGGGACGTAGCCCTCCTCCCAGGCCCTCCTCGTGTCGTCACCGAGTTCCGGGGAGTAAGGGAGGTCGTAGAGACCGTGCTGGACGAACCAGAGCAGGGGGTTGGCCAGACTGTTGTACATCAGGTCGTAGGCGTCCTCGTCGTGCTCGACGAGGACGATCTTTAGGTCCTCGACCTCGTAAGGCTCCTCGCGGCTCTCTTCGGCGACGCGCATGTCCTCCTCGCTCTGGGCCGAGGCGATCCAGACGGCCTCCCTCCCGCGACGCGAGACGGCATTCAAGGCCGTGACGAGGCCTCCGGCCCCACGGGAATACTCACGCTCGCCCGACTCGTTTTGGGAGAAGGTCACCGGCCCCCGGTTGGAGACGATGATGAACCGTGTGCTCTCGTCCGCGTTCCCGCCGCTCTCGCCTCGTGCCCCCATATGTACCCTCCTCGCAGCCTTCTTCCGGCTTCGACCAGCTTCCCTACACGCCGAGCAGTTTAGCGAAGAGTTCGAGGTCGTCTCGCAGGAGGCGAGGGGTGAGATAGTCCTTCCGGACGTGCTCTTTGCCGTGGCGGCCCATCTGGCGGGCGAAGTCCGGATCTTTGAGGATCTTGAGGCAGGCGGCCGCAGCCTCCGGGACGTCGTCCACGAGCAGGCCGCCTCCATCGATGACCTGCATCGGGATGCCGCCGACCCTGCCGGCGACCAGCGGACGCGCCTTCCAGAGCGCCTCGGTCACCACGAGCCCGAACCCCTCGCGGATAGACTTTTGCATCACCACGTCCGCCGCGGACTGGAAGGCGTTGACCTCGATAGCGCCGACGTTGGTGAGGTTGGAGAAGAGGAAGATGTCCCGGTCGCCGTCCGCGTAGTTAACGGTCTTGTACCAGTAGTCCCAGCCCTCCGGGTCGTCGTGAGCCATCGAGCCGATGAGTACGAGCTGCACCTCGGGGATCTCTTCTTTCACGATACGGTAGACATCTATGACGCCCAGAGGGTCCTTCCAGGGGTCGAAGCGCGAGACCTGTACAACAAACGGCCTATCACTGTCTATGCCGAACTGGTTGGTGATATAGCGGGCGTCATCGGCTGAGAGGGCCATGTTCTTCGGCGAGAGGGGATCTATAGCCGGTGGAACGATGACCAGCCCCTCGAGGTCGAGGTCTGGCGGGGTGTACTCCCTCATGGTGTAGACCTGGGCGTCGTAGCCCTGGATGTAAGGGAAGAGGTAGTCGAGGACCTCTCGGTTCGGAGTAGAGGTGTCTATGTGACAGCGCCAGATCCACTTCGTCTCCGGCGAGAGTCCACCGGAGAAGTACTTTAGCAGAGCCGGCTGCGGGTCGTGGACAAAGACGATGTCCCACTCGTCCTCCAGGGCCTCCGCCGACAGACGATTGTACTCCTCGTAGATCGCCCGGCTCTCCACGGATAACGCGTACGGGGCCCCTTGCAAGGCGTTGTGGAAGTTCTTGGTAACGTTGAAGAAAGGTTCCGCCCCGAACATCACACCCCACTCAGCGTCGAGACCCACGTCGCGGGTGAGCGGTACCAGAGTGTACAGAATCTCCGCCACACCCCCGCCGAAGCTCGTGGCGTTTATATGCAAGACCCGAACGCCCTTCAAGCGTTCCGAAAGGTCCTGCAACTCCTCGTAGAGCTCCCGCCGGATTATGCTACGGTAGTCGGCCACAGATTTATTGCCCGCGTTTACCCGCTGTAGCAAGGCCCTCCCCGCTTGGTATTGGTGGATGCCGTTAATTACGGCCACCAGTATATTGCCGTACGAGAACAGCGCAACCCGTTAGAGGAGAAAAACCGGGTTTGTTTCCCGGTTTCTCAGGTTTTAGGGAGGCTACTCCGGAGGAGTGGTGTACCGGACCATCTTGAGGCGCGTGCCGCCGCCGGTCGTCGAGTCCAGCGTGACCTCATCGACGACGCTCCGAATCACCGCGAGGCCGAAGCCACCGTGATCGGCGGGCTGCTCGGTTGGCCCCCCAACGTCGAAGCCCCCACCCCTGTCGACGACGGTGACCTCCACTGCTCCAGGGAGGATCTTGTACTCCACCTGGAAGTGGTCGACCGCCGCGTGCCGGATGACGTTTGTGACCGCCTCGGTGACGGCCAGCTTCAGGTCGTAGACGTCCTCCGGTTCGAACCCGGCGAGCTGCCCCGCACAGGAGACGACCAGCCGGGCGAGCAAAGCGTACTCCGAGCTGCTCGGCAACTCCAGTACGATGGGTTCGGGGAAGCCCTCCCCTCTCCGTTGTTTGTCTTTCATAGTCTCAAAAGTCATCTCAGTTTGCCTCCAGGAACCGGTCCGACGGGTTCCGTGCGCCGACCACGCGACCTATTCCTGCGATTCTGCACATATCTCTACCCAGGGACAAACAGGTTTAACCCGCAAAAGCGAATAAAAGCGAGGAGGTTACACCGTCGCTAGTCAGGGTATTTAAGTATGTTTGGCTCCGGCAAACCTCTCGGTAGAGGCCGGGCGCCTCTAGCGAGTGCTTGAGCAATTTGGACCCTCGCAGGAAAGGTTCGTCTAAACGCTGGCATAGTACCCCCGAGAACCAAAAAGGTAGGCCCCGATCGGGGCCTACCTTAATCGCTTTTGCGCCCGGCTTTGAGGGTTAGATCAACCTCCTCGCGCCCAGATAGCCGGTGATGTACTTCATGGGCGTTACGCTGACCTCTCCCGTGAAGCTCGATGAGTGAGTGGTCGTCCCGTCGCCGTTGGCTATGCCGACGTGGGTCGGCACGCCGCTACCGTCCTCGCTCCAGAAAACTAGGTCGCCCGCCTGGGGGGTCCCGGAGACCGGGGTGCCCATACCCATCTGACCGGCCGGCGAGTCGGGCAGGGCGATCCCGAACTTCTTGTAGACCGCCGCCGTGAAGGCGGAGCAATCAACCGCCTTGCGCGTCTGTCCCGCCGAGTGAGAGTAGTCGTAGGGCACCCCCAACCAGCCCTTCGCCTCGCCGAGTACACCGCCCCCCGCACCAGGCGAGATAGGCATGCCCGTGGAACCAAGGCTCGGATTAAGCGGATCCAGAGCGAACGGGGTAACTTTCCCGGTGGCATTCTGCGCGTCGGCGAGCTCCTTGTCCGCGGCGTTCAACTTATCGGCGGCCTGCGTGGCGATCTCCTCCGCAGCTTGCTTCTCCTTGCCTGCCTGCTCGGTGGCAAAGTTGGCCTGTAGCCGGGCATCTTCGGCCGCGGCCCGAAGCTTCTCCTGCTCCGCGGCGGGGGCCTGCTCGGGGGCCTGCTCGGGGGCCTTCTCGGCGGCCTGCCTGGCCCTCTCGGCCTCGTCCGCCTGCCTGGCCTTCTCGGCTGCCTCGTCCATGGCCTCTCTCTCCTTGACGGCCTGCTCGGCGGCCTGTCTGGCCCCCTCCTGGGCCTCCGTCCGCTTCTTGGCTGCGGCGGTCAGTTGCTCCGTGGCAGGGTTCGGGTTCTGCGCCGCGACCTCCTCGGTCCCCTCGCCCGGCCTCTTCGCGTTCTCGCCAAACTCTTCCTTAACCTGCTCCTTTATGGTAGGCCACTCGCGGATCGTGTCGGCGACGGCCTGAGCAACCTCGACTTGAAGGTCCTGCTCCTGCTCCGCGGACCTGTCGTCGGAGCCTTTTGCTTCGGGCTGAAGTGGTTGCATGCTACCCACGTTCTCGCTTTCCGCGTTCTCGCTCCCCGCCTTCTCATCGGAGTTCTTCGCTTCCTCCACGGGCTTCTTCTGGGAGGCTTCCCAGAGAAGCTTCTCGGCGTGGTCCAGAGCGGTCGGAGACTGATTGACCTGCTCTCTCTCGATCTCCTTTTGCTGCGGCACGGGGAGCGATTCGAAGAAGTCCTGGGCCTCCTCCATGCGGGCCTGTGCCTGCTTTTCCTCCTCCTCTCTTCGGGTGTTCTGCTCATCGAGGGTCTGAAGCTGCGTCTCGAGATTCTCCTTCTCTTTTTCAACCTTTGCCTTTCTCTCGCGCCACTCCTGTACCTTCTCCTGATCATCCTTGAGAGCCTGCACCCCGAATCCCAACAGGTTCGCGAACTGGCGGAAGTCTTTTGCCTCGAGCAAGAATTTCATGAAACGATCCTGGCCGCGGGTGTAAACCTCCTTCAACTTTTCGTCGCGTTCGTTCTTGGCCTCTTCGAGACCGGACTCGGCGTTCGCGAGGTCGCTCCTAGTCTGCGTTATCTCGGGGAGGAGAAGACCTTCCTCGAAGTCCACGTTCTTTAACTCCCCGTACTCCGCCTCGCCCTCGTTCAGCATCCCCTGGAACGTCTCGAACGTCTCCTCCGGGACCTCTACCGGCGCGTCCTGCGCCTCGTCCTCCGGCGCAGGACGCGCCGGAGCCGCACCCTCCTCAGATTCAGCGTCCTCCTCCGGTGCGGCGCCTTTCTCTAACGTAGAGATCTCACCCGGCACCACACCCTTGTCGGGCTCGACGCCCTCCTCCAGCACATGATCACCCGGCGGCGCGATACCGTTCTCTGGCGCAATACCCTCTCCCGCCGGCCCAGCGTTCTCCCCCGGCGCGACACCTGCCCCCGGCGCAGCACTCGCCGAAAGCGCGAACAGGAGTACTGACGCAGCAACAAGACCAAAAAGTAGTGCAGGGTTGACCCTTCGAGGCATGGCTTCCGGGCTCCTTCCCACCGTGCTATTAGCTTTTCACAATGGGGGATTCACTCGGATTCCCCCCTCCTAACTCGATACTTTAGAGAAATACAAGATGTTGTGCAACGTCACCTCTACTACAATACAAACCCTCGATGCCAAGAACATGGCTTAAATAAAGGGATTTCCTGTTTCCCATACCAAACGTCTTTTTAACAAAACTTAACACTCTTAACATACTACTAAGCCAATGAACGCGGCTTTCGCATGTTTCGCAGGCCGGAGGAGGCTTTGCCCGAGGGTTGGCCTTCGTGAGGACGAAGAACGAGGAGGAGATCAGAGGGTAGGGTGATATCTGGAGGAAGAGCCACAAACATGGTGCGTAGCGCGGCGGCGCATCCGAGGGTCAGGGTTGGGAAGGGTTGCAGGCCTTCCAGGTGGTGGGCTAAGGCGGAGAAGAGGCCAGGCAGAGGAAGTCGGTGACGCTTAGGGCGAAGTCCAGAGGGTAGCCGTAGGTTGGGAAGATCAGGAGCAGATAATCAAGGGCCGGGGCGGACCTTTCGACGATGGCTTTGGTGGTTCCGACGAAGACGCTGAAGAGGTCGGCGGTGGTGGCGAGGCCGGCTATGAGCAGTGCTATGCCCGGCGAGGGTGTCCGAGCCGCCCGAAAAGGGAAGCAGCACCACGCGGCCACGAGTCCTACCGCTCCGAGCGAGAAAGGGAGGAGGCCGGACCTCTTTGCAAGGCGAAGCGTCAAGGACGTCGGAAGGCTTCTTCGGGGGCGAGGGCGCGGATGGCGAGAAAGGCGCGCCAGAAGCGGCGTTTGGCGGCGTCGTCTTCCAGGGCCGGGGCAAGTGCGGGGACCTTGAGGCCAGAGGTCC
>DATDKT010000123.1:0-7760 GCA_036519775.1 Rubrobacteraceae bacterium
CGAAGAGGCAGCGCCGAGGAGGGCCAGGGTCCTACTTTGTAGGCTCCGCTCCTCTCTGGGTTTGTGATCGCCATCGTAGGGGCAAACCTTTTGTGGGATTCTAAAGCGTAGGGCGACCGGAAAAGGGAGACTCGTCGATGACCGAAGAGCCTAATAGACAGGACTACTGGGAGGGGAGCCCGCTGCAGATGTGGAGCGGTATGGACCCCTACGGCATAAAGGAGATCGTAATCGAGTTCGACACGGGAGACGAGGAGGTCCTAAAGCCCCGGATGAGCGAGGAGTTCGGCTCCTACGAGTTGTGGCAGATGGCGACCTACCTAGATTCTCTCTCGCGCCAACTGGGCTAGAGGCGCTGGTAGGCGTCTTCGAAAGAAAGAAAAAGGAGAAGGAGGAGGAGGAAGTCCCGTGCACGGCATCGTACGAACGAGGAATCTAAAAGAAGGTACTAACCCGAAGTATACGAACATCCGCCGGATCGAGGTCCGCTACTCGGACGGGCGGGTTGTACGCTTCGTGGCCGAGGGCGGGAGGGAGTTCTTCAGCTCTGACGACTCTGGGCAGCTGGTGGAGGTTCTCACCAAGTCCTCCTCAATCGCCGAGTGGGCGCAGCTCTCCGAGCGCTACGCAGACTAAGGGGAAGTCTGTTAGGGATGAGGATATCATCAAGCCTGTTTTTAAAATTCGTCTTCCTCTAACCTATCTCGACGATGACCGCAACTAACAGGGACGTCGAGTAAGCAAAGAGCTTGCGCCTACCCTAGGAGGCAGGTGCTCTAATCACGGGCCGCCTCTTCACAGTTATCTTCACCGTTATCCTCTCCTCGGAAATCAGGAGCGTAGGAGCTACGCGAAGAACTCTTGAAGGTTCTTCCGGGCCTCCTCACGGGCCATATCCGGCGTCAACGTGGCGATCCTGTTGTTGCTGATGTAGGTCTTACTCTCTATCCGCTCGGGAGGCGTGGGAGCAACGTACTCCCCAGTATCCTCGTTGCGCAGCGTGCGCGTCTCGCCATCTATGAAGTCACCGTATGGGGGATACCCGCGCTCCGTCGCGTCTCCTACGGTTTGGCCAGGGTATGTGTAAATGTTGAAGGTCTCCCAATAGCCGACCTGGTCGAACTCCTCCGGTGGGACCGTGCGGTGGACGATCACGTACCCGTCCTCGAATTCCATTACGCGTATGTACCGTCGATGCCGCCTTAAGAAGACCGGTATCCGTTTCGACTCGGGATCCGAGACGTAGTTCGTAAGCTCCCGCCTAACCTCCGCGTAGTACGCTTTACAGTGCTCGATAAGTAGTTGCCGCAGGCGTTCGCGCTCGCTTTCCATCCTACCCTTTCTACCCTTCTCGCTACTACGGCTCGAAGAATAACCGACACAGCTACGAGCGGCACTCTGAGGGCTCCTGCTGCTACCGGGTAGCCTGGGGTAGCCTGAGCTAGCCTCCCCCTCTAGGCCGAGCCTCCGCGCCCGTTAAAAGGATGTTGTAGTGGCGACAAACTAACCGTCCTGACCGCGGAGCCCTAGCTGATGCCGCCTCCTCTGTCGTCTTTCTTCTTGTTCTTCTGTGATGCTTGCTATTGTCCTTCGCAGAGGGCGCCGGAGGCGATGTCGCCTGCGGAGGCGGTGTAGGGAACGTGGGCATAGGGTCGCAAGAGGCCGGGCGGCGCGCTGCTGTTACGTTCAGCCGAGATCCGCGCGATCTATCAAGGCACCGTCCGGCTCTACGGCCTCTAGGTAGAGGCGCTCGCCGTCGATGCGCACCAGCACGGCGTGGTGGGTCGACTTGGAGAAGGCCGTCCACTCGCTCCTGCCGGCCGGGTACAGCCTCTTGCCGCCGCCTCCGCTCACCACGTACGTGACTCCGCGGATCGGCACCGTGCGCTCGTATGCGTGGTCGTGGCCGCTGAAGACCAAGTCCACCTCGTGGCGTACCAATACCGGCTCGAGGTCTTCGCGTATCTCCTCGTCACTGCCGTGCTTGGAGGAGCTGTAGATCGGCCTGTGAAAGTACACGATCTTCCAGGGCTGACGCGTCTCCCTAAGGTCGCGCTCCAGCCAGGCCTTCTGCTCTTCCGGGCTGCCGCTGCCGTCCCCGTGGTACAGCTCGCTGTCGAGCGCGACGAAGCGAGCGTTGCCCCAATCGAAGGAGTAGTAGCGCCCCGTGCCCCGCGGGTCGTTGCGCGGCGAGTGGAAGTTTTCGAGGTACGCGGCGCCATTGCCTCTCTCCAGGTCGTGGTTGCCCAGGACCGGGAAGATAGGCACCTCTTTGAGGAGCCGGCCGTACGGCACGAAGAAGCGCCGGTCGTAATGTCGTTCCTCGCCGCTCGGGTACACCACGTCCCCGGTGTGCAGGATTAGGTCCGGCTTCAAGCGCTCCAGCAACGCGGCCACCGCCAGCTGGTCCTTCCTCCCACGGCCGCTGTCGCCTATCACGGCGAAGGTGAAGCCGGAGTCCTCGCCTTCGGGGGCGGTGCGAAAGCGGGCCATCTCAGAAACCCCATCGGCCTCTGCCACCTGGTAGTAGTACGTCGATCCGGGGGCGAGGCCGGAGAGCACGACCGCGTGGCGCCTAGCGACACGAGCATCAACCCCTTCTCGCCCGAGGCGCGGGGTTTCCCCGTACTTCACGATGCCCACGCCCGGCTCCTCGCTCACCCAGGCGATCACCGCCGAGGACGCCGAGACGTTCTGCACGTACGGGTTCCGCGGGGGTGTCCGCGGTTCCCTTCTGGCGTTGATAAGCTTGGAGCGTACGGTTGCGAGGGCCGCCTCCACGCCCAGCTCAGTGACCCGAAGTGCCGACCTTAACCGGTTTCGCAGGATGCCAGGAGTCACCCGCGAAATACTATATCGACAGTGCAGGGACTGCACAACGAGCCTGAGCAGAAGTTGATGGCGATAGGATAAAAGATCATTGCCACGCTACTCTACGAAGCGCACAGGCGGCAAGTTGAAGAGGCGACGGGAACCCTCGCCGAGGGATCGGAGGGCTTCTACAAGAGCCGCCTGGACTAGGTAGTAGCCACCCGCTCGAGGCGTACCTCTCGCGCGCCGTCGCGCGTTTAAAGCGAAGGTCAACGGGAGAGGATAAGACCCAAGACCAGCCATGGCCGCATCTAGGCTCAGCACGCAAAGTCGGGAGGACTTTGGCGGGCGAGGCAAGACCGCAGCGCTCGACGAAACGCGAGGCGTAAGAGGAAGGAGCCACAGGAGTGACCGACGATCAAACCATGCAGCAGGACCCCAAGGAACAGTACCCGCAGCCGGGGTTTCCCGAGCAGGAGCAAGAACACCCCGGTTTGGACTCGGAGATGCAGCCCAAGCCCGACTACGGGTACGAGACCTACCGCGGCCACGGGCGCCTAGAGGGCAAGGCGGCGATTATAACCGGTGGGGACTCCGGGATAGGGCGGGCGGTTGCCCTGGCCTTCGCCCGGGAGGAGGCGGACGTCCTGATCTCCTACCTCGAAGAGGAAGAATCCGATGCCCAAGAGACGGCTCACGTTGTCGAGGAGGCCGGCAAGAAGGCCGTCAAGGTACCCGGCGACATAAGCGAAGAGGCCCACTGCCGACGCATCGTGGAGAGGGCTGTCGAGGAGCTCGGGAAGGTAGACGTCCTGGTCAACAACGCCGCCTACCAGATGACGTTCGACGGTATAACCGAGATCCCCTCCGAGTTGCTCTTGCACACCTTTAAGACGAACATCTTAGCCATGTTCTGGCTGTGCAAAGCGGCGATCCCACACATGAGCGAGGGTAGCTCTATCATCAACGTGAGCTCCATCCAAGCCTACCAACCCTCGCCGCCGCTCTTGCCCTACTCAAGCACGAAGGGAGCCATAGTCACGTTCACCAAGGGGCTCGCCCAAGAGGTCATTCAGCAGGGTATCCGGGTGAACTCGGTGGCGCCGGGCCCAGTGTGGACCCCGATAGTCCCCGCCTCGATGCCCGCCGAGGTGACCGCCCAGTTCGGTGGCACCTCGCCGACCGGGAGGCCCGCGCAGCCGGCGGAGTTGGCGCCCGCCTTTGTGTTTTTGGCCTCCCAGGAGTCCAGCTTCGTAAACGGTGAGGTACTGGGCGTCACCGGTGGCCAACCCCTGCCGTAGGGTAAAGCCCGCGCCAGGAGAGTAGGACCATCGGGGCACACGTTCAATAGTGCTGGAGTCCTCTCATGCTCTAGCCGAATCTACCCGCTCGAAGCTCACCTCTCTCATGCCAACGGACAACAGAGCGCGGAAAAGAGGGCCAGCGATTTCTCACCCCGGCTTTATAGCGTGTGCTTCTCTTTGCGGGAAAGGTTGGCCGGCCCAAACACAACGACCACCGCCACGGCCCAGAGTATGAACAACGCGTCTATGGTGGAAGTGACAAGCCCTCCAGCGCCGCCGGAGGCGGCCCAGAAATTGTAACTGCCGTGGAACAGAGCGACCATCAGGATGCTCCCGCGCGCGCTGTTGTACAACCACGTGAGCACTATGGACATCGCCAAGAAGCCGTGCGCAGCCAGCGGCAACACCGAGAAGCCTAGCTCCATATAGGCGCCGTAGTAGAAGAACCGGGGCAGGTGCCAGCCTACCCAGAACAGGGTGACTATGAGGGTTGCGGATAAAGCGCTCATGTTGCTCTGCAGTTTGGGCAAGGCATACCCGCGCCAGCCGCTCTCTTCTCCTATCCCGGCGGTGATTATCCAGAAAACCCATCCGGCCCATCCCAGGTAGGGCAGGTAGGTTATCGTCCCGAGCCGGCCCAAGTCCGGCGGCGGGTCTCCCAGGCTAACGACTATGCCGACCGAGATCCCGTACACCACCAGCGGCGAGAAGGCGGCAACCAGTACCCATCCCAGCCCGACGCGCCACCTTACCATCCGCCGAAACAGCTCCCCAAGTCCCTCGGTTCCGTTGGCGATACCCGCAGTAATGAGCGCGGCCAGTAGGGGGCCATAGTCGTTCAGGTAGTGCAGGGCAAAGGGGACGGGCACGTCGATGAACCCTTGCGCGGAGGCGACAAGCGGGGCCACGACGATCCAGGAGATAGCGTAGGCGAGGACGAAGTAGGTGACAAGTTGGTGTTCCCTCACCCAAAGCGAGGCTAGGCTACCCACGACGAAGCGCTCCGTTTCTCCCGCTTACCATAAACTTTTACAATATACTGACATAAGGGCGATGCTGCTTTAGGAAGCAGGGGAGGGTTGATGAGCGAAACGTTAAGGGAAGCGATCCTTGCCTTCGACAGCACGACCGCGATCATGCTCTTTACCCCCGCCATGGTGGGAATTGCCATCTGGCACGAGATACGCAAACGACGCCGGCGCTAAAGGACAAAACCCCTAGCCACAACAGGCCCGCCTCAAAGGTAGCGAGGCTGAGCCTAACCCGCCCTTACTCGCTCGAACGAGGCTCTCAGCCCATACGTAACCGCCCTTCCCTCGTAAGCTCTACGAGACGGGCAACAGCCGTCCTGTCTCTCTCCTCGTAGTCTTCTGGTTTGATGCTCCTGGCATCCTTGGGGCTGCGGGTCGAAGCGTTGTCGAGGTAGTGGGTCGCGACCCGGTCCTCATCCCAGAGCTTTTTGAGGTCTCGTCGCGGATCAACAGCTTCTCGGTGTGCCTCACGAAGTACCTATCTACAAACTACTAATAAACTCTTAAAAGATAAGTCAGACAAACCTGTCGATCTTACGGTTGATCTCTACAGTAAAGGCATGGTTATCACCTGGATAGCTGTCACCACGTAGTGAACACGTAGTGAAGCGAGAGCAAGTACTCCTCATACGTTCTCAACCTTCTCAATGACGGCTTCGAAAAAGATGAGGATAAATATTCTCAGGCCTACACTCGATATCGAACCCGAAGATTACTTCGCTACGTTCAACATGCGTACAAGATCAGCGGGCATCATGTGGGAAGGGGCCTTATCGAAGATGTACCCCGCTCGGCAGAGGGCCGCGGCAACGAAGCCGGAGCAGATCGCGGTGCCTGCCCACCCGAAGGTCAGGTGGCTACCGGTAAGAAGTGTGAGGATAATTGAAAGTATCGTGAGATAACCGTATCGGGTGCGGGCCCGGAACGCAGAGTTTGCGAAGGCTAATATCTGCCTTCGATCCTCGTCCGAGGTTTTGATGCGAACTACCCGGTAATCAGAGTCTTTTTACGAGCGCAACGTAGTTCCAGTACGCGTACTCTGGTGCTGTGCCCTAGGGGAAACTCTCTGACCGAAGCGGATTAGCTTGCTGCTAAGGTAGGGGCCGCTGGTAAGGAAGAAGTCCACGACGAAGAGGTCGGAAGCTCCTTCCGGCCTCGTAACGTTCCACAGTTACCTGTACCATCTTTTCCTTCCTTACTGCAGGGCACCATCGAGTACCTGGGCCAAAACATCCGGCCGGTCGGTCATGATCCCATCCACCCCGAACGCGAGCAGCCGGCGCATATCCGGCTCGGAGTTGATGGTCCAGACATCTACTCGTAATCCCTGCTCGTGCGCCGCCCGGACGAACCTCGGAGTTACTATGTGTAATATCCCGCCGTAAACTTCTGGTCCCTGCAGAGCCTGGTAGGGCGAACTTAACAACTTGCTCAACCGTAAGCGCGTTAGGAGATCGAAGGCGACTATCTCCCTGATCGAAGACGCGGTCGCCACCCGCCCACTGGATGCCTTCCGGAAGCGGCGGATGACAGGCGTCGTCTCAGAGACCACAAACGTGCGATCTGGAGCCTCGGCTTCCTCGATCACCGTCCAGACCGCCTGCTCGATGTCCGGTCGGGCTTCCTTTATCTCGACGTTCACCGGCACATCCGGGAACTCTCGGTACACCTCTTCCAAGGTCGGAACGATCACTCCTTGGCCCCGGTAAGGGTGCGTTTCGCCGCTGTCTTGGGTAAACTTGTACCCTGCATCGAGCCTCTTTACCTCTCGGAGCGTCATCTCGCGTACAAGCCCGGTGCCGTCCGTGGTCCGGTCCACCGTATCGTCGTGGATTACCACGACGTGCCCATCGGCGGTGAGGTGAACGTCAAGCTCCAGGACGCCGGCACCGACTCGGAGGCCCTCCCGGAACCCTACGAGAGTGTTTTCGGGGGCAATGCCCGCGCCTCCCCGGTGCGCGATGTTCACGGGCCAATTTTTCGGTGGGCGAGCCTCTTTGTCGAGCTTGTCACGTCTTAGAAGGTAGAGCCCGGCAAGCGCACCTCCGAGCCCGCCCGCCAACATGCCCAACAGTAGAGATCCTACGCCGAGACGTAACTCCCATATGTTGTCCGCTACCACGGACGAAGGACCTTTCTGTCTTATTATGAAGTTGCTCACCCTGCTCCTTCAATCTTCTGGGTCTTTGCGTTGATACCCGCGCAACGCCGTGCATAGCGCTCGCGCGGATCACAAACTCACCTCATTTGAGAGAAAGCAGCACAATCGGCCAACCTGAGCTGGGTAATTCTCCTTTCCCGCTTATGTTCGATCCTTACGGATCAGCTTGTTCCCATTATAAGAATAGCCGAAGATCAGTGTTGTCGGAAGACTTCGAAACATTTTTATGGGAGTTTAGAAGATAGACTCGCCACTTTTTCAGAACGTACTACTTGAACATCGTCGAACAACTACGATGAGAGATGGATATACCTTCACACGGCAGAGGTGGCTGGTTCGATCCCAGCATCGCCGCTCTTACCCAGCGGCAGTCCTGTGTCACGTGCGATTCGGGCTACGCTTTGGGTATCCTCGTCACTCTCCTAACCGGGCGGCCTCAGCGGCACGTATCCG
>DATDKT010000124.1:0-7321 GCA_036519775.1 Rubrobacteraceae bacterium
TAGGGCCAACCTCGCCCACCCTCAGCTCGTCCAGGCTCTCCACGAACGGCCTCAATGCCACATCTGGCCGGGGACGTTATAAAACCTGTCGTCTAAACAGAAAGAGGTTCATGGTTCTCAACCGCACGATCAACGAGGAGAGGGAGGCCCGGGTAGCAGAATTTCGGGCCCTGTTGAAGCAGCGCATCATCATCCTGGACTGCGCGATGGGTACTATGATCCAGGAATACGGGCTCGACGAGGAGGATTACAGGGGGAAACGTTTTGCGGATTACCCCGGGGAGCTAAAAGGCAATAACGATTTGCTCTCCATCACCCAGCCCCAGATCATCCGCGACATCCACGAGGCCGTCTTAGAGGTCGGCGCGGACATCGTGGAGACGAACACCTTCTCCTCCACCTCCATCGCCCAGAAGGACTACAAGTTGGAGGACCTGGCCTACGAGCTGAACTACGAGTCGGCGCGCCTCGCCCGTGAGGCCGTGGATGGCTTTATTGAGAAGACCCCGGACAAGCCACGCTTCGTGGCAGGCGCCATCGGCCCGACCAACCGCACGGCTTCTCTATCGCCGGACGTGAACAACCCCAGTTTCAGGAACGTTACCTTCGACGACCTCAAGGAGGCGTACAAGGAAGCGGCGCGAGGGCTCGTGGAGGGCGGCGTAGACCTGCTGCTCGTCGAGACGATCTTCGACACCCTGAACGCGAAAGCCGCGATCTTCGCGATCAAGGAATACCTTGAAGAGGAGAACCTCGACGTCCCGATCATGATCTCGGGCACCATTACCGACGCAAGCGGGCGCACGCTCTCAGGCCAGGTAACGGAGGCGTTCTGGAACTCAATCCGCCACGCCGAGCCCATCAGCGTCGGCTTGAACTGCGCCCTGGGCTCCAAGGAACTCCGGCAGTACATCGAGGAGCTCTCACGCATCGCCGACACGCACGTGAGCGCCTACCCGAACGCGGGGTTACCCAACGAGTTCGGCGAGTACGACGAGAGCCCGGAGTACATGGCCGCCGAGATCGGGGAGTGGGCGAAGAACGGCTGGCTGAACATCGTCGGCGGCTGCTGCGGCACCACGCCGGAGCACATAAAGGCTATAGCCGACGCCGTCTCCGACTACAAGCCGCGCGAGGTGCCGAAGCTCCCGCGCTACACACGTCTCTCCGGGCTGGAGCCGTTCATCATAAAGGAGAAGGGGGCGGACGCCCTCTTCGTGAACGTCGGCGAGCGCACGAACGTGACCGGTTCGGCACGATTTAAGGACCTGATCCTCTCGGGAGACTACGAGACGGCTCTAGAGGTAGCGCAGAATCAGGTGGAGAACGGTGCCCAGATCATAGACGTCAACATGGACGAGGGGATGCTCGAAGGCGAGGAGGCGATGGTCAACTTCCTCAACCTCATCGCGAGCGAGCCGGACATCTCGCGCGTACCCGTGATGATCGACTCCTCTAAATGGTCCATCATCGAGGCGGGCCTCAAGTGCGTGCAGGGCAAGCCGGTCGTCAACTCCATCAGCATCAAGGAGAGTGAAGAGGAGTTCATCCGGCGGGCGAAGCTGTTGAAGAAGTACGGCGCCGCCGTGATCGTAATGGCCTTCGACGAGGAGGGGCAGGCGGACACGAAGGAGCGGAAGGTCGAGATCTGCACCCGCGCCTACAAGATACTTACCAAAGAGGTGGACTTCCCGCCGGAGGACATCATCTTCGACCCGAATATCTTCGCCATCGCCACCGGCATCGAGGAGCACAACAACTACGGCGTGGACTTTATCGAGGCGGTGCGTGAGATCTCCGAGACCCTCCCCCACGCCAAGACCTCGGGCGGCGTCTCGAACGTCTCCTTCTCGTTCCGCGGCAATAACCCGGTGCGCGAGGCGATACACGCCGTCTTCCTCTACCACGCCATAAACGCCGGGCTCACGATGGGCATCGTGAACGCCGGCCAGCTCGAGGTCTACGACGAGATAGACGAGGAGCTGCGCGAGGCCGTCGAGGACGTAGTCCTGAATCGCCGGAACGACGCTACGGACCGCCTTTTGGAGCTTGCCGAGGAGTACCGCGAGCGAGGCGAGGGCGACACGAAGACGGAGGCTCAGGAGTGGCGCTCGTGGCCGGTGGAGCAGCGCATCGAGCACGCTTTGGTCAAGGGCATCGCCGAGTACATCGAGGACGATGTCGAGGAGGCGCGCCACCAGTACGAGAGCCCGGTGGAGGTGATCGAGGGTCCTCTCATGGATGGGATGGACGTGGTCGGGGACCTGTTCGGCTCGGGCAGGATGTTCCTGCCGCAGGTAGTCAAAAGCGCGCGCGTGATGAAGCGGGCCGTGGCCTACCTGATTCCGTACATCGAGGAGGAGCAGGGCTATACCCAGGAGACCAAGGGCACGGTCGTAATGGCGACCGTGAAGGGTGACGTGCACGACATCGGTAAGAACATCGTCGGTGTCATCCTGCAGTGCAACAACTTCGAAGTGATAGACCTCGGGGTGATGGTACCGGCGGCCAAGATCCTGGAGACCGCTAAAGAGAAGGGTGCCGACATCATCGGGCTCTCGGGCCTCATTACGCCTTCGCTGGACGAGATGGTGCACAACGCCAAGGAGATGCAGCGCGAGGGCTTTAACATTCCCTTGCTCATCGGCGGGGCGACGACCTCGCAGACGCACACGGCGGTTAAGATCGAGCCGAACTACGAGCACCCCACGATCCATGTAAAGGACGCCTCGCGGGCCGTGGGCGTGGTGCAAAACCTGGTGAGCAAGAAGCACAAAGCGGGCTACGCCGAGCGCATAGCCGCCGAGTACCAAGAGGTGCGCCAGAAGCACGCCGGGCGCAAGTCCGGCACCAAGCTCTCCACGCTCGAAAAGGCGCGGGCCAACCGCCAGAAGATAGAGTGGGACGGGTACGCTCCACCGAAGCCGAACCTCCTCGGGGTAAAGACGTTCGACGACTTCCCACTGGAGGAGATACGCCCTTACATAGACTGGACGTTCTTCTTCCACGCCTGGCAGATGAAGGGGAGCTACCCCAAAATCCTGGACGACCCCGAGAAGGGCACGGAGGCACGCAAGCTCTTCGAGGACGGCCAGAACCTCCTGGACCTCATCATCGAGGAGAAGCTGCTCGGGGCCCGCGCGGTCATCGGGCTCTTTCCGGCCAACGCCTTGCCGAACGACGACATCGAGATCTACGCTGACGAGTCGCGCGAAGAAGTGCTAGAAACCTTCCACTTCCTGCGCCAGCAGAGGCAGAAACCGCCGGGCCGACCCAACCGCTCTCTGGCGGACTACGTCGCCCCGAAGGAGACGGTTCTGGAAGACTACATGGGCTTCTTCGCTGTGACCGCCGGGCTCAATGAAGAGGAGGTCTCGCGGCGCTTCCGCGAGGAGCATGACGACTACAACGCCATCATGGTTCAGGCTTTGGGCGACCGTCTCTCGGAGGCGTTCGCCGAGCTAATGCACGAGAAAGTCCGCAAAGAGTTCTGGGGCTATGCGTCGGAGGAGAAGCTGGACAAAGTATCCCTCATAAAGGAGGAGTACCATGGTATCCGCCCCGCTCCTGGCTACCCAGCCTGCCCCGAGCACACTGAGAAGGGAACCTTGTGGGAGCTTTTGGAGGCGGAGAAGAACTCCGGCATCAAGCTAACCGAGAGCTACGCTATGTCGCCGGGCTCGGCGGTCAGCGGCTTCTACTTCTCCCACCCCGAGTCCCGCTACTTCGGCGTCGCCGAGATCGGGCGAGATCAGGCCAGAGATTACGCCGAGCGCAAGGGCATGACGCTCGAAGAGGCCGAGAAGTGGCTCGCCCCGAACCTGGCTTACGACCCTGAGCAATAACAACGGCGGCAAACCGTCCGGGCCTGGTCATAGGTTGACCGGGCCCGGACGGTTGACTAGACTCCAACGGGGAATGCTCAAGGGAAAAGGAGAAGAGAGATGGCCCTAGAGAAGTACACGACTACCGTGGTAGGGGCTTATAGCCTTCCGCGCTGGTATGAGGTGCTGGAGAAGCAGGTCGAGGCAAGGGCGCTAAGCATGGAGGACATGCGGGACGCCCAGTGGCGTTGTACGCAGGCCGCGCTCGTGGATCAGGAGACGGCCGGGATCGACGTCGTCAACGGCGGCGAGATGCACCGGCGCCAAAATAACCGGCACGCCCCCCCCAACGCGATGCTCAACTTCTTCTGGCAGAAGATACCCGGCTTCGAAAAGGACCCGACCGGGGAGTACGGGATCGTGACGCGCCCCAAGCCGATCACACCTAAGGACGAGGGGGTGTTCCACCCGGCGGCCGTTGCCACAGAACGTATCGAGTACGGGGACCTCGGCCTGGTCGACGAGTTCGAGTTCGTCGCCAGGTACGCCAGGGATCCTGACAACGTGAAGGTCACCATGACCGGACCTCACATGCTGGCCAAAGTCGCTCACGACGAGTACTACAACGGCGATCTCGCCGCGATGATGATGGACCTGGCAGAGGTAATCAACCAAAACTTTAAGGATCTGGAAGCGGCGGGCTGCAAGCACATCCAGCTCGACGAGCCGCTCTTCGCGGTCGGGGGGATCACGCGCGAAGAGGTCGAAGCGGCTATCGAGGCCAACAACCAGTGTTGGGAGGGCGTCAGGGCCTTCAAGTGGGAGCACGTCTGCCAGGGTAACTACGCCGTGGGAGAGGACTACGATGGCCAGATCGGCCACCGCTACTTCGACATCGAGCCGTATCCCACCGAGCTAATCTGCCAACTCGAGTGCGATGCGATCATGAACGAGGGGGACATGACCCCCAGGTACGAGGGGCTGCTCAGGAACCAGCAGCTCGCGGTCGGGGTAGCGGACGTGCAGGACTTGAATGTCGAGTCGCCGGATACCCTGGTCGAGCGGATCGAGGAGTGGGGAGGATCTTGGCTCTCGCCCGAGCAGACGCTCATCACGAGCTCGTGTGGGATGAACCACCTCCCCCGGGAGATCGCCTTCGGTAAGCTGGCGGCGATGGCGGGAGCTAGGGACATCCTACGCGGCGTCCTGGCCCCGGCCTGACCGGCGCCTCAGTAAGACCTTCGACGAGGTTCCCGCTATCGCACCGGAGCCTCGTCGAAGGGAGCTTCTGCTGCTCGTTAAGGCTCCCCTCCCTCTCGACGCGGAGGCGGGGATCCATGCCGGGGATAGAGCTGCGGAGAGGTTTCTCGATCTCCTCGAAGAATTGGGTCCAGTCCAGCAGCGGGTTAAAACCCCGCGGTGATGCAGTAGTAGGTATCGTAGGGGCTCGCGTGGTGTATGTCGTGGTGCTTTTTGGAGAGGATCAGACGACACCTCTGGAGCCAGGCCGCGAGGGACCGCGGGTCTTCCATGTGCGCCACTTGTGGAACTGGTTTGTCAAGAACTTTTCTGCATACATTCTCTCGACTAGAGTGCTGAGCCAGAGTGAGGCACAACACCTCGTCTCAACGAAACTCGGGTAGTATTTCCTTCTCGTAGAAGTCGAAGAACTCTCTCTGGTTCGGCCCGATCTGCTGGACGTAGACCTCGTCGTAGCCAGCGTCTGTGTACTGCCGGATCATCTCCCGGTGCGGCTCGGGGTCCGGGCCGCAGGGGATGAGCTCAGCGATCATCTCCTCGGTGACGAGTTCGGCGGCCTGCTCAAAGTGGGCCGGTGTCCGTAGCTCCTGGGGGAGCTCGCCGGGAAGCCCATCGTTGGGCCAGATCCGGTGTGCGGTCTTACGAGCCTCCGCCTCGTCCTCGCCGTAGCAGGCCTTGAAGGCGCCGTGGGCAGGCTTATCGCCGCCACCCGAAGACCTGAAGATGTTGAGCATCTCGGCGTCGGGGGCGATGTTAATGTAGCCGTCGCCTATCCTCGCGGCGAGCTGGATTGCCTTGGGACCGAAGCCGGAGACCAGGATCGGGGGTGGCTCGTCGGGCAAGGTGTAGATTCGGGCGTTTTCTACGCGATAGTGCTTGCCTTCGTGGCTTTTCGTCCCACCCTCCCAAAGGAGCCGTATGACCTCTATCGCCTCCTCCAGCATCTCCAGGCGCACGTCCGTGGAGGGCCACCTGTCACCGAAGATGTGCTCGTTTAGGTATTCGCCAGTACCGACGCCGAACTCGAAGCGTCCTGGGAGCATCACCGCCGAGGTCGCAGTAGCTTGAGCCATGATCGCCGGGTGGATGCGCATCGTTGGGCAGGTCACGGCGGTGACGACCTTCACGCGGGAGGTGACCTGCGAGAGGCCCCCGATCACGGACCACACGAACGGGCTGTTCCCCTGCTCGTCGTTCCACGGGTGGTAGTGGTCGGAGATCCACAAAGCCTCGAAGCCGGCCTCCTCGGCCATCCGGGCCTGCTCCAGCTGCTCATTGGGTCCCCACTCCTCACTCGACAGAAAGTACCCGATCTTCAAGAAGAACCTCCCGGTCAACGGTCTCGACGGTGCTCCGTGCCAAACTACCCCACGAACGACCGGCGGAAACGCCGTATCTACCCGACGAACTCGACCCCTTCGAAGCCTAAAGTCGTAACGAAGGCCAGGATGCTCTCTTCGTCGTTTCTTTTGGCGGCCTCCAAGATGCGGTTCTTATCGGCGGTGGTCACGACCTTGGCCTCCGCGTCCTGGCGAGCCTCCTGCAGTAGGACGTCGTCCGCTCCGAGGTTTAACAGCCCCCGGTCCCGCTCGCAGACGGGGGTGCGATCTTCGTCCAGAAACCACGATCACGAGCGCAAGAACCAGCGTGATCCCGAGCCCCTCCCTTCTTGTCCCCGCCCACCAGGCGCCTCCCAAGACCAAACATAGTGGCCGGGATTCTACTCTATCCACCGGTATCGATCTTCGTTACCGAGGCGAACGCTGTGGAGTGATTTATGATGTCCATCTCGGGGAAAAAGGTGAGGAGGGTTAGAGGTGGATCAGCAGGTCATGGAAGGGGCGGAGCCTTTCCGCTTCGAGGGTAACGAGGTTGGGGTCCTGGTTTCGCACGGCTTCACGGGAACCACGCAGAGCGTGCGCCCTTTGGGTGAGGCTCTATCCGAAGAGGGCTTCACTGTTATGGGACCGAGGCTCGAAGGGCACGGGACCAGCATGGAGGATCACGCCAGCAGCACCGCCTCTGATTGGATCTCCTCTATCGAAGCAGGTCTCACCTGGTTGCAGCAGCGCACGAGCCAGACTTTCTTCACTGGACTCTCGCTGGGCGGCATGTTCGCGCTGTACTTCGCCGCCAAATACCCGGACCGCATCCGCGGTATCGTTCCCATAAACGCCTGCGTATTCTTAAACGACCCTGACCTCGCCCGGGTCGTCTTCGACCCCGAGGCTCCGCCG
>DATDKT010000125.1:0-13988 GCA_036519775.1 Rubrobacteraceae bacterium
ACGACCCGGTGTGGGATCTCGCCGACCTCTCGGTCGAGGCGGGGCTGGGGCCCGAGCAAGACCGGATGATGCTTGAGGTCTACCGCGGTGGCCCGGCGCCAGCGACGCTCTACTCGCGTCTGGCGCTCTACAAAGCGATGACCGATCTCCACTGGGCCCTCTGGGGCTTCGTCCAGCACGCGAACGGCAACCCGGCGGAGGATTTCTGGGCCTACGCCCTGGGGAGGCTCGAGCACTGCAAGAGGCGGGTGGGCGGCACCGATTTCGGCCGGCACCTGAGCGTGCTGCTCACGCGCCACAGCAGCCCGCTCTATCCGACGCCCCCTTACCGCACCCATCGGGAAGGAGCGCCCCGATCCCCAAAGTATCGGAGCGCCCCGCTCGACGCAACAGAGAAAGGCCGGGTCGCATAAGACCCGGCCCCTGGAGGGGTAACTAAGTTTCTTAGGCTTCTGCTACTTGAATAGATCCTTGAGCTTGCCCTTCTTCTCTTTGACGGTGCCCTTGCGCTGATCCGCGCGGCCCTCGGCCTTCAGGTCCTCGTTGCCGGTCACAGCGCCGGCGGCCTCTTTGAGGCGGCCCTTCGTCTTGTCCATCGCCCCTTCGGACCGGTCCTCGCCGCTCGTCTTTCCACGGCGTTCTCCCATAAACCATTCCTTCCTCTCGCGCCCGCTCCTTGGGCTGCTTTTTGTCACCTCTGTGTTCTCTGGATTTTGTACCGTCCGGTAAGGGTTCCTAAACTGGCACATGCTCGGTCGCCTTGGCCAGGCCGAAGACCGGCATGTTGTTGTAGATCGCCTCGTGGTGGCCCGCCTCGACCGCATAGGTCTCGTGCCAAATACCCACGCTCCCGTCAGTGCCGATGGTCTGGTTGAAGCGGCGCCAGGCGGGGAAGTGCGGGTCGTCCGGGTTCCTCGCAAACCGCTCCAGATCCTCGAAGGAGCGCCAGTACTGAACCAACGCTGCCCCCGGCCAATAGAAGAACTGCTCGACGCCTAGAAGCCCCTTCTGAGGGTTTTGCTGCAGTTCGCGAACCATCGGGCCCATAGCTCGCGCGGTCGCGATCCACTTCCCGAACGCCAGAAGGCGGTTTACGCGCATCTCTATCAGGAAGACGACGAAGGGTTCATCCATCTGGGCGGTAAACCGTCCCGGTATCACGGGAGCCATAGGCAGATCCTCCTTATTGCGCTATCCATAGAACGCTTATGCGTACCTCGACCATACACGAGGATCACCTGTATTAGAACACCCTGCAAAGAAACGTTCGAGGCATGAGCCAAATAGCAAGTTATGGTCGCTCTCCCCCTGGCCTTCCGCGCCACGCTCGCGCCCACTGGAGGGGCCATTAGTTTGGAGGTTGTTGCTTAGTAGACGTGTGCGTGCGGTTTCGGGCGGTGTTCGGGGCCGCGTGAAAAGTGGCCAGGGTAACGGCTCCAGCCTGGCTGCACAAGATAGAACAATACCGCTGGCCTTCCGCGTCGTACTCGAGCGCGAAGGGGAACCGGTCGCGGAGAAGGGTGGCGGCCGGACCAAAGGAGAAACCTGAGGCCGCGAGGAGAGCCGGGGGCGGTGGCGTGACTGGTCGTAGCCTCTTCTTCTGAGCAATTACGTGAAGCCTCTCCGGCTGCTACCGTTTCCTTGACAATATAATGGCCTCTCAAGGCCGGCCGGAGAGGAGCGACTATGGAGACCACGGGCACGGTGGGGTACGCGGCGATGTTCGAGCAGTTTCACCCGACGGACCTTCTGGGATGGTGCAAGCAAGCCGAGGAGTCGGGCTTCACCTCCGTTATGGCCTCGGATCATTTTCACCCCTGGACTCCGGAGCAAGGCCAGAGCGCCTTCGTCTGGTCCTGGCTCGGCGCTTTGGGCGCCATGACGTCTCTACGCTTCGGGACTGGCGTAACCCCGCCGGGCTTTCGCTACCACCCGGCGATCATCGCCCAGGCCGCCGCTACTCTGGAGGCGATGTATCCAGGACGGTTCTGGCTCGGGCTTGGGGCCGGCGAGGCGCTGAACGAGCACGTAGTCGGTGACTATTGGCCCGAAGCGCCCACGCGGCTTCGCATTCTTGTGGAGTCCATCGAGGTTATTCGCAAGCTCTTCACTGGCAAGGTGGTGAAGTACGCGGGCGAGCACGTAAAGCTCGAGAGTGCGAAGCTCTACACGATGCCGGAGACGCCACCCCCCATCTACGTTGCGACCGCGGGGCCCATCATGAGCAAGAGGACGGGTCGGTTGTGCGATGGGATCATCACCGTCGGAGCGGCGGATGAGAAGATAAAGATGCTCATGGAGAAGTTCGAGGAGGGGGCGCGGCAGGAGGATAAGGACCCGAGCACGATGCCGCGCATAGTGCAGCTACACGTCTCTTGGGCGGAGAGTCAGAAGGATGCCGAGGAGCAGGCCGTACGGGAGTGGCCCAACGGCGGAATGCCTTTCCCCAAGGCCGACATCCGCAACCCGGAAGACTTCGCGGCGATGGCGAAGCTGGTCCACATAGACAACTTCAGGAACCGGGTCCTGATGTCCGCCGACCTCGATGAGCATCTGGAGCACATCCAGCACTACGTGGACCTGGGCTTCGACGAGATATACGTGCACAACGTCGGGCGCAATCAGGAGGAGTTCATAAGGGCTTACGGGGAGCGTGTGATCCCCAAGCTCCGCTGACGCGTGTAGAACCGGCGCACGCTCTTTGACGGCGGGTAGATGCACAGAGCGGAGACGTTAGACGACTTTTCGGATGTTTCGCCTCTCTTCTATACTAACGGTCCAATGGTGTTGGGATATAGGAGGAGGCGCGCAGGTGGAGTTTCTCCAGCCGGGTAGCTGGCGAGAGGCGCTGGAGGCCAGGGCGGCCTATCTTGGGGCCAAGCCCATATGGGGTGGGACCGACGTTATGGTCGAGCTCAACTTCGACCGCGAGCGACCCCCTTATCTGCTGGACCTGACGCGGGTCCCGGAGCTAAAAGAGTGGTGGACGGAGGGTAGGCGCCTGCGGGTCGGGGCGGGTGTCACCTATACGCGGGCTATCGAGGAGCTGGAGGACAGGTTGCCGGGGCTGGCCATCGCCTCGCGGACCGTCGGGTCGCCCCAGATCCGGAACCGGGGCACCATCGGAGGCAACCTGGGCAGCTCCTCCCCGGCGGGCGACGCGCTCCCGCCACTCTACGCCTCGGACGCTGAGGTTGAAGTCGCCTCGACCGGGGGCACTCGCCGCGTCCCCGTGGCCGACTTCATCACCGGCCCGAAGAAGAACGTACTCAGGGAGGACGAGTTGATCGCCGCCTTTCACATCCCCGAAGCGGAGGGACCGCAGCAGTACTCGAAGGTAGGCCCGCGTAACGCTATGGTCATCGCGGTGTGCTGCCTCGGGCTTACCCTCCACCCCGAACGTCGGAAGGTCGGCATCTGCGTCGGCTCGGCCGGTCCAACGCCTTTCCGGGCCATCGAAGCCGAACAGTTTATCGAGGGTGTTCTGGTAGAAGAGGACCTCTGGGAGTCGTATGGAAGTATCGACGAGAGGGCGCTCGCGCGCTTCGGCACGTTGGTTGGTGAGGCGACGAACCCGATAGACGACATAAGGGGCAGCGCGGCGTACCGAGCCCACGCGGTCGGTGTGCTGGCGCGCCGCGCTTTCGGTTGGGCGTGGGACGAGTATCGAGGAGGAAGCTGATGCGTCTGAGCTGCAGGGTCAACGGCGAAGACCGGCAGGTGGAAGGCGTCTGGGAAGGTGAGAGCCTCCTCTACGTGCTGCGCGAGCGGCTCGGGTTGCCGGGATCGAAGAACGCCTGCGAGCAGGGCGAGTGCGGGTCGTGCTCGGTCTACCTCGGCGGCGTTCTCGTCTGCTCGTGCCTCGTGCTGGCCGGGCAGGCGGAAGGGTGTGAGATCCTCACGGTCGAAGGGCTGGCCGAGGGCGAGGCGCTGCATCCGGTCCAAGAGGCCTTTGTCGAAACCGGGGCGGTGCAGTGCGGCTTCTGCACGCCTGGGCTCATAATATCCACCCACGACCTGCTCGAAAGGAACCCCGATCCTACCGATGCGGAGATCCGGGAGGCGCTGGCGGGCAACCTCTGCCGCTGTACCGGCTACGAGAAGATCCTGGACGCCGTGCGCCTGGCGACCATCAGGACCGGGACGAACGAGGACCCCTCATGACCAGGACGCAGACGACCCCGACCCTCGTTACGCGCGAGCGTCCGAAGGCACCGGCCTCGACGCCCGGCAGGATCGGGGAGAGCACCATCCGCTCCGACGGCGTCCCCAAGGTTAGGGGCGAGTTCGAGTACTCCTCGGACCTTTGGATGAACGGCATGCTCTGGGGCGCTACTTTGAGGAGCCCGCACCCACACGCCAACATCTGGTCTTTGGACACCTCGGAGGCAGAGGCAATGCCGGGCGTGTACGCTGTGCTTACGCACGAGGACGTTCCGGGACGCAAAGTGTACGGGATGGAGATACCGGACCAACCCGTCCTCGCTTGGGAGCGCGTCCGCTACCAGGGAGAGCCCATCGCTATCGTCGCCGCCGATCACCCCGAGACCGCCCGGCGCGCGCTGGACAGGATCTCCGTGGAGTACGAGGTCCTAGAGCCGGTAACCGACGCCGAGGAAGCCATGTCCGAGAGCGCACCCAAACTGCACCTCTCCGGCAACGTGCTCAGGCACGTCCGCATCGAGCACGGCGATCCCGCGGCGACCGCCGACGTAGTGGTGACCGGGGAGTACGAGATCGGGATGCAGGACCATGCCTTTCTGGGGCCGGAGTCAGGGCTGGCTGTCCCGGATGAGGAGGGTGGGGTGGACCTGTACATCTCTACCCAGTGGCTGCACATCGACCGTGACCAGGTCGCCGAGTCTTTGGGCCTCGATCCGGGGATGGTCCGGCTGACGCTCTCCGGCGTGGGCGGGGCGTTCGGGGGCCGGGAGGATCTCTCGATGCAGATCCACGCCTGCCTGCTGGCGCTGCACACGAGCCGTCCCGTCAAGATGGTGTACAACCGCGAGGAGTCCTTCTTCGGGCACGTCCACCGCCACCCGGCAAAGATGCGCTACGAGCACGGCGCCACCAGCGACGGCCGGCTCGTCTACGTCAGGGCCCGTCTCATCTTCGACGGCGGCGCCTACGCCTCCAGTTCGAACGCCGTCTGTCTGAACGCTGCGACCTTCGCGTGCGGCCCCTACGACGTGCCGCACGCCGAGATAGACAGCTACATGCTCTATACCAACAACCCGCCCTGCGGGGCCATGCGCGGCTTTGGAGCGGTGCAGGCGTGCTTCGCCCACGAGTCGCAGATGGACGAGCTCGCACAGGCTTTGGGCATGGACCCGGTGGAGCTCAGGATCGAGAACGCCATCGAACCCGGGATGAGGTTCCCGTTCGGCCAGGAGGTGCCACCCCCGGCGCCGGTGGCCGAGCTCCTGGAGCGCGTCAGCGCCGTGCCCATGCCGGAGGAGAAGGAGGTAGTGGGGCGCGACCTGCGCGAGCTTCCGGGCGGCGTCTCGAACGTGACCCACGGCGAGGGCGTAGAGCGCGGCGTCGGATACGCCCTCGGCTTCAAGAATATAGGCTTCTCGGCGGGCTTCGACGACTACTCGACCGCAAGGGTTACTCTTTCGGTCGAGGACGATGAGCCGCTGGCCCGGGTCCACACCGCCGCCGCGGAGGTGGGGCAGGGCCTCATCACGGTCCAGGCCCAGATCGCACGCACGGAGCTGGGGATCGAGAAGGTCGTCGTGCTGCCCGCCGACACGCGGGTGGGCTCCGCCGGCTCCTCCTCGGCCTCGCGCCAGACGTACATGACTGGGGCCGCGGTCAAGATGGCCTGCGAGGCCGTCCGCGAGCACCTCTTCGAAAGGGTCCGCGAGGAGTTCGGAGAAGACCCCGGCGACCTCTTCCTCGAGGATGGGAGAGTCGTCTCCGGGGGTCACGGGATAGTCGTCCTGCTGACCGAGCTCATAGGCGGTGAGGAGATCGAGGAGCTGGTGGAGTTCCATCACAAGGAGACGATCCCCCTGGACGAGAAGGGGCAGGGGGACGCACACGTGCAGTTCGCGTTCGCGGCACACCGGGCGGTAGTGGAGGTGGATACTGAGCTCGGGCTCGTGCGGGTGGTGGAGATCGCCTCCGCTCAAGACGTGGGGAAGGCCATGAACCCGCAGGCTTTAGAGGGCCAGATCGAGGGTGGGATAGCGCAGGGGTTGGGGCTGGCATTGATGGAGGAGATCCAGATCGGGGAGGGCAAGGTCCTCAACGCCTCCTTCACGGATTACTTGATCCCCACTATCCTCGACATGCCTCCGGTGAGAGCCGAGATTCTGGAGCTCGCCGATCCGGAAGCTCCCTATGGACTCAAAGGCGTCGGTGAGCCGCCGACGATAGCTTCTACCCCGGCGATCGTGGCGGCTTTGCGCGACGCTACCGGGCGAAAGCTTTCGCGAGTCCCCGTCAAACCCGACCAGATCGTCGGTCTGGCCAAGAAGCCGCCCGACCGGCCCCTGCAACCCGGGAGCCGCGGACCGCAAGGAGAGGAATCGTAGTGCCCGGGTATCATCGAGCGGAGCTCAGCGTCGAGCTGAAGCTCGTCCCGTCTCCCACCGGCGAAGAGGCCCCGCGAGAGCAGGTCGAGGCCGCAAAGCAGGCCGCGAGCGGGTCGGGGCTGGCGCGCGAGGCTGGTCCGGAGACCACTGTGCTCGCCGGTGACCGCGCGGAGGTACTGGAGGCGCTGGTAGAAGCGATACGAGCCTCCCTCGATGCCGGGGTGCGCACCATAGAGGTGAAGGTGGAGGCCGAAGCGGAAGCCGAGAGGTTCGATTGAATGAATCGCCAACGTGACCTCCCGCGCTCCGATGGAGGAAGTCCGGTCGGCATCACGGTAGAAGAGGCGAGCAATTTTAGCCGTGAGGAGTTCGTGGCGAGGTTTGGGGGCGTGTACGAGCATTCACCCTGGATCGCCGAGGCGGCCTGGTGCGAACGTCCTTTCCACGGCCTATCCGAGCTGCACGGGGCGATGGAGAGTGCGGTAAACGCGGCCTCGAACGAGCGCAAGATGGAGCTTATTCGGGCGCACCCGGACCTGGTAGGGAAGGCGGCGGTGGCAGGCGAGCTGACGCCGGAGTCGGAGCGCGAGCAGGCCTCGGCGGGGCTGGACCGGCTCTCGCCGGAGGAGTACGAGGCGTTCACCGAGATGAACCGCTCGTACAGGGAGAAGTTCGGCATGCCCCTGATCTTCTGCGCCAGAGAGCACTCTAAAGAGTCAATCCTGAAGGCCGCAGAGCAACGGCGGGGCAATTCCAAAGAAGAGGAGATAGAGGTGGCTCTTGCCGAGATCTCGAAGATAGCGCGCCTGCGCCTCGAAGACCTCGTCGAAGAAGGAGGTAAGCGATGACCGAAGCTGCAACCGGGACAAAGATCGTCCTCGGACAGAGCACTTACGGCAAGTCGGACGTCAGGCTGGTGAAGGTCAAGCGTGACACAAGCCGGCACGAGATCACCGACGTGCGGGTGGACGTGGCGCTCACAGGCGACTTCGAGGCAGCCTACGTCGAGGGCGACAACACCGGCCTTCTAGCTACCGACACAATGAGAAACACAGTCTATGCGCTCGCTAAAGACCACCTCACCGGAGACGTCGAGGATTTTGGGATAAAGCTAGTCGAGCACTTCCTCAAGGCTGGCCCGAAGGTCGAGCACGTATGCATACGCTTCGTCGAGAACCTCTGGGACCGTATCGTAGTGGACGGCGAAGAGCACGAGCACTCCTTCGTCCGGGCCGCCGGGAAGCGCACGGCTACAGTGGAGAGTGACGCGGGCGGGGTAGCGGTAGAGGCCGGTCTGGACGACATGCTGGTGCTAAAGACCACCAACTCCGGTTGGGAGGGTTACCTGCACGAGCAGTACACTACCCTGCCCGAGACAGACGACCGCATCCTGGCGACCGTCGTCGTCGCCAGCTGGAGATACAACACCACGGACGTGAACTTCGGCGAGACGTGGCGGGGCGTGCGGGACCGTATCCTCGTGACCTTCACCGACCATTACAGCCCCTCGGTGCAGAACACCCTCTACCGCATGGGCGAGGCGGTGCTGGAGAAGTACCCGGAGATACAGAAGATTCACTTCTCCCTGCCCAACCGGCATCACATTCCGTACGACCTCGGACGGTTCGGGATGAAGAACGAGGGTGAGATCTTCCACGCCTCCGCCGAGCCGTACGGTCTGATCGAGGGCACCGTACAGCGACAAGGATAATGGACGAGGAACCCTCATGTTTGGGGCCAAAGCGTGGCGTTGTGTTGTTGCTGTAGAATGAAACGTTACTATCGGGCCGCGAACCTCGGGAGACTGACATACATCATCGCCAGCCTGACGAGATAGAGCGGGTGGACGTCGAGGGCGAGAGTGGGCTCGCCCAGGGGGAGACGGTTTGCGACCCTTTGAGGGGTTTTAGATGTCCGAGACCGTAGTAAGCGTCCGTAACCTCGGCTACCGTTACCGGGGACGGAGAGACGCTGCCCTGCGCGGCGTGGACCTCGAGATCGGCGAGGGCGAGTTCGTGGTCGTCATGGGGCCTTCGGGGGCGGGGAAGAGCACTTTATGCGTCTCGCTGAACGGCCTGATCCCACACTTTTTCCGGGGCCGGATGGAGGGGGAGGTGCGCATCCGGGGCCGCTCGACCCGCGAGGGCAAAGTGGGCGAGTTCGCCCGGGAGGTGGGGCTCGTCTTCCAGGACTTCGAAGCCCAGCTCTTTTCGACCAACGTCGCTCTCGAGGTAGCCTTCGGCCCGGAGAACCTTGGGGTGGAACGGGAGGAGATGGTCCGGCGCGTCGAGAGCGTGCTGAAGCGGGTGCGCCTAGAAGGGTTCGAAGGGCGGCAGCCGGCTACCCTATCCGGCGGACAGAAACAGCGTCTGGCGATAGCGTCGGTGCTCTCCGTGGAGCCGCGCATCCTGTGCCTGGACGAGCCGACGACGGACCTGGACCCTCTAGGGAAGCTCGAGGTTTTCGAGGTCGCCGCGGAGCTAAAATGCAGGGACGACGTGACCCTGATAGTAGTAGAACACGAGACCGAGGAGACCTTGGACGCCGATCGCATCGTCGTCCTGCGAGAGGGAAAGGTAATTGCCGACCGGCCCGCGCGGGAGGTACTGCGCGACGTAGACCTCCTTACAGAGTCTGGCGTCATGCCGCTCCAGGTGGCCCGCTTTTTCCGGGAGTGCGGAGTGGAGCGAGAACACCTGCCTCTAACACCCGAGGAGGGAGCAGAGGAATTCCGGCGGCGCGGCTGGCGGGTGAACCCGGAGCGCCACGAGGAGTTGATCGCCGGGGACGAGGCGCGGGAGGAGGGTTATGGAGAGCCGCTAATCGAGGTCGAGAACCTCACGTACCGCTACCAGAACGGCGGCGCGGCGGCCCTGGAGGGCGTAAACCTGAGCGTGCGACAGGGCGAGTTTTTGGCCGTGTTGGGACAGAATGGGTCGGGGAAGACCACGCTTGTCAAGCACTTCAACGGGCTGCTGGAGCCCACCGGGGGTACGGTACGGGTAGGAGGGGTAGAGACCGCAAAGCAGGGTATGCTCCGGCTCGGAGGGAGGGTAGGATACGTATTCCAGAACCCGGACCACCAGATCTTCTCAGATACGGTCTTTGACGAGGTAGCCTTCGGGCCGAAGATCCGAGAGATGGAGAATGACGAAGTCGAGGAGCGGGTCGAGGAGGCCCTCGCGGCCGTGGGGCTGGAGGGACGCGGCCACGAAGACCCGTTCGGGCTCACGAAGGGCGAGCGCCAGCGGGTTGCGGTCGCCTCGGTCTTGGCTGTCCGCCCCGAGGTCTTGATCTTAGACGAGCCGACTACGGGCCTGGATCATGCTGAGCAGCAGAGCATGATGGACCTCATCAAACGCCTTAACGAGGAAGGCTCGACGATCATCGTCGTGACCCATACCATGTGGGTCGCGGCCGAGTATGCTCACCGGGCGGCGGTACTTCGGGACGGTGAGGTGATCCTCTCGGGAAGTACCCGGGAGGTCTTCTCCCAGGAAGACGCTCTGCGGGATGCCTCTCTCCGGCCCCCGCACATAGTCTCTTTGGGGAACGCGTTGGGGTTCCCGGTCCTATCGGTGGAGGAGATGTCCGAAGTGACCGGGGAGAGCTAGATGGACCCGTCCTTGTACCTCGACCGGGACACGTGGGTCCACCGCCTGGACCCACGGACCAAGATGTTCCTCCTGCTGGGCATGTTCGCGCTGCCGTTCGTGTTCCTGGACCCGCTCTACGAGGTAGCTGTGCTGGCGCTGGTACTCTTCTTCGGGTACCTGGCGAAGGCTCTTACAAACTTACGGCGCATCTGGTTCATCCTGGTCGCGACCGCCGTCTTGACCATTGTTTTGTGGTCCATCTTCGGCAGCGGACAGACGCCGCTCTTCCTATTCGTGGAGCGCGAGGCTGTGCTCTACGGGGTCGCGATCGCGCTGCGCATAGACATAACGGTTATTGCGGGTATGATCTTCCTCTCTACTACCCGCAACGAGGAGGTGGCGTTCGGTCTGGTCCGGCTCGGGATTCCGTACCGGTTCGCTTTCGCGGTCTCGACGGCCTTCAGGCTGGTCCCGACCATAATGGCCACCGGCTATACTATCGGTCAGGCTCAGAGATCCCGCGGTCTCGACCTTGAATCCGGAAACATCCTCCGGCGTATCCGCAAGTACGTGCCCCTCCTGATACCCGTCTTCGTTTCGACCATCCGCTCGACGAACGTCTTTAGCATGGCGCTGGAGTCTAAAGGCTTCGGCGCCGCTCCTCAGCGCACGTTCTTTCTTCGGATCGGCATGGATCGCCGGGACTTCCTGGTGCTGGCGGTGTTCGTGGCGCTCCTGGCTGGGTCTATAGCGCTGCGGATAGCAGGCTACGGAGGTTTAGAGGGATTCAACCGGTGAATAGATAGAGGAGGCACTATATTCGACGGGAACGCCAAAACCGTACTCGCGCTAAAGGCCGCAGCGTAGATGCTCGGCGGTCGGCCACCGGCAGAATGCGCTGACAGGCTGACAGCTTCCGACCAAAGGGAGGAGAAACAATGAAAGAGGTTCTCACGATGTGGCGGCACACCCAGATGGTGGTGCTGGTAGCTCTGAGCGCGGCGATCTACGCGGCGGTCCTCATCCCGCTCAAGGGCATCCCCCTAGTTCCAGGCTTCATCGAGATCCGGCCGGCCAACGCGTTCCCGGTCGTCTTCGGGCTCCTGTTCGGACCGGCGGGGGCCTGGGGATCGGCGATAGGGAACCTTATCGGCGACTTCTTCGGCACCCTGAGCCCGGGGAGCATAGGCGGGTTCGTGGGGAACTTCTTCCTGGCCCTGTTACCGTATAAGATGTGGGGCGCGTACTTCCGTCGCGGGGAGAACATCGAGACCAACGTGAACTCTGGCAAGAAGTTTGGGGTGTACGTCGCGGTAGTCCTTCTGGCCTCGGTGGTCTGCGCCGTCATAATTTCCTGGTTCGTCGACCTATTGGGGCTCGTCCCGTTCGCGGCGGCCCTGATCCTCATCGTGCCGAACAACGCCATAATGGGGATCGTGCTAGGTTCGATCCTCTTGCTAGCCCTCTACCCGCGGGTGAAGCGGTGGGGACTTCTCTGGACCGAGATAATGAACCCCGAGGAGGTCTCGGCCTCCAGATTCCAGAAGGTGGGCAACGTCCTAGTGTGGGTCGGCGGGATCGGCGGCGCCGCCGTGGGCTTGTTCCTAGGTCTCTCGGCCGAACAACCCCAGGGCCTGGGGATAGGACTCGGGCTCTTGCCTTTCTTGCTCCTCGTCGTCGTCGGTAGCTTTATGCTCGGCGGACGGGAGCAGGTGGAGGCCGCCCAGGAGATGATAACCGCCGAAGACGAAGAATCGGAAGTCGAGATCCGCTCGGAAGGGGAGCGCTAGGGAGACCAACCTCTTGGCCGGCTACCTGACGACCCACATCCTGGACATTGCCCGCGGCCTCCCCGCCGCCGGCATAAAGATCGAACTGTACCGGGTAGACCTCGCAACCGGTGACCGCGAGCTCCTCGAAACCACGCGTACCGACGACGATGGACGGACGGATGAGCCGCTACTCGAAGGAGAGGGATTTGAGCGCGGGATCTACGAGCTCGTGTTCCATGCCGGTGAGTACTTTGGGGAAGGGAACGACCCGCCCTTTCTGGGCCGCGTGCCGGTGCGGTTTGGGGTCTCGGACAAGGAGGCCCACTATCACGTGCCCCTACTCGCTTCGCCCTGGTCCTACAGCACCTATAGGGGGAGCTGACGAGAGGTGCGGCGACTCTGGCGTGGTTACCGGTTGACCGGGGAACGAGAGTTGTACACACTGCGGCAATTACGCGGCGGGCAGCGGCGCCCGTACGGTGGGACCAATGCCGTACGATAGCCACCTTGCTGGCGGGCGGTTTCGGTAGGAGAAGGGAGGACTTGGCGGATGGGTGTATTACTCTTCACCGGTGGGACGCTCGTAACCGCCGACGGCAGCTTCGAGGCGGACGTGCTGGTCGAGGACGAGAAGATCGTCGCCATCGGCGCGGACATCTCCGAAGAAGGGGTGGAGACTGTCGTGGACGCAAGCGGCAAGCTCGTCATGCCGGGCTTCATAGACGCGCACACCCACATGGACATGCCGTTCGGCGGCACGATGACGGCGGACGACTGGGCCACGGGTACGGCGGCCGCCGTCGCGGGCGGGACGACCATGATCGTTGACTTCGCGCTCCAGGAGGAGGGCGGGACGCTCGCCGGAGCCATCGAGACGTGGACGGAGAAGGCCCGTAACAAGGCGCTAACAGACTACGGTTTTCACGTAGCGATCACGGACCTGCGCGACGACGTAAAGAGGGAGCTACCGGACCTCGCCGAGAGGGGTGTGGCGTCGGTGAAGATCTTCATGGCCTACAAGGGCACGCCCCTGTACACTGCCGACGAAGACCTCTTCGAAGTTCTCCAGCTCTCCAAAGAGGCTGGGGTCCTAGTGCTGGTACACGCGGAGAACGGGGACGTGATCTCCAAGCTCCAGGAGCAGGCGTTGGCCCGCGGCGACACCGCTCCCCGCTTCCATGCCCTCACCCGCCCCGAGAAGGTCGAGGCCGAGGCGACGAACCGGGCTATCCGGCTCGCGGAGGTGGCCGGGGTGCCGATCCTGGTAGTTCACGTCTCATGCGCCGCGGCACTTGAGGAGATCCACCGCGCCCACGAGAGGGGAAGCATCGTCTACGCCGAGACCTGTCCGCAATACTTCGCCTTCTCCTACAGCGATCTCGCCCGTGAAGGCTTCGAGGGCGCCAAGTACGTCTGCTCCCCGCCGTTGCGCGACGAGTCGAACCGCGCGTCGTTGTGGAACGGGCTTAGGGTGGGGGATCTCCAGATCTTCGGCTCCGACCACTGCTCATTCAACTACAGGGAGCAGAAGGAGCTCGGTATAAACGACTTCACCCTCATCCCCAACGGTCTCCCCGGCGCTGAGGAGCGGGCGATGGCGCTGTGGACGCTCGGGGTGCAGGAGGGCAGGCTCTCGGAGAACCAATTCGTCTCGGTCCTCTCGACGAACCAGGCGCGCATCTACGGGGCGTACCCGCGAAAGGGCGCCCTGGTTCCGGGCGCGGACGCGGACGTTGTGCTGTGGGACCCGGCGATGACCACGACGGCGAGGGCGGAGAACCGGCACGGCAACGTGGACTACACGCCGTACGAGGGTATGACGTTCAACGGCGGCCCCGCGTCGGTGTACGTGCGGGGAAATCTAGTTTACAGGGACGGTGAGGTAGTGGGCAAACATGGGTCGGGCAGGTTCATCGAGCGCAGCTTTAGCGCGTCCGCACTGGGGGCGAAGGTATGAACCACGATGAGCTCAGGACGAGGCACGAGGCGGTTCTTCCCCAGTGGATGCCGCTCTACTACGAGCGGCCCATAGAGCTGGTGCGCGGCGAGGGGTACAAAGTCTGGGACTCCGAGGG
>DATDKT010000126.1:0-3950 GCA_036519775.1 Rubrobacteraceae bacterium
CCTCCCTTTCGCGCAACCCCCGCTGGGTACGTACTCCTTAACCATGGCAGAAGTAGGTGGTGGGTGCATGATCCAAATGGACTATCTTTTACAATGTCATGTATATAATTTGTGCCTGCTAGGGGATGCCGTTGCCTCTATTCACCGAGCTGCCGAGAGAAACTGTTTTGAAAAAGCGAGTGAGACGAGTCGATGACGTACGCTCTCGTGCATGAAAAGGAGCTATGTTACCGATCTGGCCGATGCTGAATGGGAGTGTCTCAGCTCCCACGTACCGGCTCCCAACAAGCGAGGACGACCGAGGATTCACAGCTCGCGCGTAATCCTCGACGCCATCTTCTATATCTTAAGAAGCGGTTGTCCCTGGCGACTTTTGCCTCACGAGTTTCCGCCTTGGGAGACTGTCTATTACTGGTTTAGGAGGTGGCGCATCGACGGGACCTTAGAGCGGCTCAACCGGGCACTACGAGAGCGCTTGCGAGTAAGGCTGGGGAGAAACCCGCAGCCCAGCGCGGGTATCGTTGATTCCCAGTCGGCTAAGACGAGTGGAGCCGGTGGCGAACAGAGGGGCTACGATGGCGGCAAGAAGGTCCGCGGCCGCAAGAGACAGCTGCTCGTAGATACGGAAGGCTTGGTGCTCAATGTCAAGGTTCACAGCGCCAAGATTCCTGACCAAGACGGGATCAAGTTGCTGCTGAAGACCGCCCGCGAGCGCCTTCCGTGCCTCTCTCATCTGTGGGTGGACGCGGGTTACCAGGGCAGGGGCAAAGAGTGGGTAGAGCAAATTCTTGGGTTGAGTGTCGAGGTCGTGCATCGCACGCCGAAGCCAACACCGGAGAAGATAGCAAGGATCTGGGCACAGGAGTGGGCGAAAGAGGGTCGCGAGATCGACTGGCAGAAGCTGCTTCCACGACGTCGAGGCTTCGAACTCTTACCGCGGCGTTGGGTAGTGGAGAGGACCTTCTCATGGCTGAGTCAGAACAGGAGGATGAGCAAGGATTACGAGCGGTTGTGCACCACCAGCGAGGCGTTTATCTACGCGGCGATGACTCGGATCATGGTCAGACGGTTAGCTAGCGCCTGAGATTTTCCAAACAGTTTCTAGAAGGGTTATTCTCGGAAACCCACTTGCAGCCGGTCGTATAGGTATGCGGGATCGCTAGGGTTTTCGGTCTTATCGGTGAGTATTAGGCGTAGAAGCTCTAACACCTTGTAACGCGCTTGGATAGATATTCACTGCCGGACCGGGGCGTAGAGGAGCCGGAGGAGCTTGTTTCAGGTTTATCCACAACGCGCATAAACACGCGCGGTGTTGTAAGTCTGTTGTTCAAATGTGTGTACACACTAATACGCGTGGAGTGAGAGAAAGAGCTGCCTCTTTTCGCTGTTCGCGGACCTAGGAGGGTTCGTGGGAATGAAAGGGCCGAGGCGAAAGGGCCGAGGCGTAGAAGCCCCGGCCCTCCCGTATGTTGTCCTCGCCTGGCTGGCGGTTCGTTATTTGATCCTTACCCTACCTTCCTTACCACCACCCCCCATGCGCCACAGCGGCCTGGTTGACCTCTTGGTCGCACGTCGTTGTGTTTACGGGGCTCACGTCGATCGTGCTACCCACCTCATCGAACTCAAACTCGGCGTCCTCCCCTCCGAGGTTGAACACATTTATCGTGTTCTGGGCGTTGCCGGTGTTGGCCACCCCTTGCACGCCCACGCACTGGTTGGAGTTATCGCCCGTCTGGGAGACATCAAAGGACTGGTCTACGTCCCCGCTCTCAGCCTCTTGCTCGATCTCCTGAGTTATCCCGTCGGCGAAGTCGACGAAGTCGTTGTCGAAGTCGTCGAAGTCACAGATAAGGTCTCCGTCGAAGTCCTCGCAGAACTCGTCGAAGAACTCGTCGAAGCCACAGTCAAAGAAGAAGCAGAAGTCCTTCCCGAAGTCCTCGCAGAACTCGTCGTTCTTGTCGCAGAAGTCGTCGTCGTGGCCGTCCCCGTCTCGGTCGTCCGCCATGGCGGGGGCTGCGGCCAGCATCATCGCCGCCATCGCCACCATCACCGCCAGCAACATCATCTTCCTCATTTACTCGTCTCTCTTTCTTTCCTCGGTTTTTAGCCTCCGGGCTCGGCCCGTCCCGGCCAGCTCTAGGCCCGTCGGATTCTCGCCCGAAAAACTATGTTGTGTCTCTTATTGGGCTCCGTCCCCCTGGCCTACGCTGCCTTCCCCGCTCTCGGGGGTAGTAGGCGGAGGCTCCCCACCGTGCGAGCGCACGGGGCTCTTCGGTTTGCGCACAGGATACACATCCCTGCGCAAGAAGAAGAAGAGAAGAAGTTGGGAGGAATTACCCCAGAGAGAAGACTAGCCGGGGCGTTCCAGGGGCAGAAGCAGGGCCGAACTTGGCTTCGGCATCTCGCAAGAAGCCCAAGAGAGGGGGCCGTCCCGCCTGAGCAGGATCAGGCCCGAGGCCAAAACGCCGATCAGGAGCAGGACCAAGCCGCCACCAGGACCCGCCTGGCCCACACCCGACAAGGAGAAGAAGGGGCTATCCCCTGAGGGCGGCATTGGGGGGAACAGAGGCTTCAGCGGCTCGGGCGCGTCGCCGCCCCCCGAAGGGCTCTGTGTGGCCTCGTCGGAAGGGTAGTAGTAGCCGGTGGTCCAATCCGCGAGGGTTCCGAAGGCGTTAGCCGCAGCACTCGCGGCACCTGCGACAGTCGTAAGGGTCCGCGTAAGGGCCTCCTGCACCGCCCCGCTACTCACCGCCGCGGCGAGCGCCGAGGAGCCCGGAACGGCTTGCCGCGCGATCGGTTGCACCGCCTGCTGTACCATCTTCTGCGCTGCCGGATACGAGGTTGCCTGTTCCGGCGCCCTAGAAGGCATCCGGTGTGCCGCGGGGTATACCGCGTGATCTGCCGAGAGGGGAGCCGGTTTCCCGACCGGCCCGATCGGCGCTCTAGGGGAGGTCGGCTGGGCACCGAAGCTGGGTGCCTGGTGTGAGCCGGAAGAAGGACTCGCCGAGCCGGTCGGCTCGCCTTCCCCGAGGGCGAAGGGCACGGGCGTCGGCTCGAACGCGGCGCCCAGGGGCTTGGAGCCCTCCCTTGAGCCCTCTGGTTCGAATGGACTGAGATCGGGCACCGGACCAGGCGTGGGGAGAGCACCGTCCGAGGTAGGCTCGGGCTCGTCTACCGTTAGCGCGCCGGGATCGTGCCAGTCGGTGGGTGTAGGTACGAGCTCGGGGTTATGTGGTTTGGGGGAGGTCGGTATCGGTTCGGGTTCGGACTCGACGACTTCTTCCCCGTCAGGAATCATCCCCGGGTACCCCCGCGGCGCCGGTTCGGTTTCGGATGCCGGTCGCGCTGAGCTTACAGGGGGCGATACTACCGGGGGCACCGGGGGCGTAACTGGCTGCGCCGCCGGGGGCGTTCCGCTCTTCGCGGTCCCAACTGACGTCGTCTCGACAGGCGCCCAGTAGTAACCAGGTGCGGGATAGCCGCGGGTCGGGTAGGTCGCTTTGCCGTTGAGCACCACCACGCCGTCCACCGCTCCCACCACCGCAGGCTGCTGTGCCGTTGGGGAGGGGACTTCTTCCGCACGAGCCTCGCCGGTAGCGAGGACGAAGACGAAGAGGCTCAAGACGAGCGCCACGAGCAGGGCAAGGGGCTTCTGGCTTTGCAGATCTACCAGGCCGATGGTCCTATACAGTCGTAGGAGATACAAGCTCTCGGCGCTTCCGATCTCTTCGGTGATGGCCCTAGGCCCTACCATCTCCCTAGTGGGAGTACAAGGATGCTCTAATATTGGGGTTGGCAGCGCATCCTCCAAAAGTATGATTCTGGCTGACCAAAAGTATGATTTTATGATTTGGGGCTCACCGGGCAACGGAGGGTTCCGGTCGATGATCTCTGCGTCACAGAACTCGAAGCTTACTTAATAACCATACTGCAGAGCGGTAGAGACCTCA
>DATDKT010000127.1:0-21170 GCA_036519775.1 Rubrobacteraceae bacterium
ACGCGTTGGTCGGGGTCGCGGGCTCGACGTCTACTGAAATCCCACCGCGGCGAGCGCCTACGCTCTCGTGCTCGGGGTGGCCTACCTGGAGCTTTTCATACTCGGCCTCTTTACGGGCGGTGCCATCGACGGTCTCCTGCCACTAACGGAGTGGGACGACGTCTTGCGCATCGTCACTTCCCTGATCGCATTCGGAGTCTTCTTCGTCTCGCGGAGATCGCCGGACAGCGCCCGCGCCGGAAGCTCCGGTCACCCGATGATCGGGCCCTCCGTCCGCCGAAATCTCCTGGTTCGCGTCTCCTCTACTCTTGGGAAGCACGCCCGTAACGGTAGGCTCTTCCGTTATTCTCCGGCGCATCCTGTTCGCCGTCGGCCGACTCCACGGTACGGCGCAACTCCCGGTCGAGGCGCCGGAAGCTGTCCAGATGAGCTCTGCCGGGACGGGGGCGGCGCCCACTCTGGCGCTCGGGATGGGTCACGTGACGCCCTTCTTGCCGAGTATGGTCCATTTGGCGATCCCTGGCCCCATGGGGCCCCCGCCACTCGTCCCGGCCTTCGAGGCGCCGGTCGACGCCCCGTTCGTCTACGCAGCGCTGCTCGACTTCGGTACCTGGACCCTTCTGTGAAGGATGCGTTTCAGGCATAGGCTCGGCCGGTCCTTGCTCCTGGAATGAGCTCTTCTTGCGGCCACCGGGCCACCAATTCCAGTCGCCCATTATGCGCATCGTAGCTGGTACGAGGAGAACGCGAATAATGGTTGCATCCACGAAGACGGCGACGGCGAGGCCCAGGCCGATGGCTTTGGTTGTGGTAATGCCGGTAAAGGCGAACGCGCCGGTGACAATGACTATTATGGCGGCAGCGGAGGTGATGATGCTGGCGGTCGCCCCTAGGCCTTTGGCGACGCTCGCGGTGTTCGACTCGCCGTGCTCGTAAGCCTCGCGGATACGCGAGAGCAAGAAGACCTCATAGTCCATCGAAACTCCGAAGATCGTACAGAACATCAGTATCGGCACCGTCGCGTCCACAAAGCCCAAAGGCGTGAAGCTGAGGAGACCGGAGAGGTTACCATCTTGGAACACCCAGACCATCGCCCCGAAGCTCGCGGTCAGGCTGAGGACGTTGACGATCACTGCTTTCAAGGAGATAAAGAAGGAGCGGAAGGTGAGAAAGAGGACCAGATAGGTTACGCCGAGCACAAAGGCGACCGCCAGAGGGGCGTTCCCGTACAGGCTGGAGATGAAGTCCCTCTGCCCGGCAGGGAGCCCGCCGACAAGGAAGCTCACGCCGTCGGGCGGCTCGATGGCCCGCACCTCCCCCACCGTGTCCCGCGCTTCCTCAGTGTACGGGCTGCTCTCGGTCACCGTCCGCAGGAGCGCCCGGTCCCCTGCCGTGTAGTTCTCCAGGGCGTTCTCTACCTCCTCGGAGTCCCGAACCTCCGGGAGCGCGAGCACGTTCGCAACACCTGCGGGGGTCACGTCGCCGTCGCCGGAGACGCCTTCCGGTAGCTCGGGTAGTTGCGCGGCGAGAGGTCCGGCCTCTTCGCGAGCCTCATTCAGGCTCTCGGCGTACCTGCGGGCGGCTTCGGTCCCGATCGTGTAGAGGCTCTCGACGCGCTCGACGCCCTCTGTTTCCTCGACACTCTCACCGAGATCGCGGATTGCGTGCAGTCCCTGGGTGCTCGCGGGGTCGTCCGGGAGGGTGGCCAATACCTCTATTGGGGTCAGGCTGGCGTAGTCGAAGTCCTCCTTCAGGATGTCGTCACCGGCGCGCGACTCGTACCTCTCCGGCAGCACGCTCGCCTCGGGGACCCCGACCTCCATGTGCGTTGCCGGGTACAGGAGTGCGAAGAGCGTGGCGCCGACGACGAAGAGCACCACCAGCGGGTGCCGCATCACGAGCTCCGCGCTCCGCGCCCAGAGGCCAGCACCGGCGAGCTCGTCGCTCCTGCGGCGGTGACGAACGGAGAGTGCGTTGATCTTGTGCCCCAGGGTTGCGAGAACCGCCGGCAGTAACGTCAGGGCGGCAGTGACGGAGAAGAATACCACGAGGGTACCGGCCACCCCGATAGAGCGCATAAACATGTACGGGAAGAAAAGGAGGCCCGCGAGACCGATCAGGACGGCGGTGCCGCTGAAGAAGATGCTTCTCCCCGCCGTCTCGAGTGTGCGGGGGACCGCCTCGGACACCGGGTAGTGCTCCAGCTCCTCGCGGAAGCGACTCACGGCGAAGAGGGCGTAGTCTATTCCGAGGCCGAGGCCGAGCATGGTAGAGATGGTGAAGACGAAGACGGACATGTCGTAGACGCCGGCGAGGAAATACAGGGTGGCTAGGGTGACGACGACGCTTGCTCCCCCGATCAAGACCGGAACGCCCGCGGCCACGAGGCTCCCGAAGGCGAGGATCAGGATCACGAGCGCCAGCGGAAACGCATACTCCTCGGCTCGGCGAACGTCATCGTTGCTCGCCTCCGTTATGTCGAGGTACACGGCGGGAGCGCCAGTGACGTAGGTCGCGAGCTCCTCGCTACGCACCGACTCCCGCACCGCGTTCGCGAGACCCTGCGCCTGGTCTATAGGGACCTCGAAGCTGACGAGCGCGTAGCTCCTCTTCCCGCTCTCCGAGATAAACTGAGGATCGTTCGTCTCCGAGTAGGAGACCACGTTACCGACCTCGTCGAACTCGCGGATCCCGTCGAGCACCGCATCTTGAGCCTCCTGGAACTCCGCGCTCCTGGCGGAGAGCTCCTCTCCATCAAAGACGACCGTGATGGTCGAGGGCGAGACGCCGAACTCCTCGGACATTATATCCTGTACCCTCTCGGCCTCGGAGTCCGCGCCCTCGAAGCCACCACCCTTGAGCCGGTCGGAGAGGTTCGGCGCGAAAAAAGTGCCCGTCACCAACAGCGCACCCCAGACGAGCACGACGAGCCAGCGATAACGGTAGACCAGACGGCCAAAGGAGTAGAAAATCCTCAAGGAGTGTCCCGAACCTTTCTACTACAGGAGCACTTCACACCATTTATGGTATCTAAGACTAAAACGGCCGCCGATACTTCAATCACAGAAGCAAGCCTCTTCTAAGCACCGGAGCGTGAGGAAAACCCGGGTCTGCGAGGCAGGCTCAGGGCCAGAGCGAGGCCGACGATAGGCAGGGCCCCGAGCGTAAGCACCATTGTGGGGAGGCCGTAATTGTCGGCTATGGCGCCGAACAAGGGCGCTCCTACGCCCCCGAGCCCAATAGAGAAGCCCAGCGTAACGCCGGCGGCGGTCCCGATCCTACCGGGCAGGTATTCCTGGCCCATCACCACCGTGACCCCGAAGGTACCTATCGTGGCAGCGCCAACGAAGGCGAGCAAGATCATCCCCGACAAGGGCCCCGAGAAGGCGAAAGCGTAGATCAAGGGCGAGAGCAAGAGCATAGTGCCCGCGAGCACGGCTCGACGCCCCACACGGTCGGCAAGAGGACCCAAGAGGAGGGTCCCCACTCCTCCGGCGAAGAGCATCACGCTGAGGGCGGTGTTGGCGAGGGCCGCCGAGGTCTCGAACACCCGGATGTAGTACTCGGCCACGAACGTAACCAGCCCAAAATACACGAACGAGCGCACGGCGACGGCCCCGACCATGCGCACGAACGGTCCCCAGCGCTCCGGTTCCTCGGCCGCCTCCTCTCCGGCAACCTCCGTCGCCTCGGGTCGGAACGAGAGGAGGTGGGGTAGCTCGCAGAAAAGCACGAGACCCATGAGTAGGGCGGGTAGAGCGAGGAACAGGGTACCCGGAAGGCCGAACAAGAGGATGAGCGGGGTGGAGATCACAGGCCCGAGTGCGAAGCCGGCGTTGCCGCCGACGGAGAAGAGGCTCATGCCGCGGGCGCGCCTCGCGCCCGAGACGTAGTTGGCGAATCGGGCGCTCTCGGGATGGAACGCGGCCACTCCGAGGCCCGAGAGAACGGTGCAGATGAGGATCAGGGGGTAGTTAGGGGCGACACCGACGAGCGCCATCCCCACTCCTCCGAGCATAACGCCGAGCGGCATCAGCGCCGGCAGGGGTGTCCGGTCCGAGAAGAAACCGAAAAGCGGCTGCACTATAGAAGAGCTCAAAGTGGCCGCGAGCACCAGCGTGCCTGCCGCCGCCAGGGAGAGTCCTCGCTCGGCGACGAGGAATGGTATGAGGGCGGCCACGGCCCCCTGGTTCACGTCGGTGAAGAGGTGCCCGGCGGATAGAACCACCATCGCCCGTTTGTCTACGCCTTTTTTCACGTAGGCCTCAGATACGTACGCGGTGGTCGCGAGCGTATGTGTAGGCTATGCAGGCCGAGATGATGTGACAGACCCAGCCGAGCAGGCCGCCCGTGCCGATCAAGAGGCCAGGCATGACGATGGGCCACAGGAGGCCGGGCAGGCCGCGGCCATTGTAGAACTGTCCGACTCCGGGGATGAGCAAGGTGAGAACCGCTGCCAGTCCAGGATCGCGCATCGCTACTCTTACCTCCGTGCGTGTCGCAACAGAACCAGATACTACCAGTCGTCCCAGATCTCATACGGCGCCACCGCCCAGACCCGGGCCGCCAAAAGCTCCGAGACGGCGCCGTGCACGGTGTCCACAGCCTCCCGGATGGGCTCACCGGGCGCCGGGCGACTGCCCCTGGGCGACGAAATCTTCACGAGCACGCCGACCGTATCTTCGGTGATCCCCGCGAGTTCCCGCGCCCTTTCGAGAGCGGTACGGAAGCCACCATTTTCGTCCACGAGGCCTTTTTCGAGGGCCTCGGTGCCGGTCCAGACCCGGCCTCCAGCCAACTCTTGAAGGGCCTCCGGTTGCACCTCTCGGCCCGAAGCGACGCGCTCCTTGAACCCGTCGTAGAAGACGTGGAGCTGCTCATTTAGAACGGCGAGCTCGTCAGGCGTGGGCCGACGGCGCGGGTCGAGGAGGTTGGAGCGGGCGCCGCGCTCGACCACGACCGGGTTGACCTTCAGCTTACCGAGGAGGCCCAAGGCTACGGGACGAGTGAGGATCACACCTATAGACCCGGTGATGGTATTCTTGCGGGCGACTATGCGGCTCGCCGGTACCGAGACATAGTAGCCGCCCGAGGCTGCGGCGTTCCCCATGAGGACGACGACCGGCTTTTTGGCGCGGATGCGCTCTACCTCGCGCCAGATGAGGTCGGAGGCAAGGGCGTCGCCGCCAGGGGAGTCTACGTAGAGCAGCACCGCGGCCACTCGCCGGCTCTTCTCGGCGACGCGCAGAGCCGCGACGACCGAGTCGCTCCCGGCCTGCTCGCGTCCCAGGAGCGGCAACGGTACCGGGAGCTTGCGGCTCCTCCCCCGCACCACCGTACCCTCGACGCCCACGAGCCCCACCACTTTGCGCGCTCTCCTCCGGTAAGGGACGCGCAACACCTTTCTCGCCACCCCCCACTCCACGAGCCTCGCAGGCTTGTCGTCATTTGAGAACCTGCCGGCCAGCTCGTCCTCGTAGAGCGCGCCGTCTAGCAGCTTCTTTTCTACAGCGTCCTCCGCAGAGTAGGGCGCGTTGTCTATAAAGTTTCGGACCCGTTCAGGCGGTACGTCGCGTCCGGCGGAGATCGCGGCGACGAGCTCGTCGAACCTCCAGTCGAGGAGTCTCTCGACCTGTTCGCGCGATTCTTTCGAGAAGTCGGTGCGGGATATAGGATCGGCGGCGCTCTTGTAGGGCGAGACCGCGATAACTTCTGTCTCTAGCCCCAGATGGCCTAGAGCATCCTTGAGGAAGTTGACGCGGACGCGCAGGCCAACGAGGTTCAGCGTCGAGAGCGGGGAGGCAAAGACCTCGTCGGCCGCCGAAGCGAGATAGTAGGAGCGGGTGTCCCCCCCGTCTGGGAGGTACGCTACAACCTGTTTGCCTCTGGTGCGGAACCGGTCGATCTCGGTACGCAGCTCTTCGAGTGCGGCCCAACCAGCGGCGAGGTTTTCGACGCGCAGGATCACACCGCGCACACGACCGTCGGTGAGAACGCGGTCGAGGCGCTCCCGGATACCTTCGAGGCTGGGCGAGAGAGTTCGCGGATCGAGGCGGCGGCGCAAGAGGCCCCGGCGTGACGGCTCGAGCTCGGGAAGCGCGCCGGTGACGGGGATCCATACAAAGTCCGGGGAGCGGTGGAGAGCACGACGAGCGTTGCGCAGAGGACGTGCGAAGTTCAAAAGGGCGTTCACGAGCAGGCTCATTTCGCGGTTATGTTACACCGTGGCCTCGCGATGGGTTGTGATAAACTTTTTCAAGAATGGTTATTAGTATGAGAGAAGAAGCATGGTAAGCACGCCTGAACGTGACGTCCGCGAGACATTCCGGCGTTCGGGGTATACTCTTACCTCCCAGCGCCGGGCCGTGCTCGACGCGCTCAAGGACTTCAAGGGGCATCCCTCGGCCGAAGAAGTCTACCTACTCGTTAAGAAGAGGAACCCGAGAGTTGCACTGGGCACGGTTTACCAGGCGCTCTCGGTTTTAGAGGAGATTGGCCTGATCGAGGCGAAACGCTGGTCGGAAACACCGCTCCGCTACGATCTGAACACGGCCCCCCACTACGACATTCGGTGTACGAAGTGCGGTGAGGTCGCGGAGATATCAGGCGTCGAGTTCGAGGACTTCGCGGCGCGTATCCGGGAGAACACTCCCTACGAGGTCACGAACGCCTCCCTCGTCATCGAGGGCGTCTGCCCAGCCTGCCAGAAGGAAAGTTAGGGCGACCAGAGATACCGCGCCCCCCGCTCGGAGGTTTCTACCTTCCATCGGCCTGTCGCGGCCAGGATTCCTGAGTAGTCCTCCCGGCTACTCTGCTCCCCAGGTTAGCTGATCCGGATATCCATAGTGCGCGTAGGCGGCGCGGCTGGTCTCGGCGTCTGGCACCTCATCCGAGTCGAACTCCGGTGATTCCTTCATGGTGCCTTTATCTTGTTCCACATCCACCCCGTCCTCGGTCGCGGTGGTAAGAGCGTCCACGGGAATCAACACGTGTCGCCCTTCTAGATCTACCTTGATCAGGTGCACCGCCTGCGCACTCTCGTAGACGTAGAGGTTCTCCACGGTTCCGACCTCTTCGCCGAACTTGTCGCGGACCTTGAGGCCCTGCGCCTCATGCCACGGCTCTTCGAGCTCGCCCTCGAAGTCTTCCAACTTGACGAGCTTGGATCCCCCATCGTTCTCTTCCACAGCGTCCCATCCCCTTCCATACTCGGGCCTCTTCCTTATTCCTGAGCCCGGAGAGTACCAAACGTCGTTGCCCGCCGCAGCACAGTCTATAAAATGATACCGGGCCTTTACCTGAGGCCGCTAAGAAGTTACTCTTCTGACGGGGTGAATCTACACGATGGACAATGTGGCCTGGCGGGCAGCCAGGATCTGAGGGGCGGGCTGGCGTGAACGAGGAGCACCGGGACCCAGCACGGGAACTAGAGGATCAGATGCGGGCCGCCGACGAGCTTATTAAGAGCCTGGAGGAAGAGGTTGTGGAGCTGCGGCGAGACCTCGACCAGGCTAGCGCGGCCTTGCGGGCCTCTCGGGAGGAGGTAGCGGCGCGGGGTCAGGCCGTCGAGGGTTTCGAGGAGAGCGAACGCTCACGAGTAGCCGCCGAGGAAGAGGCGCGCACGCTGCGCGAGGAGATCATAGATCTGCGCCAGCGCAGTGCCGACGAACAGCTCGCCCTGCGCAACCAACACATCGCGGAGGTGGCGGCCCTGCGAGAGGAGCTGGAGCAGCTCCGCGATACCGAAGCCACGGACGTAGAGGCAGAGGGCAAGATCTCCACGCTGAGGGAAGAGTACCGCAAGGAGCGTGCCGCCCTCGAGGAGCGCCACGAGGCCGAGGTCGAGGAGTTCAAACGGTCGGCCGAGCAGTGGGAGGAGAAGCTCCGGGAGGACTATCAAAACCTCGAAGACCGCCACGAAACCGAGACCGAGGAACTCACGAAGGAGCACGCCAGGGAAGTCGAGGCGCTCCGCGAAGAGGTCGAAGCCCTGCGCACGGAGGCCGAGGAGCAGAAGATCGAGCTCGAACGCACCTTGCGGGAGCAGTTCGAGCGGAAGCGCGAGGAGGAGCTGCGCACGGAGCGTGAGCGCCACGCGAAGGAACTCCAGACCTTGAAGAGCGAGGCGGCGCGCCGGGAGCTAGAGCTGCAGAAGGAGCTTAGCTCGGAGGTCGAGGGCCGCCGGGTCGAGGTGGAGGAGCTCAAGCTGGAGCTGGAGAAGAGCGTGGCAGAGGCCGAGGAGCGGCGCAAGACGGACCTGAACGAAATCAAACGCCTCGCCGAAGGACGCGAGCGGGAGCTGCGGCGCGAGCAGGCGGCGTGCCTTGCGGAGGAGAGAGAGGCGACGGAGCACCGCATCGAAGCCATGAAGGCCCAGAAGGACGCGGACATCAACACCCTACAGGAGCGGCACGCCGCAGAGCTCGGGAGGGTACGACGGGAGCTGGAGGACCACCTCGCCGGCGAAGAGGAGCATCACAAATCAGATATCTCACTCCTCGAGGAGCGGCTCGGGAACCTCCGGTCGCGGCAGGAGTCCGAAACGCGACTCTACGAGAAGCGCCTGAAAGAGCTGGAGCGCGAAAAGGTCGCGGAAAAGGGAGCCAACGAGGAAGAGCTAGAGCGGCGGCTGGTGGAGAGGGAAGAGGAGCAGTCTCGCTTGGAGGACCGCGTGGCGGAGCTCCAAGATGCTCTGGAAGAGTCGGGGGCCCGGGAGGCCGAGCTGCGAGAAGCGCTCGACGCTTCTCGCGCACGCAAGGGTAAACGCCAGGAAGCCAGCGTCCGCCAGGGGTACGCCGAAGAGGCAAACGGTCGAGAATCCGAATGGGCGTCGGAGCCCGAACGGGAATCTGAACGGAGAGTGTCCGACGACCTCGAGAGGCGCCTCGGAGAGGTGGATGCGGCGCGTCTCTTGGCCGAGGAGCGAGTCGAGGATCTGGAGGGACGGCTGCGGAGGGCCGAAGAAGTCAACCAGCGGCACACCCGGGAGCTGGAGGAGGCCCTGGAGAGCCTAAAAAAGGTTTCCGATCCCGAGCAGCGTCTCCGGTCCGGCATCTCCCTGTTCAACGCGAGCGAGCACACGCGGGCCGTGGCCTCCATCTCGAAGGCTCTGGGCCTGCCGAAGGTGCACGTTGGCCCCGACGGTGGTTCCGGTTCGTCGGTCCAAAAGCCCATCATCACGTTCGTATGGAGCGACATGGCCTGGCGCCGCTACGTCTCTGACCCGACCGAGGGCGTCGAGGAGCCGCGAGTGTACCTGATCGGAGCCGGCGACGAACCCTCCGACGTCGACCGCCCCGGTCTCGAATCCAACGCGCGTATGGACGCCCAAGGACGCTTGATCCTGGGCGTCCAGGCCTGGTAGCTTTTAGCTTTAGGCTCCTTCGCGGGAGGAGCGACGCCTCTCGAGGTCGCGTGTAACCTTTTCGTTGTGGGCGTGAAGAGATTCGCCTCGGCGAGCCCCCACATAAGAGGCCGCGAGGACCACGACGAAGAGCACACCGGTAATGAGCATCGCTCCGGGGGTGCGTAGGTTGGCGAATGGGTCGTTGGTGTTCATAGCAAGGGCGGACGCGCTGAGGTTGAGGAGGGGCGAGACCGCGAAAGATGTAACCCCCACGATGACTCCGTGGATCCGACGCCGGTAGGGCGCCTTGTACGCGGCGATCATACCACCGTAGTAGAAGGCAAAGGCCGCCGCGAAGACCACGATCCCCACCGGGAGGGCCGTCGAGGCGAGCTCCCGACCGAAGAAGGCCTCGAAAACGGGCCAGACGATCCCGAAGACCACCAAGGCACCGATCCCGAGCGCGAGAAATATTCCCCAGAGCACGGCGCGGACACTTTGTACCATGCCGCCATCATACCAAGCCCCACCCGAGGGCCATGTGGCTAACGTTACGCTCTACCCCTCTGAGAGAGCGGCCATCAGCTCGCGGCAGAAGTCCGGGATGTCCCCCACGACGCGACCCCAGACGAAGTTGGCCTCGCGGAACGCAGGCTTGTCCACCCAGGTCGCCCCAGCGTTGATGAGGTCATCCTTGATCCCCGTGGAGCCCGTCGCACTTACACCGTCCACAATGCCGGCGGAGATTCCGACCAGCCCACCGTGGCAGATGATGCCGACCGTCTTGCCCCTCTCGTGGACCGCCCTGACGAGGCCCGTGATCTCCTCGTAGCGCCGGAGCTTGTCAGGCGCCCAGCCACCGGGGACAACGATGCCGTCCAGCTCCGAGGCGTCCACCCGGTCCGCCGGAACGTCAGCCGTGGCTTCGAGGGCGTTCTTACCCGAGAACGATCCCTCGTTAGGACCCACGGAGATCACCTCCGCCCCCTCCTCCTGGAGGCGCATAACCGTCACCCAGTATTCCAGGTCCTCGAACCCATCGGCGACGAGAACCACAATCTTCTTACCCCTGAGTTTCATGATCTCCTTTCCTTTAAGCTGACGCTTCTTAGGAAAGCGAATCTATCACGGACGACGGTTTGCGTCCGAGAGCCGCCAGGCTCTCCACGGCGATGATCCCGCCTCCGAGCAAGAACCCACTAATCACCCGTAGACGATGTTACCCGGCGTGGGAACGTTGGTCGGTTTGTGCGGCGGGAAGATCGGGTCCCCCAGCAAGAGGGGAATTCCCAGCAGCACGACACCAACCCGACGAGCGACGCCGCCCAAACGAACCTCGCGACGGGCATCCCCCAAGGATCGGAACGCGACGTGCGTCAACAGGGCGACGACCAAGACTACGACCCGCCACGGTATCCAGTCGGTAGCTTCACCACTCCCGATCAACCTCAAGAAGACGCTTATCGTGATACCCGCAACTATCAGGAGCGGCCTCCGGTCCTCCCGGGTAATCTGCTCCCGACGCTCCCGCTCTTCTATGTCTTACCTGCTCGGAGGTTGCTCCTCAGGGCTGAGGCGTTCTAGGGGTCTTTCGAAGCGTTCTAGACGCCTTTCGCGTTCTGCCTCCCTGCGCCGTCGTGCCTCGTCTTCAGCGGTCACCGCCAGGGTCCTTCTCTTGCTAAGGTCCCACCCTTACGCATGCCGCGTAGTCGGTAGTACAAATTGTAGACTGCGAGCACGTTAGGGAGCGAGCAGGGCGTCTACAGCCTGTTTGGCTTCTTCACCCCCGATCTCGATAGCCCGAGCGAGCTCGGGGACAGCAGCAGCCCCCCGCCCGGCCCGGAGTAGGTGCTTGGCGGCTTCGAGGTGGCGCTGGTAGTCGAGGGGCGTGCTATGGGTCTCTTCTGGGCTCGCCGGCCCCTCGCCGTGCACGAGGCTCAGAATCTCCTCGCCGTAGCGGGCGGCTCGCCTGAGACCGATGCCCTTTATGGAGCCTAGCTCATGCACGCTCCGGGGCTTGCGGCGGGCAATCTCTTCGAGGTGAGAGTTGTGCAGAACGACGTAGGCAGGGACCTGCTGGCTCCGCGCCTGATCCCCACGCCAGGCCCGCAGATGCTCGAAGAGCTCTGCATCTAACGTATCGGGGGCAGCGCCGGTCGCCCCGTTCGGCACCTCTACCGCACCGGAGCCGCGGTCCACAACGGGGGTCCTCGTTTGGGCGATCGCCCGGGCGGTCGCGGGAGCGTGTTTAGAGAGGACCGCAGCTCCGTCGGCCTCTCCTAGGCACACGTCGCAGCCAGCGCAGGGGGCGACCTCCTGCGTATCGCCGAAGTGCCGGAGGAGGTGCTCCCGACGGCAGGTTTCGAGGGAGACGTAAGTCTCGACGCCCCGGATCTGGTCGTAGGCCGCCCGAGTCCGGCTCTTGAGGCGTGCGGCTATCGCCCCCCGGCTTCCTCCATCGAGGCTCTCCTTTTTGAGCCGGATATCCACGAGGGACCCCTGGGGCAGAGCTTCCACGACCTCATCCGCCATGAGCTTGAAGAGGGCCGTCTGAGCGACGACGGGCCGCAGCCCCGCGCGACGAGCCAGCTCCAGCAGGGATACCGTCCCGCTGCCGGGTAAGGCGGCGTGAACGCGAGAGATCTCCTCGCGCAAGCCCTCGGGCTCCTCGTCCACCCTGCGCACCTCGACCTCACCCCACAGGTCGTAGCCGCGCGAGACGAGCCCTGTCTCCTCCAACCCTCCGAGAAGCACCCCCGCGAGGTCGGGCTCTAGGCCGCTCAGCGAGCCCAAAGAAGCCGACGGCAGGTTCACCCTCCCCCCATTTGACACCTGGGAGAGCGCCCGAAAGAAGGATTCGGCCTCACCGGCGCCCGCGGCGTTTATGGTCACCAGGCGCTTGCGTCGACCGAGGTCGGCGCCCCGGTACAAAACGACGCACTCGCTCTCCTCCCCGTCGCGCCCCGCGCGCCCGGCCTCCTGGATGTAGGCTGGGAGGCTTCCGGGGACGCTCGCGTGGATCACGAAGCGCACGTTTGGCTTATCGACCCCCATCCCGAAGGCGATCGTGGCGACCACGACGTCCAGCTCGTCGGTCATGAAGCGTTCCTGCACCCTCGAACGCTCCGCGGCGACCATGCCGGCGTGGTAGTGGGCGGCGTCTACGCCCGCGCGCTTGAGGCTCGCCGCAAGCTCCTCACACTCCTTGCGCGTCGTGCCGTAGACTATCCCCGGGGGGCCAGAGTTGTGGATGACCTCCAGGATCAGGGGCAGCTTGTCCTTTTTCTCTTTCGCCGAGAGGACGCGATAGGTGAGGTTCGGCCGGTTGAAGCTCGTTACTACGACCTCTGGCTCGCGCATCCTCAGACTACGCAGGATGTCCTGGCGGACGCGGGGCGTAGCGGTCGCAGTGAGCGCGAGGACCGGCGGGCTTCCGAGGTCACGCACGACGCGGGGCAAGAAGAGGTAGTCGGGGCGGAAGTCGTGGCCCCACTCGGAGATGCAGTGGGCCTCGTCCACCACGAAGAGGCCCACGCCGGCCCTGCGTAGAGCCAGGACGAACTCCAGGGAGCGGAGACGTTCGGGGGCGACGTAGAGCAGCCGGATCTCACCGGTACGTATCTTCTTCTCGACCTCCCACCGCTCCTCCGCGTCGAGACCGGAATGGAGGGTGGCCGCTCCCTCGACCGAGGACTGCAAGAGCGAGTCCACCTGGTCCTTCATTAGCGAAATCAGTGGCGAGACGATCACCGTAAGCCCCTCGCCCATCAGGGCCGGCACCTGGTAACAGAGGCTCTTTCCGCCACCAGTCGGCATAACAGCCAGAGTATCCCGCCCGGCGAGAACGGCCCGTATGACCTCCTCTTGCCCGGGCCGGAACGAGTCGAACCCAAAAATCTCTTTCAGTACGGTGATCGGCACGATCTAAATATAAGCTCTCAGCTATTGGCTTTCAGGTATTTACTTTTTGAGTCAGCTTACGAGCTCGTTCGAGGCCACTCAAATCGGTCTGGCAAAACGGTGTCTCTTTCCTGGCCGCTTGTCGAACGGACTGATCTGTCGTCTGTTGTGCCTTGCCGACGGCTGACGCTACAAAGAGCTACTCTTCCTCTTCTTGGGCCGTGAACTTAGGGATGGGCTCTAGGCTCTGGATCTGGCCGGGCTTCCGCTCGGGAAGCTGCTCAAACGTCTCTTTTCTGGCGGGCTCTTCTTCGGCGGCGTCTAGCACGGCATCCAGAGCCTGGCGCACGTCAGCGCAGGTTTTTTTGTAGGCGAGCTTGAAACCGAGGCTGGGCACAACGAAGGCCGGTACGACCGTGAGGAAGTAGAGCCAGTCGTAAACCCCGGCTATCGCCAGAGGAAGGGCGAGCGTGGTACCGAGTATGCCGCCCAATGAGAGCTGCTCCCCGCGCTGGTTCGAGACGTCGGCGATGAGGCTGATACCACTCCTCCCGTAGCCCACGTCCTCGACCCTGAGCTCCAAGGAGCGAGCCTTGAGCAGGGCGTGATGCCCTGAGAAGTCCAGGGCGCGGCGCACCGTGCCCAATGGATCTCCCGCATCCCAGAGAGAGTTAGCCTCGGTCTTGCGACGTAGCTTGAGGCCCTGCTTGTGCCTGAGGAAATCCTCCAGGCGCGTCCGGGTAGACTCCGCGGGCCTCCCGACCTCTCTCACGGCCTTCAAGCGGGACTTGCCATAGAGCTTCCACGCCAGGGTGTCGGGCTCGACGGTCCTGTCGGAGAACAGCTCGACGAGCGCGCGCCGCACGTCACTCTCGGCGATGCCGGCGGCTGCAGCCACCTGCACGAGGACCTCGGGGGAGATCGAGTAGGCGAAGGTGTCGGAACCTTTCCTATGGGCGTTGAGCTCGGCGGCTCTTCTCAGGATAATCTCCACCTCGGCGGGGGTGAGTCTATTCTCGTTGCTCGAAGCCTTGGTGTAGTAGTCCATCTAGGTCTTCCTGTCTCCAGCGGTCGCGGCGATGATCCTCGGGGCATCCTTGAGATATGACCAGCCCGAGAGGAGCGTGAGCACCGTGGCGAGGAGCATGGTCCAGTAGCCTAAAGTCGCGTAGCCGAGCAGCAGGATGAGCACCGCCAGGCTCTGGGAGACCATCTTAGCTTTGCCCCAGTTGTTCGCCGCTATCACCTCCTCGGCCTCTAGCGCTACCATGCGCAGCCCCGTCACGGCGAACTCACGCACCGTCATTATCGCCGCCATCCACGCCGGCATCGAGCCCTCGGCGACGAGGGCGAAGAATAGGGAGACGACGACCGCCTTGTCGGCGACGGAGTCCATCAGCTTGCCGAAGGCGGTCACCTTGCCGCTGCGACGGGCGAGGATACCGTCCAGGTAGTCGGTCAGAATAGCTCCGACGTACAGGGCGGTCGCCACGGTTCGATTACCGGGGAACTGTATGTAGAGTGCGGCCATCACCGGCACGACGGCCGCGAGGCGAACCAGGGTGAGCAGGTTGGCGATAGTCATCGTATTTTTCTCCTCCCCTCGCTAAAGGGGGCGTCTATCTTCGCCTCCCGACCGCTCACGCGCCTGCGGATGTTCTCCCGGTGGGCAAAAAACACCAGCGACGACCAGAGGACCGCGGCCCACACGACCAGGCTCTCGTACTCTACCCCGGCGTCAAGGGCGGCTAAAGCCAGCGGCGAGACCGTCGCAGCGACCAAAGCGGCCACCGAAGCGTACCGCCACGCTGCCAGAGTCGCCGTCCATACCATCCCGAGGATCACCACCACTATAGGGTAGACTACGAGCAAGACCCCCAGGAGCGGCGCCACCGAGTTCGACCCGCGCAGGTGACCGAAGAAGGGGAAGTTGTGCCCGACGAGCGCCGCGGACCCCCCGCCGACCGCCCCGGGCGCGCCGAGGGCGAGGTATCCCGTGAGCGTCGGTAAGAATCCCTTAGAGAGCTCCAGGAGAAAGACAACGCCCGCCAACCTACGGTTCGGTCCCGAGCGCCGGTAAAGATCCAGGGGAGCCGCGTTGGTCCCACCGGGGTTCACGGGGAGCCTTATTCTCCCCTGGTTGTAGCGGGTAGCGTAGAGGCCAAAGGGCACCGAACCTACGAGATAGCCTGCAGCAACTAAGAGAGCGTACCATACAGTCACCGCGCGCAGAGCCGTGCCCTTCCCACCGGGATCGCTTCAAAACCCGGCTAACCTAGCACCTTTCGGAGGCGGGCTCAAGGGGTAAGAGACGATAAGCCGGTCCTACTCCTCGGAGGTGCCGCGAACCTGCGTAACGGCGGGCCGCAGGAACATACCCAGCACCCAGTCGGTCATCTGGTGCGCCTTGCTCTGGGGGCTGTCGAGCCTCGTCAGGTAGGCCAGACGCCAGAAAACGGCCGCCAGGGTCCCGGTAAAGCGTACCCCCATCACCTCATTTACGGCGAAGTCGCTCCCGAGCTCGACGAGTTGGCCCAAGGGCTTGTACTCGAACGGCTCCATCTCGTCTTCCCTGCCGTCGATCGTGGCGAGGACGTTCTTGGCTACCGCCTTGCCCTCCTGGACGGCGGCCTGGGCGTTCGGCGGGACGACCTGTCCATTCTCTTCTTCGCGAATATTCGGGACGGCGGCGCAGTCACCGAGGGCCCAGATACCGGGATGGTCCTCCACCCGCAGGTACTCATCGACCTTTATACCGTTCCTCTCATCCGCGGGGAGGTCGAGATCGTAGACCGCCTGGTTCGGACGGTTGCCGGCGGTCCAGATCACATTCTCCGTCGGTATGTTATCGCCGCCTTTGAGCCTGACGCAGTCGTCGGTTATCTCCTCGGCCATGGCCCCGGTTCTCACCTCGATGCGCTGGTTCTGGAGCCGGGTGCGAGCAGCCTTTCTCAGGGCAGGGTCCAGCTCGGGCAGGATATGGTCCAGCGCCTCGAGGAGGAAGATCCTGACCCGGTGCGGGTCTATGTTCGGGTAGTCGGGCTCCAGAGCCTCGTGGACGAGGTTGTAGAGCTCCGAGGCCGTCTCGACGCCGGTGGCGCCCCCGCCGATAACCACGAAGGTCAGCTTGGATTCCGGGATCTCGCCCCTCATCAGCGAGACCTCCTCGAAGCGTTCGATTACGCGGTTGCGAACCTGCTCGGCGTCCTCGATACCCCTCATGGTGAGGGCGTGCTCCTCGACGCCGGGGATGCCGAAGAAGTTGGGCTGTCCACCCAGGGCGATCACGAGATGGTCGTAAGAGAATTCCACCCCACCGTCGACCGTGGCCGTCTTGTTCTCGGGGTCTATCTCCCTGAGCGTAGCCCGCCGGAAGCTGGCGCCGGCCGTGATTAGGGCACGCCTCAAGGGCTGGGCGACGTTGCGGCTGTCTATATCGCTGCTTACGATCCCCGCCACCATCGGCCAGAAGGTGAAGAAATTGTCCTTGGCGACGACCAGGACACCGACGTCCTCACGATCCCTTATGCGCTGGCAGATCTCTTTGGCGGCGGTAAACCCGCCGAAGCCTCCGCCCACGACGAGAACCTTGTTCTCGAACTCGTCGTATCGGGGCTTCTCCCAGGGAGCGTACCGGGGGCTGGGGTTGAGCGCTCGCCGGAGCGCCCCTAACGCGAGGACGGTTCCGCCTAGCGCGAGACCTCCCTTTAGCAACCTACCCATAAAGACCTCCTAAGAATCGGCTCTCCCCGAACACGGCCCGCGACGACAAGCTCGCGGATGTATCTTACCGGAAGACGCGAGAAGACTAAACATCGCGCCAACCAAACACCGAAAGGCCTTTCGCCGCCGCTTTTGACCCTCAGGCCGGGTAGACGGCGACCCGGACGGTCCTGCTCCTCGGGCCATCGAACTCGGCTAGGAACACGCCCTGCCAGCGCCCGAGGTCTGGCTCCGCACCTCTCACCAGTAGACGTTGCGACTGCCCGAAGAGGCTGGTGAGGAAGTGCGAGTCGCTGTTGCCCTCGGCGTGCTCGAAAGAGACGTCCAGGCCACCGATAAACGCCCGGCACGCGGCGGCCAGGTCTCGCGGCACATCCCTGTCGTAGTCCTCGTTGACCGTTACGGCTGCGGTGGTGTGCGTCGAGGAGACGAGGCAGACGCCCTCCTCCACACCCGACTCCCGCACGGCCCTCTTAACCTCCTCGGTGATGGAGACGAACTCGTAGCGATTGTTCGTCTCTATGTGTATCTCAGTAGTCTCCACTCTTCACCGTACTTCTTTTACGCGCCGAGCATCTCGGGGAGCTCAGCTATGCTCTGGATCTCGGCATCCGGCGCCCCTGCCGTTCCTGGCCGGTACTTGCCGGTCCTCACCTGTATACCCCGCAGACCCGCCCTCTGCGCCCCGGCCACGTCGGACTCCGCGTCGTCGCCCACCATCGCCACCTCACGCGCCTCGCGGCCGAGATCCCGAAGCACCGCTTCGAAAAAGGCCGGCTTGGGTTTTCCGACCACGAGTGCAGTCTTGCCGCTCGCGTACTCTAGAGCCGCCACAAAGGGCCCTACGTCCAGAGAAAGCCCGTCCGCCTCCTGCCAGAAACGGTTCTTCTGCAGCGCGACGAGCCCGGCGCCGTCCACGAGGCACCGGAAGGCCGCGTTCAGCCGCCTGTAATCGAATCCGCGCCCCAGGTCCCCGACCAGCACATACTCGGGCGCCTCGTCCTCCGGCACTATCTCCGGTAGGTCTTCTAAGAGTGCTCTGGCGACGAGCGTGTGGCACTTCTTGCGTCTCAGCAAGGCGTTCGCGGCGGTAGCGGGGGTAGAGACAAGATCCACCCGCGCCTGGAAGCCCAGCTCGCGGAGTCGGGAAACGACCTCGCGTCGCGATTTGCGGGTGGTATTAGTCACGTAGCGGTAAGGGATACCGGCCTCTTCGAGGCGGTTCAGGGCTTCGAGGGCCCCCGGTATCGGTCCGTTGTCGGTATAGAGCGTCCCGTCGAGGTCTATGAGCAGGCCCTTTGTATACATAAGAAAAGGCGCCAGGCTAGCAGGCCGGCACCGCTACGTGCGCTTACGCCTCCTACCGTCCGAAAAAAAGTTTGGCGGCGGGGCTCATCATCTCCGGAGACCACATTGGCTCGAAGGTAAGCTGGGCGGTGACGGTCTCGACGCCCTCGATGGAGAGAGTCTCGGTCTCGACCTGTTCCTGGATCAGGTCTCCTACCGGACACATAGGGCTCGTCAAGCTAAAGCTCACGTCCACATGACGCCCGTCGTCGTGTACCCCAACATCGTAGATCAAACCCAACTCCACCAGGTCCATCCCGATCTCCGGGTCTATGACGTTCCTCAACTGGTCCCTGACGCGCTCCTCGGTCAGCATTCCCTCACCTCTCGTAGACTTCTAATTACGCCACCCTAATTGTAAAGCCGCTCCCGATCTTTTCCACTCCAGTCCCATCCAAAGAGTACGCCAAGCAAGGTTAAGTGCTTGTTACACATATTCCACTTATCCCCCATTCACGTACTCTTATCCACAACATATTGTGGATAACTGCCCTAAAGCGCGAAAAAAGGCTACATTTCGCCCCTCGTGCACGGCCTAGCTTTTCGTGTATCTCCTCCGCGACGGGCGCGAGCGACGGGCGCGAGGCTAAGTAGCTCCAGAGAACCCGTTTTCGTCCCCCACCTAGTACCAAAAGTACCAGGTGAGAGAGCGCCTACCGAATCAGAGCGAAAGCCACGAGAAACATCGCGGCGGCTAGAGTCGTCGCCAGCAGATAGGCAGCGCCGAGCCCGAACGGGAGGGTGGCGGCGAGCATGAGGACCGGGCCCAGGGTCTGGCCGAGGCGCAAGATAGTGCTGTTAAGCGAGATAAAGGCGCCGCGGTTTTCGTCGGGGGCGGCCTCGTTGAGGAGCGAGAAGGCGTTGGGCAGGTTGAGAGTCTGCGCGACGCCGAAGAGCACCGTGGGCACGAAGAGCAGCCACACGGAAGGCACGAGCGGCACTAGACAGAGAGAGACGGCGTAGAGGAGGTACGAGGTCCGGATCAGGGCCTTCTCCGAGAACCGGTCCGCGAGCCGGCCCGCCTGGGTGGAGGTCAGCGCCGCGGTAATCGAGGTGCTCGCGAGTACGAGGCCTATAAAGAGCGAGCCTGACCCGAATCTTTCGCTCATGAAGGAGGGCAAATAAGCGATGAGCGCCCCGAAGAGGATGACGAATATGACGAAGGTGTTGGCGAAGAGCCCTATGACACACCCGTTCTTCGCCCGCTCCCAGACGCTTTGCGCCTTCTCTTTAAGCTCTTGATCGTTGCGTGGCTCGGGGTTGCGCAGCGAGAAGAGCACCAGGAGGGCCACGGGGAGAGCCAGGAGGGGGAGAGCGAAGGGATAGTACCAGCCGAACGCGGCGAGCGCCCCCCCGATGGCGGGGTAGCTCGCCGTGCCGACGTTCAGGACGCTCGAGTTGTAGCCCAACGCTGTGGTGCGCTCCCTACCCGAGAAGAGGTCGCCGACGAGCGTTACGTTGAGCGCGCCTAGAGAGGCCGCCCCGACGCCCTGCAGGACGCGCAGCAGGAGGAGCGTTTCGAAGTTCGGAGCCAGGACACAAGCGCCACCCGCGATCCCGAAGAGGAGCAAGGAGGGCACCAGTATTCTCTTGCGCCCGAAGCGGTCGGAGAGGGCACCCGCAAAGAACGTCAGGAAGACGCCGGGGAGCGTGAAGACCGTGATCAAGAGACCCACCTGCCCCACCGAGACGCCGAACTGCTGCCGGACCTCCGGGAAGGCCGGGGAGACGCTGGAGGAGCCCAGGACCGCCATCAGCGTCACGAACCAGACGACGTGCAGGTTGTGGTCCTTCCAGACCGGCCCGTCCCGCCCCTTGCTATCCTTCTTCTCGCCTTCGACCGTGTGCGCCACGGGCTAGAGGCTATCAGGCTACTGAGGGCGGCGTCGGCGACCTGGCACACCGACATGTTTTTGCAGTAGCTCGAGCTACTCCTCCGGCCTCCATCCCAGGCGGGCGAGGAGACCGGCAGTTATCGCGGCGGTTGCGCCCCAGATGTCGTGCCCCCCTACCGCGAAGATCGGCACCTCGTGGGGCCAGCCCTCGCGTTCCCAGATCACCTTCTCGAAAGCCTCCGGCGACATGAGCTCCTCCAGAGAGACGCTGAAGATCGCCTCGACCTCCTCGGGTGCGAGGACCAGCTCCGCCTGCTCGGACAAGAGACCCACAAACGGCCTCACCAGGAACCGGCTCGGCGGGATGTACATCTCCTCGAGCTCGCCTACGACCTCGACGGTATCGGGGCGGAGGTCTATCTCCTCTTCGGCCTCCCGCAGGGCCGTCGCAAGGAGCGAGTCGTCCTGAGGCTCCGGGCTACCGCCGGGAAAGGATACCTGCCCGGCATGGTCTTCGAGATCTCCCGTCCTGAGCGTGTAAACGACGCGCGCCCCTTTAGGCTCGAGCACGATCGGCACGAGCACCGCTGCCCGCCGGCAGGCCTCCCCCGGCTCCGGTACCCGCGGACGCCGCTCCCCTGTCTCCAAATTCAGCGGGGAGAAGCTCTCGTACACCTCGCGCCATTCGTCGAGCGGCCTCGCCACCGCCTCTCGCAGCCGCGCCGCAAGGTACCGATTGTGGCCTATCCCACTCACGAATTCGATTCTACTTTAGGGAGACACGCTCGACAGTGGCCCTACAAGACTATAAAGCTCCTCGACCATGAAGATCTCCTCGCCGGTCAGCTCACATGGCTCACCCGACCCACTGCAGTCCGCACGCATCCGTTCCGAAGTAGCCCGAGGAGTTAAACGAGGAGATCCGGCCCGCCGCTGGGGGCTGCTAGAGGGGGTTTGGCTAGATCCCTACCGCCGGCGGATACTGTCCGGCGCCCGCGCCGCCTACGCACCCGGAGCTC
>DATDKT010000128.1:0-38562 GCA_036519775.1 Rubrobacteraceae bacterium
AAAAGAGCGGACGACGGGCTTCGAACCCGCGACCTCCAGCTTGGGAAGCTGGCGCTCTACCAACTGAGCTACGTCCGCGCGGAGACGTATTCTACCATGACGGGCATAAGTCTATCTCTATCGTGAACCCATCGGAGTACAAGTTCTGTCCCCGCTGCGGTGGCCCTCTCGAAGCGCGTGAGATCAAAGCCAGCGAGCCGGAGCGGCTGGTGTGCGAAGCGTGTGGCTTCGTATTCTACCAGGGACCGAAGCTGGTCGCGGGCGTGCTCTTCGAGCTCGACGGGGGGATAGTCCTCGTCCAGCGCGGCATAGAACCGGGCTACGGTAAGTGGACGTTCCCAGGTGGGTTTGTGGAGCGAGGCGAGGTGGCCGAGGCCGCCGCCGAGCGCGAGGTATTAGAGGAGACGGGGCTGGAGATCGAGGTGGAGGAGATTATCGGCCTGTACTCCTACGATGGCCAGATCCCGGCCATCGCGGTCTTCTCGGGACGGGTAAAGGGAGGAGAACCTGAACCTCTGGATGAGACGATGGCCGTAGAGATTTTCTCTCGTGGCGGCCTTCCGTGGGACGCGCTTGCCTTCCCGAGTACCGAACACGCGCTGAAGGACTATCTACGCAAGTTCTAGCGCGAATTACCCGAGAGCACCTTCTTCGCCGCTGCCACGATCTCCGCCTCCTCCGCGAGCCGCCCCACACCCGACTCCTCTTCGGCGGATGCCATAGCCCCTTCCGCCGGGCCGACGAAGGAATGACCCCAGTTCTTTAACGTCCCGACGTTGCGCTCCGTGACGGGGTTGCTCCACATACCCGGGTTCATCGCCGGGGCCCAGAGGACCTGTCTAGCGCCGGCGAGTATAGTGGCGGAGAGAAGGTCATCGCCGAGGCCGATGGCGGCGCGGGCCATCACGTCGGCGGTGGCGGGAGCGACGAGTAAGAGATCGGCCCAGCGCGCCAGGGAGACGTGCTCTACCCGGCCGGACTCTTCCCACCAGGTCTTATCGGTATGAATGTGCTCCCCGGTGGCGATAGACAGAGTTTCCTCGGAAATAAAGCGGAAGGCTGCTTTGGTGGCTATCGCTTTGACCTCGTGGCCCTCTTCCCTCAGACGACGGATGATACCCGGCGCCTTGTACGCCGCGATGCCGCCCGTAACGCCTACGAGTACGTTCGCCACGCCGACAGTATACCCCGGTTAAGATATGCTGCTATGGAGAAGACTCTAAAGGGCAAAGTAGTGATCGTAACTGGAGCCTCCAGCGGCATTGGAGAGGCGACGGCGCACGCCCTGGCCAGAGGGGGCGCCGTGGTCGTGTTGGCATCCCGGACGGAGGAGAAGCTACGGTTCCTGGAGCGCGAGATCTCTATCGGCGGCGGCCAGGCTTTGGCCGTGAAGACCGATGTCGCGGACGAGGTTTCGGTAAGAGAAATGGTCGAGCGGGCGGTCGCGGAGTTTGGCTCCTTGGACATTCTGGTTAACAACGCGGGGCTCGGGCTCTCGGGGCGTGTCGAGGACCTGCGCGCCGGAGACCTTCGCTATCTCTTCGAGGTAAACCTCGTCGGTCCCTTGGTGTGCATGCAGGCGGCCCTTCCGCACATGCGGTGCGGGGGGCGCATCATCAACGTCTCTTCGGTGGTAGGGAAGCGCGCCATCCCGAAGGTCGGCGGGTACAGTGCATCGAAGTTCGCCCTGAACGCGATCTCCGATGCTTTACGGGTCGAGGTCGCCGGGCGTGGGATCTCGGTCACGACCGTGTATCCGGGGACGACCCGGACGGCGTTCCGGGAGAACTCCCGCCGGACGAAAAGCGAGAAGCGCGGCTGGCGACCCAAAGGCGTAACACCCGAGAGGGTGGCCGAAAGAATAGCGCGCGCCGCCGAGAAGGGTGGCCGGGACGTGTACGTTACCATCCCCGACCGGCTCTTCGTGACCGGTACTATGCTGGCACCGGGTCTCTTCGATCTCGTGCTTCGCTCCTGGGCGAGAGGTTAGTTCTTGGGCTTTGAAGAGAGCGCATCGAAGAGACTCCGGCGCTACCGCCAGGAGACAGATCTCTCGCTGGAAGTGCGGCGCGGGATCGAGGAGACCGCCCGGCGCTTCTGCGAGCGTCTATTCGGAGGGCTCGAGTATGTGGCTGCTTTAGGGTGTAGATCCGGTTTCGGTATGGAGGTCGAACGCACGAGCGACGTGCTCGTCCTGCGGGTGGAGGCAGCGAAGCTCCCCGGAGCCGGGGCTCGCCTTACTCTGGGGCTATTGAGCGGCGCGGCGGCGGAGACGGACGAGGACCTGATGCACGAGGACCTCAGCCGCTATACCCTCGACCCGTCAGGCTATTCGGGCCGCATACTCGGCTGGGCGGAGCAGACGGGGGAGGATCCCTGCCAGACCTTCGCCGTTTATAGGGACGGCGCATGGAAGACTAGGGGACTCTTCGTCGCAAAGGCCCGTGGGCGGGTAGACGACCCGGACGAGGTGTTGAACGGTTTCTGCTTGCGAATAGTCGGGCGGCTCGTGGACCTTGCGGCACTCACCGGTGAGGTAGGAAAGCGATGGTCGGACGAGCCTTATACTCTGCCCGATCTCCTGTCGGGAAAGGAGCATCCTACCGAGATACGCTGGCCCCGTTAGAGTGCGTCAGCTCTTGACCTCTCTCATCGAACGGACCCTGTAGCCCGAAAGGACGCCGCAACCCATGACTTCATCTGCGGGCACCAGGAGACCGTGATGGACGAGGTCTTCATGGGCTGCGACGATCTCTTCGTCGGTAGAGTTCTTGAGGGTGCCGCGGAGGTCTTTGCGGTTGATCTGGCCATGACCCAAAAAGGAGCAGAGGCCGGCCTAGAGAACCTTCGCGGCGGGGGAGAGAGGGAGTGTGCAGACCTCCGGCTGGTACCAGAAGTCGCCCACACCGATGGCGTTCTCCGGGCGCGGGCCGCGGGCGTCGTAGAGAAGGGTGACCTCCGGCAGAACGGTTTTCACCTTCATCGCAGCACGGTGCGCACCGTTTCGCCAACGGTGGGGGTGTGGATCTTGTAGTTCGGCGCCAAGCGATAGGCGAGGTCGCTTATGCGCCGTTTGGAGCCGTGGATGAGGATGATCTGACGGGGCTTGAGCTTCCCAGTGATGTCGAGCAGGTCCTCCTGGGTGCAGTGCGCGGCGAAGTTCACCTTCTCGACCTGCCAGCCTTCCTCCTCGCCAGGGGCGCGAGAAGCGCCATAAGAGGCCTGGGCGTTGGATGGCAGGATCACGGCGTTCGTGGGGTCGTCCTGCAAGCGCCTGCGATAGAACGCGCTCGCTCCGCCTTGCATCGTCACCGGCGAGGCGATGATAGCGCACGGGTTCGAGAGTATCCGCTCGCGCGCCTTGTCGTCGTTGGCTACTGCCCGGATGTTCTCCCCGAAGAAGAGCTCCCTCGGGTCCGTGTGTTGCAGGTATGGTTTCATGTAGCCGAGCTGCTCAGCATACAGACGCTCAGAGGTAGTCACTACCGAGCCGTCTACGTAGATGAAGACGTTGCGGTCGAGGCCGTACTCCTTGCCGTAGTGCTTGAGCCCGAGGATTATCTCCTGCGCCTGGCCCAAGGCGTATGTCGGGATCAAGACTATGCCCTCGCGCTCCACAGTGGTCTCGTTAATGACCTCGATCATGGTGCGCACCGACTCGCTGAACGGCTGGGGCTTCTGGTCCGCGAGCGTTGCCTCCATGATGAGCAGGTCTATGTCCTCGATGTCTGGGAGGCGCGCCGAGGGTATCGAGAAGTGGTCCTCGAGCGAGATGTCCCCAGTGTGGAACACGGTCGCCGAGCTGGTCTGGAAGAGAACGCTCGCCGCCCCCAGGATGTGACCGCTCTCGGTGAGCGTAACGCGCGCGTCCCCGACCTTTACGGGCTGGCCGAACGGCACGGGGGAGAGGCGCTTCTTTACCTCGCTCAAGGGCGCTCCTCCGGATAGGCCCCCGCCCATCGCCGCGTGGTCATTGAGCGCCGCGGCGATGAGCCTGGCCGAGGGCGGTGTGCAGTAGATCGGCACGTCCGGCTGATCACGCACCAGGAGCGGCAACGCCCCACAGTGGTCGAGGTGGGCGTGCGTGACCACGACCGCGTCGAGCCCTTCTATTTCTTGAAAGGCCGGCGCAATGATGCCTCGTCCGTCGGGCCTTATGCCGGCGTCCACCAGAACTCGCGTCCGTCCGAAGTCCAGAAGATGACTGCTGCCACCCACCTCGCCCGCCCCACCCAGAGCCTTGAACGAGAGCGTCGGCCAGGGCTTTGCACGAACAACGACCTTTGTCTGCGCGTGCCCAACTACCTCCTCGTTCGAGACATCGCTGTTCGGGGCCTCCGGCCTCCTCAGTGTCGCGAGCGTGTCCACGCCGCCAGCGTCGTTACTAGTGACGCCGGCGGCTCGGGACGCTGAGGGGTCTGGATCTTCGGTGGCATCTTCGGTGTTACGCCTGGAGGAGCCCGGGGAGCGACCGGACGTTCGGCTCGCCGGGCGGGGCTCGCGCAGATCGGCGTGAGCGCGGAGCACGCTGCCCATGAACTCCATCAGCTGGGCGGTCCGGGCCGTGGCGTCCAGGGAGTTGGGCAGGGCGTCAACCTCGTTCTTGACCGCCCGGATAAGGAGCTCCCCGAAGCCCTCGTCGGTGAAGCGGGCGTCCTTGAGGGCGTCCCGGATCTTGTCCCGCTCGACGACGACGCGCCCCAACTCCTCGTGCAGCTCCTCCAGGCGCTCGGCAGCGGAGGAGTAAGCCTTCCGCTCGCCCTCGAGAATGCGCTCAAGGTGGCGGGCTCTGCGCTCCAGCTCCGCGACCTTCTCGTTCATCTGGCTTCTCAGGTTTAGCGCCGCCGCCGCTCTTTCTTCGACCTTTTTGGCTTGCGTTGCTGCCTCGTCCTTCTCGCCGCGCAAGACCTCGACTTCGCGTCCCAGGGACTCGGCCCGTTCGTTGGCGGCTCTGGAGGCGAACGAGAGTCGCTCGTTCTCCCGCTTCAGAAGCTCCAGCTGTTCCTCCAAACCGGCGATGTGGGCGTTCTTTGTGGCCTGCTTCTCGGCCCTCTGGTTCTCGTCGCGCCAGGCCGAGATGAGGGCCTCTAAGAGCGCCTCGTCGGGCTCGGATTCGCCGGACAACGCCGCGAGCAAGAGACCTTCCGTGGTGTGAGCCTTGGCTGACTCCTCGAGGTCCGCAAGCTCGAGCTTCTCCGCTGCCTCGAAGGTCTCGGGGGGTATCTGCTCGCCCACGGCGGTACGAAAGGCGCCCCATGCGGCGGCGTCGTTCAAGATCCTCCTGGAAACGCCCTTGAGTATAGCCGCGCTGCCGCCGGACTTGCGGGTCAGGGCGTCGGCCTGGATGCCCCTGGGGAGCAGTGCCTCGTCGAGGCCGGGGATGCTCTTGCAGAGGCCGGCCAGAGTCTTCCTCGTGTCTAGCCTAGCGAGGCGGCGCTGTACGAGTTCCTCTGGAAAATTCTTCGGGGGCAGGAACCAGGACAACGCATGTTTCTCGCTCCCTTTAGGAACGTCTGCACCCTCAGTTCCTCCGTCTTTGGGTATAGGATCTGACATGGTATCTCCTAATGCGAATGTTAATGTCCTCCCTCGCTCTCATACGAGCAAGATTTTATCATGGGCTCCTTCCGAGCCTCCCGTAGAGCTTCTTTCGAGCGCGGGTTTGTTTTAAACTGCTCGCAGCGTGAACGAGACGGCGGAGAACGAGGCAAGGATACTGGCGCACTCGCCCGGACGGTACCCGATCCTCGTCGTGGAGCTCTCACCCGGCAATCTGCGAACGTTCTATTACGAGACGGGCTACGACCCGGAGCAGACCAAACCGGTGACCGAAGATTGGCTCCGGGAGAACGCGATAGGCCGCCACAGCTTCGTCGAGGTAGACCCTCCCTACGAGGTTCCTGTCTCGTCTCTTAGGGACTACGTCCGCCAGGAGTTCCTCGAAGGACCTTAATAGATGAAGCGTTGGACAGAGCTCCGGTGCTCCGATCGAAGCCCGTTAGCTGCCCTTACTCTTACCCTTATCGTTGCTCTTGCCGTCGCTGCTCTTATCCGCGGACGGAGGTGGGGGAGGAGGCGGTGGCGGCGCTGCCGCCGGTCCCGAACTCTGGCTGATAGTTACGCTTCTCGAGAAAGGATCCAGTAACGTGCCGCCTGCGGGGTCGGTCGAGAGCACCGTTCCCGCGGGCTGGTTGCTCTGGACCGTTTCGACGGTGTAGCCGAATCCAGCGTTCCATAGCGTCTCCGCTGCGTCGAAGACGCTGTAACCCACGACGTCCGGAACTCGTACCTGGCTCGTTCCGGAGCTGACGGTGACGTCTACGGAGCTGCCGGACTCGGCGTTGCTGCCCGCGGACGGGTTCTGGGAGATAACCTGGCCAGCCGGCACCTGGCTGCTAGTCTCCCGCGTCTGACGGCCGAGCGAGAGGTCCGCCGCTTCAAGGGCTCGTCTCGCTTCCTCGACGGTGCGGTTGTAGAGGTCCGGGACCTCTACGGTCTCAGGTCCTCCGCCGACCGTGATCGTGACGGTAGACCCTACCTCGGCGTTCCTTCCGCCCCGGGGGTCTTGACCGGTCACGTAGCCCTCGTAACTCTCGGTGCTCTCCCCGGTCTCCTCTTCCACCTCGAAGCCCGCCTCTTCAAGGGTCTGCGTGGCTTCTTCACTAGTCTGGCCTCCTACGTCGGGCACCTCGTCTACCTGCCGGCCGCTGACAATGACATAGATTCTCGACCCCTCCCTGAGCGTCTCTCCCGCTGCCGGGGTCTGGCTTATGATCGCTCCCTCGGGCTGCTTGCTGTCTTGTCTGGTGCCTTCGACGACCTCGAAGTTGCCAGCTTCGGCGGCTATTTGCTCCGCTTCTTCGATAGAGGCGGCGTTCTGGAGGTCCGGGACCGTTCGTGGCGGCCCTAGAGTGAGGAGGGTGTAGGCGAGCCCGCCGAGCAGCAAGATCAGGAGCAGCAGGATCAGTATCCAGGGCCTTCCTCGGCGGCGCGCTCGCTTCGGTGCCGCCATAACCTGAGTCTGCGCCGCCGTCCCCGCGGGCGGTACGGTGCGGTTCCTAGCGCGGGTCGTCTTCGACGCGGCGGGTTCGAGGCCCTCGAGCACCCTTTCGAGATCTTCTATGAGCTCGCCGGCGTTGGCGTAACGTTCGTCGGGGCTCTTCGCGAGGAGCTTGTTGGTAACGGCGTTTATGCCCTCGGGCACCTCGGGGTTCAGCTCCCGGGGTGGGACGAGGTGACCGTTGACGTGCTTCATCGCGATGCCTATGGAGGTCTCCGCGTCGTAGGGGAGCGTACCGGTCAGCATCTCGTAGAGGACCACGCCCAAAGAGTACAGGTCGCTCCCCTGGCCCACCGGCTCGCCCATCGCCTGCTCGGGGGAGATGTAGTGGGCCGTGCCCAGGATCGAACCTGTCCTCGTCATCGTGCTGGAAGTGGCGGCCCTGGCGATTCCGAAGTCGCCGACCTTAATGTCGCCCGTGTCGGTGACTAGGACGTTGTGAGGCTTTATGTCCCGGTGCACGACCCCGGCCCCGTGCGCGGCTCGCAGGGCTTCGGCGATCTGGAGCGCCACCGACGCCGCCGTCCGGGGCGCCAAAGCGCCGCGCTTCAGGATGCGGTCCTTTAAAGTGCCGCCGGGCAGGTACTCCATCGCTATGTAGTACGTCCCGTCCTCGGACTCGCCCCGGTCGTAGATCGAGACTATATTCGGGTGGCTGAGGGCGGCGGCGCTCTGGGCCTCCCGCTTGAAGCGTTCGACGAACTCCTCGTCGTCGGCGTAGCGCCCGCTCATGACCTTGAGCGCGACGGAGCGGTCGAGGACGTCGTCGTGGGCCAGGTAGACCTCGGCCATGCCCCCGGCCCCGAGCGGTCCGACGATCCGGTAACGGTTGTCTACGAGCTGTTCCAAACTACGGCATTATAACGGTTGCCCGCCCCGCTTTTAGCCCGGAGGCTGGGCCTTGCCGGGGACCTGGTTCGGTCCCTGGGCAGGGGGCTGGAAGGGGAACTGGAAGGGAGCTTGGTTCGGAGCCTGGCTAGGGGCCTGGTTTGGAGCCTGACCGGGCGCCTGGTTAGGCGGTCTGGCGGGTTGGGTCGTCTCAGGCGGTCTGGCGGGTTGGGTCGTCTCGTTTTGTTGCCCCGCGGGTTGGTTGCTCCTCTGGCTCTCTTGGGAGAGAGTACCCGTGCTCCTGAGGTGGGCCTCCATGAGGCGGCGGGCGATGGGAAGGGCGGACTTGTAGCCCTCCTGGCCATTCTCGACGAGGACGGCGATGGCGATCTCGGGGTCGTCCGCCGGGGCGAAGGCGATGAACCAGGAGTGGAGCTCATCGTTCGAGGCCTCGGCGGTCCCGGTCTTGCCGGCTACCTTGATGCCGGGGATCTCGGCCCCGGTCTCGTAATCCGTGATGGCACGCTGCATCATGTCGTTCAGGGTCTGGGTGGTCTCCCCGGCCAGCGCGCGGCTGTGGACGCGGGAAGTTGGCCTGTCGAGGATAGAGCCGTCCGGCGAGCGTACCTCCCGCACCAGGCGGGGCTCCATCAGGGTCCCGCCGTTGGCGATAGCCCCGGCTACGAGCCCCATCTCGAAGACGTTGCTCTGGACCGTCTGCTGGCCAAAGGAGATCTGGGCTATGTTCCCCTGGTCCCACTGCGCAGGCGGGGGGCCAAGGACGCTAGGGGCTACCGGTAGTGGGAAGTCTTCGTAGGCGTCGCCGTAGCCGAAGTCTTCGGCCGTTTGTGCTAGGGCTTCGGCGCCGATGCTCTCGTTGGCGATCCTGGCGAAGATGGTATTTATGGAGTAGGTGAGGGCGCCCTGGAAGTCCTGTTGCCCGTAGACCCTGGCCCTGTAGTTGTACACGCTGTAGCCCGGTGTCTCGTAGGTCCCAGTGTCCCTGTACCTATCCGACGGTTTTACCCCGGCCTCGAGAGCCGCTGCGGCCGTGATGACCTTGAAGGTCGAGCCCGGGGGGTAGAGTCCCTGCGTCGCCCGGTTCACGAGCGGGAAGCTTGGATCTTCGACGAGCTCTTCGAAGTTGTCGTCTATGTTGTTCGGGTCGAAGGAGGGGTAGGAGGCGAGTGCCAGGATCTCGCCGTTCTCCGGGTTCAGGGCGACCACGGAGCCGCGGCCGGTGCTGCTCTGGGCGAGCTGGTCGTAGGCGAGGCGCTGAAGCTCGGGATCTAGGGTGAGCTCGACGTCATTGCCGGCCTGGGGACCGCCGGAGACCTGATTTATCAGCTCGTCTAGGGTTTCGGGCTCGCCGGTGCCGGAGAGGTTGCTGTTCTCCCCGATCTCGAGCCCGCTCGCACCGTACCTGGTGCTCCAGTAGCCGGTGACGCCCGCGTATAGGGACCGCTCCGGGTAGACGCGAGAATATGTACCGTCATCCTCCTGTTCGCTCCTCGCCAGCTCCGTCTCGCCGTCGCCGGCCAGGATCAGCCCACGTGGAACCTCCTGGACCCGCTGTGACTGCAGGGAGTTAGCCGGGTCGTTCGCCAGAGGCTCCCTAGCGTAGACCTGCCAGTAGGCGAGAACTGCCACCAGCGTCACGAACCCGAGGGTGAAGAGGTAGAAGGTGCGCCTGAGCTGGGCGTTCAGGAGGCCGCTTTCTCCAGATCGTAGCTCGCCTCTTTTCCGGCAAAGCGTTTCCCGGCCTTCTCGGAGACGACGAGTAAGAGGCCCGTCAGTACGAAGTTGCCCACCACCGAGGAGCCGCCGTAGGAGACGAAGGGCAGGGTGATGCCGGTGAGCGGTATGGCCTTTGTAACGCCGCCGACGATGATCAGGGTCTGCATAGCGAACGTGGCCGTGAGCCCAAAGGCCAGGAGCTTCGAGGCGTCGTCTTGGGCGAGGAGGGCTATCTTCATGCCCCGGTACACGAAGATGAGGAAGACGAGTAGTACGGCCGTCGCACCCAGGAGGCCGAGCTCGCTGGCAATAGTGGAGAAGACAAAGTCCGTCTCGACCTCGGGGATGGTTTGAGAGAAGCCCTCGCCGAGACCCGAGCCGGTGATGCCGCCATCGGCGATGTTGAAGATGCTCTGGGTAATCTGGAACCCCGAATCGTTGGGGTCAGACCAGGGGTCTAGCCAGGTCGCAACGCGCTGTTGTACGTGCGAGAACGCGAGGTACGCCACATACGAGCCAACCGCGAAGAGCAGGCCCCCCAGTATGACGTAAGCGATCCGGGCCGTCGCCGCGTAAAGCATGAGTAGTGGCACGACGAAGTAGAGCAGGCTGCTCCCGAGGTCCTTTTCGAAGACAAGGAGCCCCAAAGAGGCCGCCCACACCAGCGCGATCGGGCCAAAGTATTTGAGCGCCGGCAGCTGTACCCCCATGAACGAGCGGCTCGTCGCCGCCCAGAGGTCGCGCTTCTCTGCGAGGTAGCCAGCGAAGAAGACTATGAGCGCGATCCTGGCGAACTCGGAGGGCTGGAAGGTCATGGGGCCTACCTGCACCCAGAGCCTGGCGCCGTTGACGTCGTAGCCCAACGGCGTGAACGTCGAGGCCACGAGACCGACGGCGACCAGGGCCAGGAGGTACTTGTAGGCGAACAGCCTGTGGTAATCGCGGAGAAGGAGAACCGTGACGACGAGGGCGCCGCTCCCGACCAGGATCCAGCCTGCCTGCGTGGTGGCGAGGTTCTCGACCCCGGGCACCTCGTAGGTAAGTCGGTAGATCACGACCAGCCCGAGCCCGGTGAGCAGGGTTACTATAGCTAGAAGGAGCGTGTCCGAGTGTGGTAGCCAGAGCCTGACGCCGAGGTAGAGCGCGACCATCGTCCCGGCGTAGTACGCGCCGTAGACCAAGGGCGGGGCGTTGGCCTCCTGGACGAAGATGAGGTTGGCGAAGCCTAGAGTCGTGATTAGGAGGGCAAGGGCTATGGGGATGGTGGCGCGCTGGGTCATAGGATGGCTACCGCCCCGGTTCCTCGGCCTCTAGACCGTGCACGACCTCCTCGGCCTGCTCCTCCGACGAGTAGAGCCTGTGGCCCTCTATGACGTCCCTGTAACGTGCTTCGATCTCGGACTCTCCCAGGCCCGTCCTACGTACCTCTTCGTTGAGATCCAGACCTAAAGGTGCGTACGGCAGCCCCCGGTAGATCACCACCTCGCCCCCGTCGAAGCCCAGGAAGTACCTGCTCTGGCCCCAGAGATAGAACGGCGAGGCGAGGGCCGCCAACACCAGCATCGCCGCCAGCACCCGGACGAGCGTCCCCAGGAAGCCTCCCAACCTTCGGTCCTTGCCACGCGGCTTACCGCGCGCAGCAGCCGCGCGCTTGCTCCGCGCGCTCCTGTTCCCTCTCTCCCGGCGTCCCGCTCCGCCGGTCACCCCGGGAGCGACGATGTTCAACTCCTGGGTATCGCCCCGGCGTGCCCTCTCGGCGGGAGGGTTCTCCTCCCTGACATCCACGACCACGACGGTTATGTTGTCCGCGCCGCCGGCGTCGAGGGCCGCCTGAACGAGGGCCTGGACCGTCTTTTCGGTGTTCTCGGGAGAAGAGGTGAGGAGGTCGAGCATGTTGTTCTCGGGGATCATGTCCGAGAGGCCGTCGGAGCAGAGTAGCAGTCGGTCTCCGGGCCCGATGGGGAGGACGGCCGTGTCGACCTCGACCTCTTCTTCGGCGCCCAGAGCGCGGGTGATCAGGTTCTTCTGCGGGTGCTCGGAGGCCTGGGCGCGCGTCAAGTCGCCGCTGCGGACGAGCTCGGCGACGAGGGAGTGATCCTCAGTTACGGGCTTCAAGTCGCCGCCCCGCAAGAGGTAAGCCCGGGAGTCGCCAACGTGCGAGATCTCGACTGCCGGCTCTTCTCGCGTCCCGCCGAAGCGCATCGCTACCACGGTCGTCCCCATGCCCGAGAGCTTCTCGTCTCCTCTCGCGGCGGCGAGGATGCGCCGGTTGGCCTCTCTTATGGCGTCCTTCAGAGGGGTCGAAGGCTCGAGCTCCTTGAGGGTCTCGGTCGCGATGGAGCTCGCGACCTCCCCGGCCTCGAAGCCACCGATGCCGTCGGCGACGGCGAAGAGCGTCTCGTCCCGGCCCTCGCCCACCAGGAGGGAGTCCTCATTGTTCTTGCGGACCTTGCCCGGGTCAGTGATGCCGTGATGTTCGAGTAGGAGCACTTCTCGATTCGCCCCGCTACTCAGAGTACCTGAAGGTCGTGGACCCCACCCGCACCTTGTCGCCGCTCTTCAAAAGGGTGGCGCCGACGGCTCTGTTGTCGTTGACGTAGGTGCCGTTCGTGGAGCCGATGTCCTCGACGTACAGAACGCCACCGTGCCGGGTGAGCTTGGCGTGCTGTCCCGAGACGTAGTCGTCGCTCTTTAAGACGATGTCGCTCGCGGACGAACGGCCGATGCTCGTCATGCCATTCACCACCCAGAACCGGGTGTTCGGCGCCAGAACGTCTGAATCTTCGACCACGAGCTCGGAGAAACCATCTGAGCTTTCGGCACGATCCTCCGAACGGGAGCCTGTTCGGGTCTCCGGAGGATCGCTCCGGTCGTCGGGCTTCCCGGCGACGAAGGAATCATCGTCGGGTACGGAGCGTAGATCGCCGACCCCGCGCCAAACCACAGCGTAGATAAAGGCGAAGAGCAAGAGGAGAAGCAGAGCCTTCGCTGCCAGCAGCGGTACCTGCAGGTCGAGCACGTCCTAACGCCCTCCGTGGCCCCTCTTGCGTGTATCGGGGGGCGAAGCCGGGTTTGTCCGTCGGACGAAGCGGGCCGTGATACCCCCGAAGGTTAGCTCGTCCCCGTTCTCGATGCGCTCGCGGTCTATCGGCGCGCCGTCGAGGAGGGTGCCGTTAGTCGAGCCGAGGTCCTCGATAATGAAACCGTTCTCCGAGCGCGAGAGTTGGGCGTGCTGACGCGACACGTTTGGATCCTGGATGACGATGTCATTCTCCTCGGAGCGGCCGATGCTCCATGGTCCTCTGCCCTCCAGAGGGTGTGGTTCGTCGTCAAGCACCAGCTCTACCGCCTCCCGCGCCAGCCCGTGCCTCTGCGCCTCCTTGGCGGAGATGGCGGCGGTGTCCTGAGGGGATCTCTCGCCACCAGTACTCTCGGTGCGGAAGATGCGGGTCTGACCCGAGGTGTCTTCTGGCGCGCCTTTTTCGCGGGGACCATCGCCGGCGGTGAGCTTGGCGGTCACACCAAACTCGCCGAAGCGCAAGGATTCCTCGGTTACGAAGTGGACCTTCGGCGGAGTCATGAGGTGGTAGCTGTTCGATCGTGCGTGACTCGAGGCGTACTGGATCAACTCGTCCCTCAAGGCGCTCTGGTAGACCTGTATAGACTCCGCGTCGGACTTGGAGAGGTGGATAGTGAAGTCGTTGGGAGCATAAGTTCTGGAGACGCTGATCATGCTGTTCTCGTCCATCTGCTTGGCGAGACCCTTGGCGATCTCGACCGGATGAACCTGCTTTCTAAAGGCGCGACCGAAGACGCCCTCCACGAGGGACTCCATCCGCTTCTCTATCGACCGCAGGAAACCCAAAGAAACCTACCCACTACCCACCGAGCCTTGACCCGAGATACTTTACGACCCCATAGATTATAGCCGCCAGACCCAACGAAGTCATAGCCTGAGAGAGCGCCTCTTGCGTCGCCGAGACCTCAAGAGCGTACCCTAGGACTCCTCCCCCGACAGCGAGCACGAGCCCTAGAGCCCAAAACCCTGCCCACTCCGCTACCGCGACCAGTAGCGCCATCGCGGCCCATAGGGCGGCCAGAGCGTAGAGGGTAGGGTACACGGGCGACAAGAGCTCCCCACCTCGCCCCAGCAGCTCTCCGAGGTCGAGTCCCGGGTCGAGGTTACCCAGGTAGAGACCGAGGTAGGGGATCACACCGTCCCCGAAGGAGAGGTCGTATACGACTAGTGTGCATGCCCCCGCCGCCGCCGAGAGAGCAGCTCCCAAAGGACGCATGAGCGCCCCGAGAAGAATCGGCAGCCCCGCATCCAAGCCCCCGGCGGCGAGCGGGATGGCGAGTAGAGGCCCCAGAGGAAGCCGGCTCACGCTTTGCCCCATGGAACTGGCGGCGACCCACAGACCACCCACGGCAGGCAGGAGCGTTGCGAAACCCAGGCCTGCCTGCTGGCTACTCGCCAGCGCCACGGCCAGGGCCACTATCACCCCCAGAGCCCCGAGGCGTGGCAGGAGATAACCCAAAACCCCAAAGCCCGCCGCAACCCCCAGGGCCTCGGCGCCGCCAAACAGGAGCCCGGCGCCGAGGTAGCCGAGCCAGCCGGCCACCAACCCGTTCACGACCCTCGAAGCCTGGCCCGCGAACCGCCCAGGGTCGATTATTTTCTCTTTCTTAGGAGTCTCCCTGGTCGTGGTGCCGGTGCCCCCGCGGCGTCCGGTGAGGAGCTTCAGCGCGGCGCTGGCGCTTCGGGGACGGTGGGCCGGGTTGGGGGAGGTTGCGCGGTTCACGAACTCTAGGAGGCGTGGCGGTAGCTGCTCCGGCTGGTGGGCCAGCAAAGCGCGGGCGGTGGCGCCGACGGCATAGACGTCCGTGAGCTCCGTAGGATCTTCTCCATCCAGGATCTCCGGGGCGATGTAGCCTGGGGTACCGACGGCATAGCCTATCTGCGTCAGGCGCGTGTCCCCGGCCCGGTAGGCAACCCCGAAGTCGGTCAGCTTCGCCCTCCCGCGGCCGTCCACGAGGACATTCTGGGGTTTTATGTCCCGGTGGATCACACCTTGCGAGTGGGCGTACGAGAGGGCTTCGAGGACCTGGATCAGAACCTCCACGACCTCGTCGAGGGAGTAGTGCCTGGCGGCGACGTCGAGCGGTACCCCATGCACGAACTCGGTCACCAGATATACCTCCAGGTTACCCGGGATGACCTCGAGGGTCTCGACGATGTTCGGGTGCCTCAAGCCCTCCGCGATCTGGCCCTCCCTCAAGGCCCGCGAACGCTCTTTGGCACTATAGATCGGGATGACCTTGACGGCCACCTCCCGGGCGCCTCCGCCGAGCCCTCCGAGAAAACCTTTCCGGGAGCCGTCTGCGAGGCGGGCTCGCCACACGGTCGCGAAGCCGCCCTGTCCAACCACCTCCGCGAGCGCGTAGCAACCCTGGCCGGGAGCCCAGCCGCCGATGTAGTGCGTCTTCTCGGCCATCTCCTCTTATTCTATAGCGCGACGCGGCCCTTTTGTTACTAATAACCCGCAAAAAGTCTGAACCCGCAAAAAGCCTGCAAAACAGGTTTCGTGGCCGAGACTACGGGCGTCACGGGGAGCATCGCCGGCAGCGGTCCAGGCGGTAGCGTAGTCTTTCGTCTGCGGGCTTGGTAAAATCCGTCAGGTTTCTCGGGACCGGCGAGCGCCGGGAGCGGGTCGAACCACGGGCGAGTGGCGGAATTGGTAGACGCGCTAGGTTCAGGGTCTAGTGTCCGAGAGGACGTGGGGGTTCGAGTCCCCCCTCGCCCACAACAGGGGCGCCGCCTCTTTAGGGGGCACTCTGGAGAGCTCTCTAGGATGAGGCGGGCTTTATCTACGTGGTAGGGGGGTTGTTTGGAGCGCAGATCCCACAGATCCGCACCGCCGGTTCGCCGTACGAAGCCCGCCGGTTCGGGGGGCGGCTCCGGTCGGCGCCCCGGCGGACCCCGCCGCGAGCGAGGCTTGCCACCGTGGGCAACGCTTCTCGGGAGCGTGTTTTTTCTAGTGCTCTGCTTCGCCTTTATCTTCTTCGGTGCGAGGAGTTGTGTGGCGACCCAGGAGGCGACCCAGATCCGCAAGTACATAACGAGCGCGGATAGCACCTTGAGCGACTCGGAGAACGTGGGCAACGAGGAGTTGCAGGGCGCCCTTCAAGACTCCGCGAACCCCGACACCGCGGTCATAGACCGGGCGGCGGACGCGACCCGCAAGGGCTACCAGGACGCTCTGCGCAACGAGGAGATCCCGCCGGAGTTCGAGGACGCTCACCACTACATGGTCACCGCTTTAGGCATCAGGGCTGCTGCGACGGAGGATCTGGCCGAGGCTGCCAGGGGAGACCGCGAGGGGTTCGAGGAGTCCATCGCGTCGGTGGTCGAAGACTACAAGTTCAGTGACGTTATTATCTTCGACCATTACGTCCCCGCCTCCGAGGGAGCCCTTGAGGAGGCGGATCGAATGATCGACCGAAACTACCTTCACGAGCCCAAACCGTTCATGGATTACGAAGCTCTGGGCCTCTCTAGCGGCTCTTCTCGAAGCTCGTCTTCCTCGTCTTCCTCCTCTTCCTCCTCTGCACCGGAAGATCTAAGCGCCCTGCGCGACGTAGGGGTCTCGGGCGTCCAGGTTGCCGGTCGGTCGCTGCCCACTGGCGGGAATGTGATCCTCACGGGCTCCGACGAGATCGTTTTCTCCGTCTCCGTAACCAACGGCGGCGAGGCCGCCGAGACCAACGTCCCGGTGGAGGTCGTCCTCAACACCAGGGCCGAGCGTCAGGCAGTCCCGACGACCATCGAGCGCATAGAGCCCGGGGGCACCGCCGCCGTGGAGGTCAGGGGCTTCAAGCCCGGCGAGTTCGACGAGACCGCCGAGGCCAGCGTCAGGATAGGCCCCGTCAGGTATGAGCGGAGCGAGGAAGACAACACCCTCGCAGGCACGGTGACGTTCGGTATTTAGAATGAGAGGGAGGTGAGGGTCTTGGTAACGGCGGTCGTCCTGGTGAGGACAGAGAACGAGAGGGTCGAGGAGGCTGCCCAGGCCATGCTAGGGGTCGAGGGCGTTACCGAGGTCTACTCCGTGACCGGGCCCTACGACCTTGTCGTCATGGTTCGCATCCCGGAGTTCGAGCGGCTCGCCGAGATAGTGCCCGAGAAGCTCGCCCAGATCCCCGGCGTCGCCCGCACCGAGACCATGGTCGCGTTCCGCTACTACTCGAACTACGACCTCGACCGCATATGGTCGCAGGGGTTTGAGTAGAGCTATAAGCTTTCAGCCCTCATCCGTCAGCTACTCAGCAGAAAACCGAAGAATGCCGGAAGGATTGAGTAGTGATCGAGATCGAAACCGCACGGCTCTTTTGTACCAGTGGAGGGAGGATGACCTCGACTCCTACGCACGCATCTGCGCCGACTCGAGGGTGATGCGGTACATAGGCAGCGGCAGAATGAACTACACGCAAACGGAAGAGCAGATAGCGAAGTTCATGCATCACTGGGAGAAGCAGGGCTTTAGGTTATGAACTGTCGAGGATAAAGCTTCGCGCGCGTTTTTATCAGCCTGCTGTACCACGACAACTGATCCGAGGATGAGCACAAGACCAAGGTTGGCTGGCGACTCGACCACTTCTACTGGGGCCGGGGCCTCGCGAGCGAGGGCGCGCTTGCGAACCTCCGCTACCGGTTCGAGGAGATCGAGCTAGAGCGCGTCATCAGCATCACACTTTCCCAGAACCTGGCCTCTTGACGGGTGAGATAGAGAAGTGTGGGCTCATTCTCCGGTGAGGCTCGCTGGAAGGGCTACGAGGTGGTCTGGTACGCTATCGGCCGCCGAACCTGGAAGATCAAAGCTGATCTCTGCTAGCTATCCTTGCTCCTCGCTCTGGCTCTCGCCCGAGGCTTCGGCCATCGCGGGACGGGTGCCTTCCATGAGGTAGGCGACGACGTCGAGAAAGTCGCCGCTCTCTTCGTAGGCGCGGCGCTGGCGCAAGCTACCCGTACCGTTTTCTATTATCTCCAGGATCTCCGAGAGTTCGTGCTCACAGCCTAGGTCTTGGGAGACGGGGTGTAGCTCGTCCACGAGGGTACGGGCCGCCTCTCTGGCGGGGACCGAGCGTTTTTCCCTCGCCTCGTAGAACGTCGCTTCGAGGCCGTGTCGGGAGGCGCGAAACTTGTTCTCGGCGGCGAGCTCGCGGTTGTAGGGACCTCGTGCGCTTTCGGAGAGGGCCTTGACGACCAGGCATTGAGTGAGGGCGGTTAGGGCGACGGTGGAGCGGAGGCTCGTCTGGGAGTCGAGGATACGTAACTCTATGGTGCCGATCTTGGAGTGGGGCCTTACGTCCCACCAGCAGAAGGTGTAATCGTCCATCGCACCCGCCTCGACCATGAGGTCCACGTAGCTCTCGAACGCCTCGTAGTCGGGAAAGGCGGGGGGGAGACCGGCGCGCGGGAACGACTCGAAGATCTTGACGCGCGTGGACTCGTAGCCGGTGTCCATCCCCTGCCAGAACGGGGAGTTGGACGAGAGGGCCAGAAGGAGTGGGGCCTGCTCGGAGAGGCGGTTGTGAGCCTCGATAACCGCTTCTTCCGAGGAGACGCCTACGTGGACGTGCTGGCCGAAGATCACCTCCCGCTGAGCGATCCAACGCAGAGTCTCCATGACGACTTTGTAGCGTTCTTGATCGGTGACTTTCTGGTCTTTGTAGGAGGAGAAAGGGTGGGTGCCGGCGGAGGCGAGCGCGGCACCGCAGGCCGCGGTCCACGACCCTACCCGGCTCCTCAGCCCCCGGAGGATCTTCTCGGCCTCGGCTACCGTGGCACACGGGGGAGTCTTTATCTCCAGGACCGACTGGAAGAGCTCGTAGGAGACGGCCTCCTTCAGGTCCTCCGGCAGGCGCGACATGATCTCTTCTATCTTCGGGACGAGCTCGCCCGTGGTCGCGTCCACTATGTGGAGCTCCTCTTCGACTCCCAGAGTGTGGGCTTCGCTACCGTTGAACTCTACCGGCATGACTTCTCCCTCGCTTCCTGCCCGCCGGGCCTTCGCGCCCATAAGCGCCCGTAATATTAGCTTTTTCGCCGCCGCGTGGCTAAGCGGCTCCTATTGGAACGGCTTAGCGAGGTTGAGACGGATCTTCGGGAACGGCGCTTCCACGGGATGTCTTTTCGAGCCTTACCTGCGCGAGTGCCGCACCCGCCAGGACCAGGAGCGCCCCGATCACCTTAAGCGCCGTGAGCTCCTCCCCGAGCAGAACCACCCCGATCGCTCCCGCCACCACCGGTTCGACCGTGGCCCCGATAGCTGCTTGCCCGGCGTCCAACCTCTTCAATCCCACTGTGTACAGCCCGAACGCCAGAGCGGTATGCACTACCGCGAGCATAACGAGCAGGGCGTAAGAGCCAGAGGAGAGCCCGACGAGCGTATGAAAGGTCGGCAGAGCAGCGAGCACGAGCAGCACGGACCCGAAGCCCAGAGCGTAGCTCAGTATGATGGCGGGTTCGAGGTGCCCGGCCAAGGGCTTGCCAAAGATGGAGTAGAGGCCGTAGGTTAGACCGCTGAGGAGGCCCGTCGCCAGCACCGAGAGGCTGACCTCCAAAGCGCCCGGCTCGTACCCACCTACGACCAGGAAGATCCCTCCGAAGGTCAGCGCGAGCGCCAGGAGACGAAGGGGCCCTAGGGTTTCTTTCAAGAAGATCCAGGCAAGGAGCGCCACGAAGGCTGGCGAGCTGTAGAGCAGGATCGCTGCCGTTCCCACCGTGCTCTCACGCACCGTGAAGAAGTAGAGCAAATAGAAGGCTCCGATCCCCACGAGCCCCAGAGGGACGAGGAAAAGGAAATCTCTTCCGGTGACCCGCAGACTCCTCACCCCCCACGTCAGCAGCACGAAGAGGAGCATCGCCGCCCACCCCACCCAAGCCCGCACCGCAACCAGCGCCTCGAAGGAGACACCCTCAGCGTACAGAATCTTCGCGAAGAAACCTAAAGTACCCCAGATTGAGGCTGCCGCCCCGACGGCGAGGAAGCCGACCATCCGAGCTCTGGATACCGCAGACACTACTCGGCAGATCGACTAGTGCCGATCGAGCTTGCGGGCGACCTCGTTTACACCTAGCCGAAAGCAGATGGAGCGACCGTGAGGGCAGGTGGCCGGGAGGCGGCTCGTGAGCCAGCTCTTTATCAGCGCCTCAATCTCCTCTTTGGAGAGCTTATCGCCAAGCTTTACGGCTGAGTGGCAGGCGATCGTGGCGAGGATGTGATCCTCGCGGCGGCGGCCCGGTCCGGTCCCTTTGGCGGCGGCCAGAGCCTCTTTGAAGGCGCCGGCCACGTCCCGGCCGGCCAGTGTGGAGATGACGCTGGTGATCCTCATACAGTTAAGCCCGAAGGGCTCGGCCTCGAAGCCGTAGACGGCGAGCTCTTCAAGGTATTCGGTGGCATCGGTGGCGTCGCCTGGCGAAAGCTCGACGACCTCCGGGACGAGTAGAGACTGCGTGGTCGGCAGGGAGCCTTCCTCTGCGTCGGTCAAACGGTCCAGGATGGCTCGCTCGTGGGCGACATGTTGGTCCACGATCCACAGAGATTCCGGATCCTCGACGAGGATGTAGCCCGCCGCCAGTTGCCCGATCACCCGCAACTCTTCCAACCTGGGCAATGCTCCGCGCTCGGGCAACTCCTCTGCAGCGCCGGACCGCTGCGGGGCTGTCTCGGACAGCGGCTTCGAGGCCTCAGCGAGGCGTTCGCGTACTTCGCCGAGGTCCTGAACCGGCGGGGAGTAGTCGGGGCGGTGCTCCGCGACGCGGGCGAGGTCTAGAGCCGGTGACCGGTGGGTTGGAAAGCTCTCCTGGGTGTAGGGGTGTCCGGTCGGGCGGGGAGTGGCGGCAGGCGGGGGCGGCCGCCACTCTATCGCTTCTCTTACAGCGGCGGCGACGGCGGCGCGGGCGGGCCGCTCCTCGGAGAAGCGCACGATCTGCTTGGTCGGGTGAACGTTCACGTCTACCCGGCGGGGGTCTACCTCGATGCACAGCGCCACCGGCGGGTAGCGCCCCGAGGGGAGCGTCGCCCGGTAGGCGTCGTCTATGCCCCGAGTAAGATTTTCGGCCCGCACCCAACGACCGTTAACGGAGATGGTCTGGCTCGAGCGGCTCCCCTCAGTCACGCTGGGGAGGGCGGCGTACCCGTGGATCTCGAAGGCGCCGGACTCGTACTCGACCCTGCGCATCGCACGAGCCTTGGCGACGCCGTGGATCTGGGCGAGGCGTTCGAGCAGGTCGCCGGCGTGGGGCAGCGAGAGATAGTCGCGGCCCTTCTCCACGAGCCGGAACGAGACCGAGGGGTGAGCCACACCCAGGTGGGTGAGGACCTCCACGATTGCCGCCCGCTCGGCCCGGGCGCCCTTCAGAAACGCTCGCCGGGCGGGGACGTTGTAGAAGAGCCTGTCCACGAGGACGGTCGTCCCTTTAGGATGCGAGGCGGGGGAGATGTGAGCGTCTTCTCCACCGTCCACCGCGACCTTCGTTCCGGCGCCCTCGCCGGTCGAGGTGGTGAGGCAGAAGGCCGAGACGCTCGCCACGGAGGCCAGGGCTTCGCCCCGAAAGCCCAAAGTCGACACGGCTTCGAGGTCCGAGACGCTCTCGATCTTGCTGGTCGCGTGCCGCAGCACCGACAGCGGGGCGTCCTCCGGCGAGATTCCCGAACCGTTGTCCCGGACGAGGATGTGCGACGTGCCGCCATCGCCGAGCTCGACCTCTATGCGTGAGGCACCGGCGTCCAGAGAGTTCTCGACCAGCTCCTTGACCACAGAGGCCGGCCGATCCACGACCTCACCGGCCGCCACCTGTTGGGCAACCCTCGGGTCCAGAACGCGGATGCTCATGAGTGTTGGGGAGTCATGGTGATCATAGGCCAAAAGATTCTACACGGAGAGGCGGCTTTTCCCACGTCCGCTGAGGGTGCGCCCCACAATGGTCTTTCTAGGTTACAATCCGGGCCTGTGTTTAAGGAGAGCATACGATGAGCGATGGTAGATCCAGGCCCGAGAGGGAGGCGTTGCCGCTCGAAGACGTCGGCAGGCTCGTGGAGCTTCTGACCGAGAGCGGGGTCAGCGAGATCCGAGTCAGGCAAGGGGAGCTGGAGATCACCGTGAAGGCCCGGTCCGAAGCTGCGGCGGGGGCCCCGATCGGGTCGCAAACTGAGCGGCAGGCCGGGTCTCGTATAGAAGTCGCGCCGGTCCCCGAGATGGAACCCCTCGCCGAGCGCCCGGCGGAACGCAACGGGGGCCTGCACCTGGTGCGCTCGCCGGTGGTGGGAACTTTCTACCGGGCTCCGACGCCGGGAGGGGAACCCTACGCCGAGATCGGCGACCACGTGGGAGCGGGGCAGCCGTTGTGCATCGTCGAGGCCATGAAGCTGATGAACGAGATACCAGCGGACGTCTCGGGTGAGGTGGTCGAGATCCTGGCTGAGAACGCGAAGGGTGTCGAGTACGACCAGCCGCTCTTCCGCATCCGGCCCGAGGCTTCTTCTTAGGCCCCCGTGAGCGTCTACACGTGATCGGGAAGGTCCTCGTAGCGAACCGGGGTGAGGTGGCCCTGCGCGTCATCCGTGCCTGCCGGGAGCTCGGGATACGCTCCGTCGCCGTCTACTCCACAGCCGATGCGGACTCGTTGCACCGTCTCCTGGCCGACGAGGCGGTCTGCATCGGGCCCCCGCAGGTCGCGGGCAGCTACCTGAACGTCCCCGCCATCGTCTCCGCCGCCGAGCTCACCAGCGCGGACGCCATTCACCCCGGCTACGGCTTTCTGGCCGAGAACGCCCGCTTTGCGGAGATCTGCGAGGCCTGCAACTTGAGGTTCGTCGGCCCCGCCTCGTCGGTGATAGCTCGCATGGGCGACAAGGCTACCGCGCGGAGTTTTGCCGCGGACGTGAGGGTACCCGTTACCCCCGGCAGCGACGGCCCGTGCCGGAGCGCCGTGGAGGTCAGGAGCGTGGGCGCGGAGGTCGGTTACCCGCTGGTCATAAAGGCGAGCGCCGGGGGCGGGGGCAAGGGGATGCGCGTGATCTACGCCGAAGACGAGGTCGAGGGTGCCTTTACGGCGGCTAGCCGGGAGGCGGGGGCGGCTTTCGGCGACGGCACCGTGTACGCGGAACGCTACATGGAGGAGCTCAGGCACGTCGAGGTTCAGGTCCTGGCGGATGGGCGTGGGGAGGTGGCGATCTTCCCCGAGAGGGACTGCTCCATCCAGCGGCGCTACCAGAAGCTCGTCGAGGAGACACCCGCCCCGGGCCTGACGGCTCGGGCCCGCGAAGGCATGAAGGCCGCTTCGAGGACGCTCGTCCGCTCTTTGGGCTACAAGGGGGCGGGGACGGTCGAGTTCGTCTGCGCGGGGGACGAGTTCTACTTCATCGAGATGAACACGCGGTTGCAGGTCGAGCACCCCGTAACCGAGATGGCGACGGGGGTGGATCTGGTCGCCGAGCAACTCCGGACTGCTTCGGGAGAGGGGCTCTCCGTCTCAGGGGACGTAAGCTCGCGGGGTCACGCGATGGAGTTCAGGATTAATGCTGAAGACCCCCAGCGTAACTTCCTACCCCAGACGGGGCCGGTGGAATTCTACAACCCGCCTGGCGGTCCCGGTGTGAGGGTAGACTCGCACCTCTACGCCGGCTTCAAGGTCACGCCGTACTACGATTCGCTGCTCGCCAAGCTCATCGTCCATGCGGAGGGCGAGGCAGCGAGGGACGCGGCGTTGAGGCGCGCGGTGCGGGCCCTGGATGAGTTCGCTATCGCGGGCCTGGAGACGACGCTGCCGCTGCACCTTGCGATCCTGAAGGACGAAGCTTTCCGGCGGGGTGGGGTCTCGACTACCTTCCTCACCGAGCGCGAGCTCAAGAGCGACGGAAGCGGCCTTTTGCGGCTCTCCCCAGTTGGTTGACCCTCTCTGTCATCTTGAGGGGTTCCTCCTTGGGCGGCGGGTCTGGGTCCGTACCCAGCTGGTTCATCCGCTTCACCCACAGCTCGTGCACGAGGACGTGTAGCGCCGCTACCAGGGGAATGGCGAGCAAAACGCCGATGAACCCGAAGAGCGTACCCATGACCAAGAGTGCGAAGACGATGAGGACGGGGTGCAGGGAGACCACCCGGCTCATCACGACCGGCTGGACTATGTTCCCCTCGACGAACTGTACACCCGCGTAGGCCAGGAGCACCCACAGCGCCGATATGGGCTCCTGGGCGAGGGCCAGGAGTATCGGCGGTATCACGGAGATGGCCGGCCCGACAAACGGTATAAAAGCCAGAAGCCCGCTCAAGATTCCCAGAAGGAGTGCGAACGGCACCCCGATAAAGAACAGGGCAATGGTGAAGAGCAATCCGATAATCGTCATCGAGGCGAGCTGCCCCAGGAACCACCGCTGAACGTTCTTGTACATCTTTTCGAGGATCTCGCGCACTCTCTCCCGCCGGCCCGCCGGGAAGAGCACCACGAACCCGTTGACCAGCGGTGCCGGACGCGCGACCGCGAAGATAGTAGATATCAGGACCACGACCGCCAAGGAAACGACGTTCGCCACGCCCGCGCCCACGCTGACGAACGTCGAGAACGCACCGCCGGAGAGGAAGCTCCGCGCCGAATCCAGAAGCTGCTGCGAACCCGGGAGGCTGATATCTAGGCCGAACCTGCTCTGCACCCCTTCGATAAAATGTTGCGCGTTAGAGAGTAGCGTCGGAAGGTCCTCAACCAGCTGCTGGGCCTGGCTCTCCACGACCGACCCCAGCGCGACTCCCCCCAACGCTAGCGCGAGGGTGAGGGTGCCGAAGACGGCCAGGGTTCCCAAACCGCGCCCTAGACCCTTTCTTGCGAGGTAGTCTACTGGCCTGCTGATGATGACCGAGAAGAGCAGCGTCAAGAGGAGGACAAGCACGACCGCCCGGACCTGGTAGACGAAGTACACCGCGAGAAAAAGCGCGAAGGCCAGCCCGATCCCTATGTAAATGTTGCGTCTCTGCGCTTTGGGATCTGCGGTCAAAGAATCTCCTCTGCGCATCGTGCCACGCCGCTAATGGGGATTATTCTCCGCGCGCGCCCGCCTCAAACCCCGGACGGTCGGCGGGGCTATCGTTTATCATTCGATGCTGGTACTCGTACGCCGCGTGCAGAAGGAGAGTCTTGGCGCAAGAAACTCATCGAGAGGAAGAGAGGCTCCTCTTCGGCGGCATGGCTCGCCGGGGCGGTATAGACTTCTTCGGGCCGAACTACAGCAGCTCTGCCGAGCGCCGGGACGGCCAGATCTACGTCTGGATAGACCCCTCGAACCTCTGGACGCCCAAAGGTATCCTGGCGCGCATCTCCAACTGGCCCGTGGTGCGTTCGATCTTTTTCTGGTTCCGTGTTCTCTTGCAGCTTCTGGGCTCGGTCTGGGTGCTCGTCTCCTTCGTCGGCATCATGGCTGTCCTCTGGCTCATCGTGGTCCTCCTGGACTTCGGGGCGGAGTCCGTGGGTGGACCGCTGGGAGTCGTGCTCGGCTTCTTCGCCGCCTTCCCGATCCTGCCGATCCTCCTGCTCTTCTTCGCGGCCATGAAGTTCACCTCCGTCGGGCGCTATCACGGTGCCGAGCACAAGGCTGTCGCCGCCTACGAGAAGTACGGCGAGGTCACCCTGGAAGGCGCGCAGAGCATGAGTCGCCTCCACCCCCGCTGCGGCACCAACGTCCTCATCTACATCGTCCTCGCCTCCCTGGCGGATCCGTTTATCGACTGGGCTCCCTACGCCGTCCTTCAGTTCATCCTCATAAGCGAGGCCTGGTTCATCTTCGGCAGGACCCGCTTCTCTATCGCCGTAGGCAACTTTATTCAGAAGTATCTCACCACCTCCGAGCCCGGCCGCAAGGAGCTAGAGCTCGCCGTCGAGTCGCTCAACGAGCTTTTGCGCGCCGAGAAGGGTGAGCGGGGCGCCACCAAAGATCCGGTCTTACTCTCGCCGCGGTTTTAGCCGGTCGACTCCGGCGGCTCATTCGCTTGCTGGGTAAGGCGGATGAGGATCTCGTTGACGCTCACCCGTTCAGGCTGGGAGACGCAGTAGGCGATGGCGATGGCTATGTCCTCGGGCTGCAAGATGTCGAGCTGGTAGAGAGCGCTTATGCCTTCTTGTGGGCTCCTCGTCCGTTATGGGGTCGGCCAGCTCGGTCTCGACGGCACTCGGCTCAACCATTGCCACCCGGATGTTGTCCTCCAAAAGCTCCACCCATAGGGCTTTGGAGATGGCGTTGACGGCGAGCTTGGTGCCGGAGTAAGCTCCCCTAAAAAGCCCGCTCTTACGCCCGGCCACGCTGCTAACGTTGACGAGGTGTCCCGCGCCCTGCTCTTTCATCACCTGTATCGCCGCGTCAGTCGTATAGAGAGGCCCCAGCGTGTTGGTGTCGGTCCCAAGAGACAAAACGCTATGAACTGCACTTTTGTGCCCTGCTGAGTGGTGAAGGCATGGAGGAGGTGCGCTTTGAGTGGGCAATTGTAAGATAGAGTGTGCGATATATAGGATTAGTTCGACTAAGAAATACTCTGGGCAGAAGGGAGCTACAGTATGGCGAAACTCGACGACAAAGTCGCGGTCATCACGGGTGCGTCTAGCGGTATTGGAGAGGCGACGGCGGAGGCCCTGGCCGCGGAGGGAGCCGCGGTTGTGGTAGCCGCCCGGAGGGAGGAACGGCTCGAAGACCTGGTCGGCCGGATAAACGGCAACGGGGGCAAGGCGCTTGGCGTTGCCTGCGACGTGACGGACGAGCAGCAGGCCCACGATCTGATTAAGAGGAGCAGGGACGAGTTCGGGCGGGTGGATATGCTCGTCAACAACGCGGGCGTGATGCAACTCTCCAAGATCCATAAGGGCCTCTCCGACGAATGGCGCATGATGTTCGAGGTGAACGTGTTGGGGTTGCTCTACGCAACTGACGCCGTCATAGAGGTGATGAAGGAGCAAGGCTCCGGGCATCTGGTGAACATAAGCAGCCTCGCTAGTCGGGGAACCCGGCCGGGTTTGGGAGTTTACTCCGGGACCAAGATGGCCGTAAACGGCATCTCCGAGTCCCTCCGCCAGGAGCTTCTCGAGGACAATATCCGGGTGACCATGGTAGAGCCGGGGGCAGTGGAGACGGAACTCCCCGACCACATAACGGACGAGGAAGCTAGGGAGGGCCTAAGCTCCTTGCTCGAGCAACTCGACCCCCTCAAGGCTGAGGATATTGCCAACGCTGTCGTCTACGTAGTTACCCAGCCCGAAAGGGTGAGCATCAACGAGATCCTCATAAGGCCCTCACAGCAGCCGAATTAAGCCTTATAGACCTCGGTTAAGACCGGAAAAGCTCGGGGTTCGATATGCAGCGGTTGACGCTGTTAAAGTGCGGAGTCTTGCTGATAAGCCCGCTTGCGTAGGCTTCTTTGAGGTCGCAGGTGAACCGTCTGGCAGAGAAGCCGACGTAGACCTTGTAGGCCGCGCCGAAGAGCATGTCCGAAAGCGGCCTACAAGGCCTGCCCATCCTCTGCTCAGGTTGGGGAATGCTGTTACAAAGGTCGGCCAAGAGCGCCACCGAGCGCCGCTTTTCTTCGCTCTGGGGGATTGTAAGCGGTCCAGTTTCGGCTCTCTATCATCTACTAATTATGCGTAAGGGCCTACACATAACAACGAGAAATGGCTTATTTATGCAGAATTTTCGGTTTACTTGCCTACCTCTGCTTACCCGCTCTTGGCGTCCCCGGTTGTCTTAAAATCCACGACCTCTGCGGGGTCTGTTGGCTGTTCACGCGCGTCACGGTAGCGCCTGCTCTTGTAGGTTTTCAGGTTGATCGGGGCAAGCCTCTCTTTGAGGAAGTGGGCAGGCAAGCCCGCCAATTCTTATGTCGCTCATCGCGTAGGGCAGGGCTTCGCGAATCTGGACGCGGGTTTGAACTCTCTCCCTTATCGGCAGCTCGAAAGCCCTGCGCAGCAAGCGCGGCTTTTCTTATCGGCAGTTGATCGTCCAGCGGCTCATTGAGTTCCCAACCCCGACGTGCCAGGTTTCTCCAGAGTCGCCTTGCGTGCTCCCCCTCGACCACGCTCAGGTCCTCAGAGCGGCGAAGCATCATACTTATCCACCGGGTGGGCTCCGAGAGCCAGGCGGGGGAGGCGTATCCCAGTCCGCCGTTGAAGTTTCCGGGGCCTCCTGTAGAAGGATTGAAGTTGGATGAGCCTATGCCGCCGCTTATAAAGAACCTGAAGAACCAGAGAAAGCGATTGCGAAGTGTGATCCAGAAAGCTTCCTTGATCAGATCTCTGTATTCATCCCTCTAACACCCAGGTATCTTTCATCTTACCTCCGCTGGAGATGTTAGTCAGGTGACTGCCCGGAGCGGCCACCCGCGCTAAAGCGCCTGGCACGAGCTCGACGACGCTCGGGTCTGTTGGATCCGGCGCCAGCGCGAGCATTCGATAGTCGGTGTAGGAGTCTTGTAAGTAGAAGCTACCGTTCATGAGATCTGCTCCGCAGAGCACGTGGGTCGAGAAGTCGATGGTCTCCTGCGCTATGTACTCGACCGGGTTGCGTTCGACCGTCCGTTTGAACCGCTCAATGGACTCCTTGGACTCCTCCGGCCCGATCATGACCTCCTTGCCGCCGTAGCCGCCCCGGCTCTTGACGACCAGTTCCCCGAAGTGCTCCGTTACGTACCGGCGCTCCTCCGGTACCGCGAGCGACCACGTCGTCGGGTTCTGTATCAGCGGCTCCTCACCGAGGTAAGTCCGGATCATCTCCGGCACGAAGGCCTCGACTCCCTTGTCGTCCACGACCTCCGAGTTGGGGGCGAAGAGGACGTGTACCCGGCCCTCTACGTGACAATCCACGAGCTCCGGCAGGTCCGCGTAAAGAGTGTCCTCGTCTATCCGCTCGTAGACGACGTCTATCCTGCGTCCTGTCGGCTTGTGTACAAGATAGCCGCTCCGGTCGAACGCAAGGTCTTTGGTCTCCGCCAGGATCGCACCCATCTCCTCCGCGTAGATGTGGTGGTCGAGGTAAAACTGGTCGGCTGGCCCGCTGGACACGACCGCGAGCGTCGCCTCGGGCCCTTTCGGGGACGCCGCCCGCAGGGAGTCGCCCAGGCGACCGAGCCAGCCATCCAAAGTGCGAACTTGGAGTTTCTCAAACGAGCCGGGGAAGAAGACCTCTCGGCTCATCCTGCGGCGCCGGGTCATGGCTGCGAGTCCCACGGGCATCTTGGCGTTCTCCTCAAGGACGAGGTACTCCCAGCCGCCGGTCTGGCCGCCACGCTCGCTCTCGACCGCCACGACGTCGAAGGCCACCTGCCGGACCGGCACCTCCCCGAAGCGGTTGGGGAGGGTTGGATCATAGAGTATGCTCGTCTCCAACACCTCCTCCGGCACGATCTCCCTCTTGCCGGCCTCGAGCCTGCGCAGGAACTCGTTTACGGCCCTCATCCTTTGGACGAGGCCTCTCTCCAGGCGCTCCCAATCCGCGGCGGGGACGACGCGCGGGAACCAATCGGTGGGGTGGGTCTTGTCTCCCTCTGATATGCCGAAGGCGCGCTGCTCGTCCAGAAGCAGGCCGTGCGCCCGGCGGAGGTTCTCTTCCCAGCGCTCGGGGCCGGTCTTCGCCAACTCTTCGAAGAGGGCGCCGTATACGGGGCGCGGCATGTCGTCGGACCCGAAGACCTCGTTGGTCCCTGGCAGTGTGTGTTTGAATACGATGGATCCCATAGAATGGGGATTATACGTCGCGCTTTTCTTAAGTGCCGCTGCGAGCCAGGGTCTCGTCACCAACCTCGAATCGACCGGACGCGACTCCGGGTAATCGAGACGAGAGCTCAGTACCCAAATGACGGTTAGCGGCCACTTTCTGGTCCGGCGACGCACGTGGTTTTCGCGACAATTCTTTGTGGCGAGGTGTGATTTGGTGTAGAGAGCCTGGGCCGCTGCCGCTATACTGGCCGCAGGATGGAGCAGGTGCAGCTTACACCTCCAGGAGAGAAGCGGGAGCGGGGCGCGAAGGCGCGCCTGTACGTCCGTTGGATGCCCCACCTCGGGGCCGAGGCCGTCGCCCTGTATGAGCTCTTGCGTGTCCTCCCCGACGTTGGCCAGGACTCGGTCGAGGTCGAGGAGCTGGTTGAGCTTCTACGGTCCGCCCCGGAGAGCGTCGAGGCTTCGCTGGAGACGCTGGTCGAGCACGGGTTCGCGGTGGAGCGCGAGGACTGGGTGGAGATACTGGAGTATCCGCCTGTAGCTAGCAGAACCGCCGGGCCGGATGAGGCCGGACGAGGGGAGGCTCCCGTCCGGGTCCCCGTGCGGGAGATCGAGGTTGTGCGAGCAGAGCCGGAGGGGGTCTCGCCGGACGATTACTTCCGCTTTATGGGGAGCCTGCCAGCGCCCCACATACTCGAGTTTTTGAACGGGTACTGCGAGCGGGACGGGCTCGAGCCCGCGGTCGTCCTGGAGGCGCTCCGGATCGCTAGCGAGCGGGATGCGCGGAAGGTGGGGTACGTGAGGAGCATTCTGGAGCGGTGGGTAGAGCGTGGGGTGAAGACCGTCGCAGACGTGGAGCGTTTCGAGAAGGACCGCCGCTTGAGGCTCGTCGAGGAGAGCGGTGCGGTGCGCGGGGGCGCTCTGAAGAAGATCAAAGAACCTAGACCAGGAGGGGGGGTGAGTGATGGAGCCGATCAAGGATCTGCTGCCCGACGCCAGGAAGGCTATGAGTGGCTCTTCGGCGAGTAGGAGGTCTTCGCCGGCCGATTCAGCCCTCCGCCTGGACGACCAGGTCTGTCCGCACTGCGACCGCGAGCTTGAGGCCGAGTTCTACGAGTTTCCGCCTGCCCTGCAGCGCAAGTACGAGAAGCCGGGCGAGTGGTACTACTACCCCTGCACGCTCGAGTGTGAAAAGAAGAACGAGCGTCGCGAGTGGGAGCTTGCGCGACGTGACGCCCGGGTTGCGACCTTGCGGGAGCGTAGCGGGCTATCCAAGCGCATGAAGAACTACACTCTAGGGAACTTCAAAGTCGAGGCGACCGATGCCGCTCGGGCTCGCATAAAGGTGGACGAGTACCTCGAAAGCTGGGAGGAGAACAGAGAGGCGGGCAATGGGCTCTACTTCTGCGGCGGGGTCGGGACCGGTAAGACCCATCTCGCCGTTGCGGTTATGAACGAGTTGATCCGCAAAAAGCGGGTGCCGTCCTTGTTCGTGACCGTGCCGGAACTATTGGACAACCTTCGCGAGGCCTACAACAAGCCGGGCCGCAACCTGGACGAGTGGATGGACGCCGTCCAGAACGCGGACTTCCTGATCCTGGACGACCTCGGTAGCGAGCGGGTCACCGATTGGGTGCGAGAGCGGATCTTCGTCATCGTTAACCACCGCTACCGAGAGTCTTTGCCTACCATCTTCACCTCGAACATAGGGCCAAAAGACCTCGCCCAGCAGCTCGGGGAGAGGACGGCAAGCCGCATAATCGCGATGTGCGACTGGATCGCTCTGGAAGGCGAAGACTACCGCGAGACCGCCGCCAGGGAAGGGCGCTAAACGAGATGCGCGACGAGTTCATGATCACCCGCCAAGGCAAACAGTACGTCCTTTTTGCAGGGCTTTTGGACGAGGCCCACAATAGGGGCTTGCGCGGCATAGACACCGAGCTCGTCCAGGTCCCCACCCCTGAAAACGGCAACGTGGCCGTGGTGAAGGCAACTGTCGAGATGGAGGCTTCCGAGGGAAACCGGACCTTCTCCGGTATCGGCGATGCTTCGCCTGAGAACGTGGGCCGTAACATCGTACCGCACATCATCCGCATGGCGGAAACGAGGGCAAAGGCTCGCGCCTTGCGCGACGCGGTGAACGTCGGCGCTACCGCCCTCGAAGAGCTCTCCGACGGCGACGACGCCCCGCCCGCCAACTATCAGCCTCCGCGCGCGGTGGGCGTACAGGGAAGGCCGGACTCGCCCGCGAGCACCGCCCCAAACGGCCGGGCCGATGCGGGACTCGAGCCCGTTCGAGAGGCCCCGCAGGAGGAGGCCTCGCAAGAAACCTCCCGGCGAGGTAGGGGCGGGTCCGGGAAAGCTAGAAAGAGCCAGATCGACCTCCTCAAGACCCTCGCCGAGGAGCTCAGGGGCGAGAATGGTGTCGCCCGGCTCGAGAGCCGCATAGGCAAACCCTTGAGAGAGCTCTCCCGCGCCGACGCCGATGAGTGGATCGACCGCCTCACACCCGCCGAAAGTCGCGAATAGGGGCGGAACCGGCGGGGAGTAAGGCCTGCGCGTAGCTCTTCCGGCCCGCTCTTTGCCCTAATCGTCTGCGCGCCCGGCTGCGCCGCTCTCGAGTCGAGCACCGCCCAACCGCCGCCCGTAGGCTCGCTGAGGTCTCGAGGGTGGTCGAGTCTCGCGCCGGGATGCGGATGGAGTGGGCAACACGCGGGCTGACGTTATCGCCCCTCCTTCGGACAGGCTCTTCTCGGAGACCAAGACAACTCCGTGGGCATCCTCCTAACCACGGCTCAGCGCGCGTCCTCCTCGCCGAGACGCCGAGAAAAAGTCCGAGGAGTACATGGCGAACGGTTCTTACACTGGCCCACTGGCCGTTCTGAAGGTTTGAAACTACAAAACAGCCTGGGGTGCGGTTCCGCGCCCTGCTGACCGAGAGCGGTACTCAATGGGTAGAATTGGCGAGAGTCTAAAGAAGGGAGGCGCGGCGCGGGTTGGTGTGACGCCCATACTCTGCGCTGCAACTACTTCTGCCCCTATTCACCGAGCTGCGGGAGCTTCAATTACTGGAAACCTAGAGGCACATAAGGCATAAAAAGAGGGCCGGGGTGTTGCAGGCCCTGTCCCGTTGCCTGCTATTCTCGGACTAGAGGCCCCGCAGGGCAGCGAGGAAGTCGCACAGGATCCTCCTGAGAGTGGTGGCAGGGTAGAAGAGATATCCTCCGAATATGCAGACGGCTCTATCCAGCGGGCAGCCCGTCTACTTCTACCTCGAAGTACTCGTTATCGCTGTACGGTCCGACTACCGACTCGACTAGTTCCTTTACTGCCGCTACTGACTCGCCCTGCCAGATGCATATCCCAGTAGTATGGTCGGGGGTGGCTGCGTTAATAGGGAGCGAGAAGCCCTCTGGCAGACCCGACTCCAAGGCTTTTTGCTCTGCCGCCTCGAACCCTTCGGGATCCGAGATGCGATGAATAACGCCGACGTGCATGTGTATCTTATCCTTCCTCCTGTGTTCCCCTATGAGTATGCGTACGCTAAGATTTTATCTCGAAAACGAGGACAACGGAAGCGCCTACTACGAACGCCCTAATGAGTACTGGTTGCCTCTATTCACCGAGCTGCCGAGAGCGGTGGGGTTCTCGGAAATTGAGGAAGTTCTTCGAGGGGTGCTCCGGTAAAGGTTAGGTGCACACTTCGATGTATTTGCCGCTCGCTTGCACGTAAAGCGCTTGGTTTGTATCGAGGACGGGTATGGAACCCAAGAAAGTTACCATTTCGGGCCTTCCCCTACACGGGAATGCGTTCGGGTGGGGAGAGGCCATACAGATCGACATGCGCATACTGCTCGCCATAGCGCCCACCATGTACCGGCAGACGCTCGCCCACAGCATCCGAAGAGAGTGCCCGAACGACGACGTGTGCCTCGCCGACCCCGATGCCCTCGATCGGGAGGCGTCTTCGTTCCATCCCCACATGATCGTGTGCAACGACTCCGCTTCGGAGGTACAGGAGGTTAGTATCCCCTCCTGGGTCGTAATCCGCTACCACGATAGCTTGAGCGCGAGCGTCTTCCTCGACGGGGAAGACCCACGCCTTATCCAGGATATATCGATCGAAGACCTCCTCGGAGTGGTCGAGGAGACCCAGCGGCTGGTCGTGCGCGGGAGTTAGCGGGCGAGGTCCTCCTCATGTGGGCGGGAGGGCTTACGACGATGCTCCCTCGTCGGCGTCTTCTTGGTGCTAGTTGGTAACGTCTTGGATGGTAATCCACCGCTCGAAAAGGGCCCGCCTGACTGCCTCCCCCTGGAGGAGACGCCCATCTTGGGGTAGATGCTGGCCAGGTGGCGTTTGACAGTTGACTCCGACAGCATTAGCGAGCCCGCTATCTTCGGGAGGACGATTTAGAGATACGAGACGGAGTGAGTTGAGACTCCTCTCGGGAGGATCGATGACGAAATCTATCTCCCTAGAAAACGGTCTGTACCGGGTCCTGCTCAAGCTTTTGGCCTTTGTCTAGGAGGCTAACCCTATGCCGCTCAGAGGGAAAGAACGCTCTTCTATATTTATAGAATCCGCTCCGTCTTCCACGGATAGTGTACGGTCTCGCTACTTAAGAAGGGGGTTGAGGCTCAGGCTACCCGGACTCACGCTCGAGCTCGAGGTACGAGTCGAACTGCTGCTGCTCGCACTACTGGCGCATGGCATAGTCGTTCGGTCCTTCCAGTTCACATTTGTTCCGAATCCTAGCCTCTACCTTCTCCAACTTCACGTGGTCCAAGGGACCGAGGGAAATTCGGGGCTCCTGGCTTTCTGGGCCGAATCTTGAGAGCGGCTACTCCGATCTTCTTCCGTGTTGTTAGACGCACTCTGCTGCTGGTCCTCGCCGGAGTAGTCGGGTAGGTTCTGCTGCTGGTCCTCTTCCCACAAGGAAGACTGGTCTTGTCCTACGTCGGATGCGACCGAATCCTGAGCTTCTGTGCCTGGGATTTCGGAAGGGGCAGCCGAAGGGGAAGGGGCAGCCGAAGGAGACATCGAAGGTGATTCGGGGGAGCCAGGAAGAGCTGGCTGTTGCTGGGGTTCTGCCGATCGAACCTCTGGAGTGCCACTACTCGCGCTTGAGCCACCGCCGAAGATCGACGGTAGCGTGCTGGTTCTCGACGAACTACCACCATCGTCGGTAGAAGACTCCGTAGGGCAGTCGTGCCACACCCAACAGGAAAGGCTGTTGCCCACACCCAACTCGAGACCTGTAACGATGATTAGGCCCACAAAGAACGAGATCCCCGCTGCTACCACGCTGCCGATCATGACGGACCGCCGCCGGGTAGGTGCGGGTGAAAGAGATGAGAATCTGGCGAACGCTGCCCTTAGCCTGCCACGGACGTTGCGCCAAGAAAGGCGAGCTCGCAGACCACTAGGCATCTTCGCCACCGCGTCTGGTACCTTTGCCACTGTGGCTGGAGCGCGCGCCAGGTAAACCTTCAGCATGTCAGCCAGTGCGGTAAGGATCACCGCGCTCAAAGCCAGTCCGATTAGCGTACCAGCAACGCCGAAGCGGGAGGTGAGGATCGTTGCCACGGGTGCAGATATACCGACTGCTATCACTTTGGGTATGTCGAGGATGGTCTGTTTTTGTTTCTCCTCCACAGAGACCCCTCCGATTCCTAGCCAGTGCCGTATGATCTATCAACCTCCGGCACCTTAGATGTTTACCACAATATGTGGTACTTCCTACCTGCATTCGTACTCAACAAGTGGTAGGCCAACTTCGAATACGGATAAGGTCGGGGAAAGGATAGCTTGCCCCTTCGACCGTAGAGGTTTCTAGAAAGCAGGAGGAGTGGCAAGGCACCCCCTAGGTTAAGCGCAAGCTCACGATGTCTAAGCCCTTCAAACGGTCTAGAACGCCTTTGAAGCTGCAGAGCTAACCTCTACGCTCCAGAGGCCCCAGGAGTTAGAGCGAACCTTACCCTCTCGCTCCCAGCACCAGAAGCGCCTTTCGCGCTGCCTCCCCGCTCGGCCGCTTCGGCCCCGCGAGCAGGCATCTCCGGCAGCGGGCGTAGTAGCGGCCCGTCTCAGGATCGATTGCCAGTACGAGATCGTCATGCGGGCACCTGGGGTTAGCGGGCATCGTGCCCCGGCGCGTGGTCGCGGGCTGCGTTCCTCTGAGGTACAAAGCATTATGGGCTACAGTTCCGCGCTCGGGTGGCCGAGGAAGGTGCTGATCTAGAATTGATGAGTGGCTAGACCGTGGTTTACCCCCCAGCCCACAAAACGCTCCATGCTGAGGTTTCGTGCCTCCTTCTTCTCTAGACAGGGCGGACTGGTCAGCCCACTCTACTACGTAGCGTTCGTAGTATGAAAGAAACCGGGAAGGCGTGCAAACGGCTTGCGCCTAGAGACGCTAGGGGGTGGGTTACCTCTATTTATCGAGCTGCCTATAGCGTGTTGCAATGATACTGGTCCATATGTCCGATCACCTCTCTATCCGAGAGCAACTTTTTCGTGTACCATCCGCTCCGCTATGGAGGGTGGAAAGCTGGATGAAGGTATGCGTCGATCGAGGCCTTTGTTTTGCCTCTTTGCTTGCGCATCTGTCGTTGTGGCGTTTCTAGCCTACGCCGATCCGGGGTCCGCCCACGAAAACAACGGCGACGATACTGTCATTCACGTAACGGAGGAGGGGTTCGAGCCGCGCTCCGTGGAGATCGTGTCCGGCGAGACCGTAGTGTTCGAAAACTCGGGCCAGAAGGCCCACTGGCCCGCCTCCGACGACCACCCGACGCACACGAAGTATCCTGAGTTCGACCCCCTGAAACCTCTCGAACCGGAGGAGGAGTGGAGCTTCACCTTCGATAAGCCGGGGGAGTGGAAATACCACGACCATCAGAACCCCTACCTCAGAGGAGTGATCCTCGTACGGGAAGACCCCGACACCTCAAGCGGTGAGGGCTTCCTGGCATTTATCCGGACCTTCTTCCTGGACGCTTACGGGGCGGCCACATCGATCTTCGCCTCGGAGGAAGAAGAGTCGTCCTCTAACGATGAAGGCAACGGAGAGGTCTCGGATAAACGGTATGACGAGGCCAAGGACGGTTACCTCGCCCTAGTCAGGGAGGAAGATCCCGGGGTTGCTCTAGGACAATTGAGGAACGAGATCGAGGCGAACGACGCTATTGCGCGTTCGTGCCACGGCCTCGTGCACGAGGTCGGACGCGAGGCGTACAAAAAGTACGAAGATTTCGGCGAGGCGATGAAGTACCAAGACGAGATCTGCAACTCCGGCTACCTGCACGGGATCATCGAGGCCCGCTTCTCGGAGAGCGACGACGTCTTTGCCGACATGCGGACGATGTGCGATGAGTACCCGCCGGAGAGCTCCCTAAGCTGGCAGTGTTACCACGGCATAGGACACGGCGCGATGTACTACACTGCCAACGACCTACCCCGCTCGTTAGAGATGTGCGACGCCTTCGACAACGCCTTCGCCCGGACCACCTGCTCGAACGGGATATTTATGGAGAACTTCTCCGCCGACCAGAAACTCCACCTTTCGGAGTACTTGAAGGAGAGTGATCCTCTTTATCCCTGCCCGGAGCAGGATAAGAGGCACAAGGAGAATTGCTACCTGTACGCTCCGACCTATTTTCTCAGCCTTAACCGAGAGGACTACACTGGCGCCTTGGAGTGGTGCAACGGCGTCGAGGAACCTTTCCGGCGGGCGTGCGCCCGCGGCGTGGGAGCCCAAACGATCAAAGAGAACATAAACGACCCGAAACTGGCCGAATCGGCTTGCGAGAGCGGCGACCCGGAACAAGTGGAGCCATGCATCGACGGGTTGGCAAGCCTGTACACTAGCCACTACGGCTCTGCGGAGTCCACAAGGGAACTGTGCAGGCAATTGGAGGACTCGAACCAGCGAGCCTGCTACGGTTCGGTGGAGTCGTATTCTAAACGGTTTAGCAGTTAGTCGGTTCGAACGCATAAAGGCATCCGTTCTCGGCCATAAGCGCTTTCCTAACTCATGGTCCGGACTTCGGGGTCTTTCCAACACCGCCGGGGCCATCACTCTATGTAATACTCGGGGTTAAACTACCCTGCCTCGACGCAAACTAAAAAGGTATCCCGAGACCATCGCGGTCCCCTGCGTAGAGCGCCAGGTGAAGGGCCTTGTCTCCTGAGCGCTGGGTGAGAAGCTCTTCCTGGACGAGAGCTGTGTGGTCGTGGGATCAGTGGGACCCTGTACGTAGCCCTAGCGATCCCTTCCTTCGTAGTTGGGCACCCGTCGCTGCTAGACGACGAGTCAAATCCTCAAGAGGTTGTCAATTACTTCAATGCTGGACAAGATAGGTTCCTGATCTGGAACGGGTTGCTATTTATCTTCGCTGTCTTCTTCTTCCTCTGGTTCTTGGGAATACTGCACGGCATGCTACGGCGCGCCGAGGGCGAGGAGGAGACCGGGCTCCCATCCGTTGCGCTGGCGGGGGACTGGCGCTCGTAGCGCTGAAGCTGGTGGGGTGTCGGCTGAGATTAACTACTCGTCGACTCTGGACCGTTTCGACAACTTCCAGGAGGATGCTCAGCTGGCCTTCCTGTCACAGGAACTCTACGGGTGGCTGTACCACTACGCCTACAACGTCGGCGCGGCAGTACTGATAGCTGCGAGCTCCATGGTAGCGCTCCATACGGGCGTTTTGCCGAGGTGGCTAGCTTGGTCCGGCCTGATGGTAGCACTCATCCTGCTGCTCCACTTTCTCATCCTACTGGGCTCCTTACTGGCACTGCTTTGGTTCGTTATGGTTGCTGTACTTATGCTCGCAGGTGGCGTTGGGTCTACCGACGGCCCTCGCAGATACACCGTACGCTGGTAGGCCCGCGAACGGGCGCTCCGTATTCACCGAGCTGCCGAGAGCGAACGTTCTCAAAAACTCATAGAGTACGGGAGCATAAAAAGAGCCGGGGATAACCCCCGGCCCTCTTTAGCAAGCGGTTTCGTCTGCTCACCCGCCATTACAACTACGGTGCACTTACCCAGTCGCGGAAGCGGCCTGGTTGACCTGCTGGTCGCACGTCGTGGTCGACTCAGGGCTAACCTCGACCGAGGAGTCAACCTCATCGAACTCGAAGTCGTCTGCCTCCCCATCGACTTGGGTGAGGTCTATGACGTTCTGGGCGTTACCGGTA
>DATDKT010000129.1:0-12382 GCA_036519775.1 Rubrobacteraceae bacterium
CGAGGAGGCGCAACTGGCCCTTAGTACAGCCGTGGACATAGCCAACAGTACCAACTCCGAGCTGCACGTCGTCACCGTGGGTCCGTGGAGCGCCGATCCTGCCTATGCCGTGCACGAAGCCAGCTTTCGTTGGCAAACCTATGAAGAAGTAAGCGAGGCGATTGGCAAGGAAGCTCGGGAAATACTCGATAAACAGGTGAGGAAGATCGAGGAGGCTGGGGGGAGCGTGCAAGAAGCCTATCTCAGGAGAGGGCGAAAAGATGAGGAGATCATTCATCTAAGCGAGGAAATAGGAGCGGGTCTGATAGTAATGGGCAGCCGTGGTCGTGGCGGAGTAAGACGTGCCCTCATGGGGAGTGTATCTGATAGCGTCATCCGGCACGCTCACTGCCCCGTTTTGGTGGTGCGCCAAGAGAAGCAATAAGTAGAGTTTACTCGAAGCCGTTGAGTTGCCGAGCATACTAGCCCTCTCGGCAGTTAGGTGAATAAAGGCTGCCCGCTGAGAACTCTCGGCTGCTCATCCTGACGGTATCCCAAGAACTCCAGCAGCCTGAGTACGTTCTCATGCCTTATAGACACCGTGAGACCCATAGCAATTCATTCGGGCCAAACCCCTCTCTTAACTGGCCCGAATCGAATTCGAGATCTTTGTCGCCGAGCCGGAGAGCGGAAGCCCTCGAAACCGGCCTCCTAAAAAGCCGGTTTGAGCCCCTGTAGACTAGTATGGCCCAGGGGGCCGCTAGCACTAGCTCTGCGGCTTTAAAGGCCTTTGAGGCGGCTTTGAAGGGGTTCCTACCTAGTCCCTAAGGAGGTCTGAAGGAAACGTGCGTTGCTCCCTATACACACGATCCTGGATATGAAGTTCTCAAGAAGACATTACTCTCGGCAGCTCGGTGAATAGAGGAAAGCCGCTAAAGGGAATACGGTCTAAACCTACCGTTCCTGTCGATCAAGTACATGAATGGGCGCGGGGTTGCCGCAAATTTCTCTTCCATCTCATCGAGCGTCGAGACAACTAGCTTCAGAATCTCCCATCTCTTTAGACCTCCCCTGTAAGTGAATATGAAGCAGCCGACATTGTTTTCCCTAACCGCTCGGCGTTCTTCTGGGCGGGAACGTATCTTCTTATCTTTGCTGACAACCAGCCAGCCCCTTGCACCGATATCTGGAATCCACTCCCGGTCTTTAATCCAACCTTCCTCGTAGACATCCTCTAGCCAGCAAACGTCTTCGCGTACCTGCTTGACCGCTTCGGCAACCCCCCTCGGTATGGAGCGGTCAAAGAAGATCACGCTGCAAGCTGGCCCTCAAGCTCCAAAGCAGCGTCGATTTGTTCCGGTGTAACGTTGAAGTCGTAGGAAACTTGGTCAACCGTATCACCGGCCTCGATTTGCTCCGCAATGATCTCAGTGCGGACCCCAGACCCCATTATTACCGGCAAACCAAACCCATAGTCCGGGTCTACCACAACCCTTTGGTCCTCTTTGCCTAACGGCCACCAGCGTCGTGCAAGTTCGTTCTGATATTCAAGGTCTTCCAGGAACGGGTCGAGTATTTGGTCCCAAGCCTGCGCACCTTTTTGCCCACCCAATACCTCCCACAGGTGTCCATCACCAGCGCGCATGTAGATTCTGCGCCTGTCTGTCTTGAACCTCTCCGTGGCGAACGGATAAGCTACCCTAAGCTCTTCCCGACAATACCGGACAACCTCGCGTATCTTCCGGGTGCTGAACCCTAGCTCTCGCAGACTGTCTATCGCTTTGATACTTACGAGATCAAAGAATGAAACACCCCCCTCGGTTTTATCCTCGGGTCCGGCGGTCATGGGCGGCTGGGTAACACGCTCACCCCAATCGTTTCTGTACTTGTAGCCCTTTACCCAGCGATTTGACGTGCCGCGTGGCACCCCGGCAAGCCGATCCGCTTCGGCGTAGCTGTAAAGAGGACGCGTAAACAGGTCGTGGTTGTGGTCAAGGGTATTCACCATCTCCGTACCCCCTTACTCCCCGACGGGCGAATACTCTCCGTGCTTTCCGCCGCGCACCCTCTTTGCGCGGTTTGCGACTGCACTAAACATCGCCTCTGCGTCGTCGCGGTGATTGTACCGGAACGCGTACTCGTTCACATAGTCTTGTAGGTGCTTCTCGGAAACCGAATGGTAGACGCCACTGATGCCTCTTTTCAGGAGCGACCAGAAGCCCTCTATTGTGTTGGTGTGGATGTTGCCGATCACGTACACCCTTTCGGCGTGGGGAACGCGCTCGTGCTTGTATCCTTTACCTCCAAGACCGTCGTAAGGTCGGTACTCATCCGTATAGACCATCGTTTCGGGCAGCACCTTCGACTGAACTATGGGCATGGGGGTACGCTTTTGGGTGTCCTTAGTAACTAAAGCGGCCACCTTGCCGCCACGCTGGACCACACCGGCCACCGGAACCTTATGCGAGTCTTTGCCAGGACGCCCCCGCTTGTGGCCCTTGCGCTTGCCGCCCACGTAGGTCTCGTCCATCTCTACTTCCCCAAACAGGACTATTTCAGGGCAGCAATCAGAAAATGGGCCTGCTGGCTATCCATACCCCCAACTTCCTTAATGATGCGGCAGAACTGTTTTGTCTGTGCGATATCGAACCCGGCCAGCATCGTGATGTACCTCACCTGTTTTAAGGAGGCCCCCCGAACATCTCTCGTGGATCCTGAGGGGAAGCAGTCTCCTAACATGAGGAGCACATTACTAACCTTCTTGTCCAGATCCACTTCCTCTAGGATCTCCATGTAGCGGAGGGTTCTCTCCAGATCTGTGTCCTTGATGAGCAGGCGGGGGTTGTCATTATCGTCGCCCATCTCTTTCCTTGTACTAGATTCCATACAGAACACTGCCCCTCAAGTAGATGAGCGCCCGGCCTTTATTACTCTGACAGCCTACTCAAACAGCTCCATAAAACTCAGTTCTGCCCAGTCTAGTTCACCCCGTAAGGCCGCCTCAATCTTCTCCTCAGACCTACTACGCTGGTTGGCTAACTGGCCTTCCTCACTGTACTTCTTGCGGTCTTGGCAGAACCTCTCCTGAGCACTCTTGAGGGCTCTTTCCCCACCGGATTCTACGAAAACCTCATGGAGGGCTTCCTCAAAATCTCCGGTCATTTTCAGGAGATCTCCATCACACGTAAGGAGGCCCATCTCCTCAACTTGCTTGATGACCCTAGACTTTAAGTTATTCTTACGGATACCCAGGAATTCAGCCACACCCTCCACGCTGCTGATACCACCGAATAGGACAAGTTCGATCAGGAGCTTCTGTTTCTTTGTGAGGCCCTTCGTCCCTTCCTTAGGCTTCTGGGTCCAGATCAATTCTAGGTACACATTCGACTCACTCTTACAACATAGAAGAGAGACACAGGCGGCGGCGGCGGGAGCAGCGTGTGTCTCTCTTCTATGTTGCTTATATGAGTCGTGGGGCGAAGGGGCGCCGTGTGTTTCTCTTCTATGTTGTTTATATGAGTCTCCTCTCCTTCCCGAGTCAGAAGAGGAGAGCAGGGTGGTAGGAATGAGGTAGAGAGATCCCTTTGAACCTCTACCCTCAGAAATTCTGGTAACTAACCCTTCCTCATTCAACCTTCTCATCGCTCTGGATATGTGGGGTACATCACTCTCACCCATCCAGACGCCCTGATCCCTCAGGGAGGCATAGACCAAGAGCCCTTCCTCAGGTACCACATGTTGTTGGCTATGAGCACTTATCCTGTACCCCTCTCTGGTGTACCAGCCGTAAGCGTTGGCACGTGCCAGAATTGCCCCGAAAGACCTGCGCCTCTCGTAGTCCTTCAGGCCTAACCAAACTCCTATAAACCCTTCAATCAGGTCATCCTTCGAAGAGTAGTCAGGGTCGTAGAAGTTGCCCCTACAAAACTCGATACCATGCTGGATCGTGCCATTTAAGTATCCTTCCGACTCCCACTTCGGTCTCTGCATCTTTGAAGAAACAGCTATCCTTCGCATCCTCGCCCGATCGCCCCTGGCCCAGAAAGCGAGTTTTCTGAAGAAGCCCTGATCCGCCTCAGATCTGGATGAATACTTTGCTCCCCCACCCTCCCACAGGTTCTCATCCCCGGCCATGAACCGCTCAATGAGTTCTCCATCTTTCGAAGAGAGCATCTTCTGGAGTATCTCCTTATCTGAGAAGTCCAAAGGTTCAGGGGTTACGGCCCCCTGATGATTTTCCTTTATGGGAACTACGGTGTCTATCCAATCCTGGATGTTCCGCATAGGTACGGTGCGGCGGCCCTCCAAAGGCACACCCGTGAAGGTAATGAGGTGCCTCTTGCCCACAGCTCCCCCGTAAACCTCTACCTGGAGGCCATCTGTAAGCTCCTTGGGGAACACGGTGTAAGAGTCCGGGTGCCTCTTGCCCCAGCCTATGGTGCGGATGCCCTTACCGCTGGGAGAAACCTCAGCGTAGGTATCCTGCTTCTCAATCTGCTCTTCTACCCAGGGATGGATCTCTCCGGTATATGGATTCCTGCAATCATCGAAGTCGCAGTAAATAGCAAAGTCTTTGTCGCTCGGGACCTCAAAGGGGTCGCCAAAGTCGAACTCTGTCGGGCCATGGACCTCATGAAGCTGGTCGGGCTCTATGAGAAAGCCCACCCCCTGAAGCTCATCTTGGCTTCTCTCATAGGCTTCGTAGGCCTCCCTAAAAGTCCCCCAGAGATGTATGTCCTTATCGAAGTTCTCCTCGCTGTACCTGATCTTGCGATGTCTAGTGGTCTTGGGGCTGCGGGCAGGTTTGCTCCAATCGTACTCCTGCTTCTGAATGTTCCACTTAGGCTCCTCGTACTTCCACACGTAGCAACGTATCTGAAAAAGGAGGGCGGATACGTAAGGAACGTCCCGGACGGTGGGCTTGATCAGGGACTTCTTCGGCTTGGGTTGAGGAGCTGTCAAAGGGAGCCTCCCTCGCCTTGGTTATATTCTTTGTTACTTTCTTCCGCCCGGTCCGGGCAAGCATTTTTTTTATGAAAAAATTCCTCTTTAGACCTGCGGGTAGCAGAGGAGTGGGAGGGTTTGGTGGCGCTGGCGTCCATGTAGTCTTCCTTTTACTTTTTATTTAAAAAATTACTCTGCTTATTGCGGAATGCGGGACCCTGTAGAGGTACCCGCTCTTGCTGCCCGCCTCTTGATTATATTATAACCCGCCGTTACTCAGGTTCGCCGGAGACGATCATGGAAGAGGATCTGGCCCGTCTCAGGGCGGCCAAGGACGCCTGGGTGCGGGCCTGCTCGGCAAACTTGGTCCTCAGGACTTCGTTAGCGTGGCGCTCAACCTCGCGGGCCTGCTCCCTTGTCTGTGCCCTCCAAGGCTGTTACGTGGCCGTCTCGTGGCTCTCGTGCGGGCTCAAGCTCGGGACCCTCTGCACTAGACTACAAGCCATTTCATAAACTTGGGGCACCCCTTCTGCTAACGCCAGGTGGCACTAGGCCCCTTTGCCGGGCCCCCTTTTGAACGGGATGGAAGCCCTGATCGTCGTGCCCACTCCTGGACTGGAGGACAGCTCGAAGGTGCCTCCCACCAACTCCGCGCGCTCCCTCATCGACCGCACCCCTCCGCCGGTGTACCCTCCATCCTCCTCGACGAAGCCCCGCCCGTCGTCCTCGACGTAGCCCAAGACCTCTTCTGAAGAGACGCGTAGCCCTACCTCCACACGGCTTGCCCCGGCGTGCGAGACAGCGTTGCGTACCCCTTCCCTAAGGATCACGAACAGCTCCTCGCGCACATGGGGCGGGACGAGGGCCTCCTCACCCTCGACGCAGACGGCGCAGTCGAGGCCTGGCGGGACGGCAGTCTCGAGGAGGTCCGACAAGGCGGCGGAGAGGCCTGCTTGGACCTCCTTGCCACGAAGCTCCTGCGAGAGGTTTCTGGTGAGGCTCATGGCCTCCTTGGTCGTCTCCTTGGCCAGGGCTATCTTGGCCCTGGCCGTCTCTGGATCGGGGTGCTTCAGGACTTCGTGGAGCTCCAGACTCTGGTGGACGACTCCCATCGCGTGGGCCACGCGGTCGTGCAGCTCCCGGCTTATCCTCTTGCGCTCCTCGGCTTCGGCGCGGGCTTTCCACCCCCGGGCCAGGAGGCGCTCGTGCTCCTCCTGGGCCCGCTTACGCTCGGTAATGTCGATTATGAATTCCACACCCTCTTCTTCGTCGAGGCGCGTCGCGGCGAACAACCCCCACCAGCGCGATCCGTCCTTGCGGACGTATTCCTTCTCGTAAGGCTTGGTACGCCCGGTCGATTCGAACTCCTCGATGGCTTTCAGGGAATGCGGCATCCATTCCGGCGGTGTCATCACGTCCCACCATACCTTACCTTGCTCCAGATCCTCACGGCTGTAGCCGCTCATGCGGAGGAAAGCGTCGTTGGAATCGGTGATGCTGCCGTCGACCTTGAAGAAGATGACGCCGACCGTTTCGATCCCAATCGCCCGCTGCAGACGCTCTTCGGATTTGAGCAATTTTTCTTCCGCCCGTTTGCGCTCGGTGACGTCAATGGAGACGCCGTACACACGCAGAGCCTTGCCCGACGCGTCACTGGTCACGCCCCCACGCGAATACAGCCAGCGTTCCGTCCCGTCCTTCAGCGCGATCCTGAACTCTAGGTCGAAGGGCGCATCGCTCTCGATCGAGGTTGCGAGGGCGGACGCCAATAAGCTCCGATCATCAGGAACGATTGACTCTTGCCATTGAGCGCCCGGCACAGTCGTCTGGTCAGGAGAGAAGCCCATCAGGTCCGCCATCGTAGGCGAGATCAGGCACTCTTCCGTCTGGAGGTCCAAGTCCCAGGTTCCGATCCGGCCAGCCTCGACGGCGAAGCGGTGGAACTCTTCGCTCTTGCGTAGCGCTTCTTGGCTATCGCGCAGCGCTTCTTCGGCCCGCTTGCGCTGCGAGACGTCGCGGAAGTACACCGAGAGCCCCTCGGCGGAGGGGTAGACCCGCCCGGCAACCCAGGCGCCCGGGACGACCGAGGATGCCATCTCGAACTCGGTGGCAACGCCCTCCTTCTCCGCACGCTCGATCGCCCGGAAGCCCTCGGTGCCGACCGCCGACGGGAACATCTCCCGGATGTCCTTGCCCATGAGATCTTCCCGGGGCTTGCCCCAGAATCGCTCCGCTTCCCGGTTCACGTAAACGAAACGCCGCTCCCGGTCGATGGCGAAGAACCCGTCGCTGATGCTCTCCAGGATGCCCTGGATCTCTTGGCGTGCCCTTTCGGCCTCGGCGCGCGCCGCCCGCTCGCGCTCGAGGAGCCGTTCGCGTTCCCCCCGCGCGAAGCTCCCGCGCCCTGCCCTCTCTCGCGCAGTCCCATCCTCCCTTGCGGATTTCACTTTAGGCTTCCCCGCCACGGTCCTTCACTCCTGTTGGCACAGCTTTAGGGTGAGATTGTACCCAATCGTTTAAAGATACGTCTTAAAGAGATGACGATGAATGCAACCAAGTAGAGTGCCCGGAAGGCAGAAAGATAGCGTTCGTGGCGCACCAGCAGCCTGCGGAAGTTGCCCAGCCAGGCGAAGGTCCTCTCTACCTTCCAACGCTCCGCGTAGCCCGGACCGGTTTTCGTCGGACGCCCCGGCTTGGGGCGCTTCCTCGCGCGCCGCTGGTAAGAGGGGATCGTCGGCTTGATGCCCTTCGAGCGCAGCCATTCCCTGAAGCGCCTGCTGTCGTAGGCCTTGTCGGCGACCAGCTCTTTGGGACGTTGCTTTGGCCTGCCCCTGCCTCGACGAGGTACCCGCACCGACTCGAGCGTGCCAACGGCCAGTTTCACCTCGTGGTGGTTGGCGCCCGCCAACTCGAAGCCGATCGGCAGGCCGTTCCCGTCCGCAGCCAGCATTAGCTTGGTGCCCTTGCCCCGCTTGGTCTTCCCAACCGCGCGTCCCCTTTTTTGGCCGGGATGAAGCTGCCGTCGAGGAAGGCCCTATCCCAGTCGAGAGCCTCGCGCTCGTCCAGTAGCGCCAGCAGGCCGCGCCAGACCTTTTCCCAGGTGCCATCCTCCTCCCACGCCTTAAGCCTTCGCCAACACGTGGTGGGAGAACCGTACTCTCGGGGCACGTCTTCCCAGCGGCACCCGGTGCGCAGCACGTACAAGATGCCGTTGAGGGTCTTACGGTCGTCAGCCCTGGGACGGCCTCGCGGGCGCCGGGGTGGCAGCAAGGGCGCGAGGCTTCCCCATTGCTCGTCGGTAAGTTCGGTATTTCTCATACGCCCCAGCATACAGGCCTCTACGACTTTTGAAATGACCTGTAGCCACGATGCGCCGAAGCTCTGCACTTCTCTCTCGCTCCTCTTTGAGTTGTTCGCGTAGGTGGTCGATCTCGCTCGCCATGTACTCGACCAGGAGGTCCCGGTGCGCGGTCGTAGGCTGTTGGGCGCCATCTACCATCTATCCTATTGTCTACCTTCCGTCCGGCCTCGTCTACCCGATCGTCCACCCACACGTACAGCCTACCGTCCGCCCCCCGTTTCCGAGTCAATGGTCCCCGTTTAGCCCCCGCTTCCTCACGGCCTCGGGCGTGGTGGCCAGTAGCTCTGCCGCCTCACATAGGTGCACCTGGCGTCTACCCACCCGTCTACCCTCCGGCTCCCCGATGGTCTACCCGGTACGGTAGACGGCGGCGGTGCGGGAATGGTGTTTCCCACGGTCCACTGACCCCAGTTTGACCCCTACCGTGACCACCACGTAATGTGTTGATGGCTGATTTTGTTGACAATATGGTTCGATGTAGGGGCTGTTTCTGGCATAGAAAAGCCCGCTTACAGCGGGCTTTCCGGAGTGACCCCACGGGGATTCGAACCCCGGTTTTCGCCGTGAGAGGGCGATGTCCTAGGCCTCTAGACGATGGGGCCGCGAAGTCGACCGGGTGCAGAGTTTAAACCACGGCTCAGGGTTCGTCAAAGGTCCCGGTCGCGGAGCGTACCCCCCTCTTCGCCCCCTTTTTTGTTAAGAAAGAATGAAAATTACTTACTTGTGGATAATTCTGCTATATACGAGGACCGTAGACGAGAAGGCGAATCAGCACCACATTTATTCGAGAGAAGGTGAGCGATATGAGGGACGGCAAGGCGGTTTAGGAAGTCTGGCAAACGAGAGAGACCGGAACCCCTCTACTTCTGGGACCCCGGCTAGCTCGGGCGGAGGTACAATACCCGTAGCGGGGAAGACAAAGTCCCCGCGGAAGGGAAGACCATGGATCACGACCAGAACGTGTCCGACATGGCGAACGAGGTCCTAGCGCGCCAGGCGAAGGTCCGCGCCGAGCGGACCGGGGAACCGCTGGAGGAGGCGCGAGCCGCCGTCCTTAAGACCGAGGCCGGCCGGCAGCTGCGAAACCTTCGCGAAGGCTCGTACCGCGACGAGAGAGCGGGCGAATGGCAGGAGGGCATGGCCCAGGAGCGAGCCGAGGAGCGTAGCCGCCGAGCCCGACAAGAGGAGTGTAGCCGAGCTCAACTCGCTGCTTGGAAGTCGTTCATGCAGGCGGAGCTGCGGGGGCTGGAGCAGCGCAAGGACGGCCAGCTAGCCAGGTTACTGGGCGAAGCGCTGCCAGGGGAGCCACCGGCGACGTTGCAGCGACTGGCCTCCGAAGATCGGAGACAGGCCGAAGAAGGGCTGGTAGCGCTAATGAGAAATGGAAAGGTATTCTACAAGCATGTAGAAAGGCTCTCCGAAGAGGACATGCCGGCCAGGATCGCGGCCAACAGGTTGCGGACGACGTGGCTTAAGGAGCGGCAAGACGGGTGGCTTGATCACGGGGACGGTTAGCCGTAGGAGCCGGAACGTCCGCACAACTTCAACAGCGGATCCCAACTCTCAAGAACACTTCTAAGAGGTGACCCGCCCTCTATAGGATAGACGCAAGTTCTAAGGGAGACGCCGGGCGTGTGCTAGAGTTGGGAAACATGAGCGGCACCATCGCTGTCTTTCACGAGCCTTCACCGGTGCGTCAGGCGGCAGGGAGGAATAAGTGAATGACGCGAATCACCGTGCGAGTCGAGGGGTACTACGAGGTCCACGAAGCCCCCTTTAGCAGATCCTATGAGTGGCACCCGCCGTCCGTTACCCTGGTGTGTGACTGCGGCCAGGAGTTGACCTTGTCTGGCCCCAGAACCATACTCACCTGTCGGTGCGGCGCCGACCACAGCGCCGTCATCCGGGGCATACAAGAGCGAGAAGGCAGGCTGCGGGATGAGCTCACTCACCCCTGGCGCTACGACGCTCAAGAGCAGGCACAACAACACCTGAAAGACGACGCTGCTTATCCTAAGGGCTCCACCTGGCGCTACAACGATATTACGTCGGGTAGTACGAATGGCGAATAAGAGCAACCGAAGCGTGGCCACCATGGTGGACGGAGTCCTATCGGGGAGGCGCTGGAGCGAGCCGAGGAGCGGGCCGACGCATTTGGCAGCACCTGCCCCGCGGTGCCTCGCACCCGTGCCACAGGCGGATAACAGCACAGGCTGAGGAGGGTAAACCTGTCGGGGGAGGAGACGCCCATACCGAGGCCTGGCTCGGTCGACCAGTGAGGCTGGTGTTTGTCGACGGAGCCAATACGGAGTATGCCGAAGGTGACCTGGAGGAGGTCAACGACAGGGGCATCGTCCTGTCCGTCGAAACCCACGTCGGACACCCGGCGCAGCCCCTCTTCTATCCGTGGAGAGCCGTACGCCAACTCTCGGAGGCACGGGAGCCTTGAGCATCTCCACCGTGCTAGACCAAGACGTTGAACGGAGGAGCGAGTACGATGACCCTTAGTCCCGAACAACGCAGTACCCTCGAGAATTGGATGCGCTCGAAGGCAATCCTCCAGTGCCCAACTTGCGAGGATAGCAGGTGGCGCTTCGCCGAGGCAGCCTACGTCAGGGCGCTCCTGGAGGCGGGCGACGCGGACCTCACCGAGGATAAGGGGGTGCTGAAGCTCCTGTGCGGCAATTGCGGGTACGTAGTGCTCTTCGACGCTGAGACGGTCGGCATCAGGGGGTTGTGGGACAGGGGGAGGGATCTGTAGGGATTCCTTGAGCGCGGCGCTCGTGGCTCGCGAGGTTCTTCTCCGGGTCATGAGGCAAAGCATGGACGAGGAGCAGCAAAGAGAACGCGAAGAGGCGTGAAAACGCTGGAGGGCTGTAGCCAAGGCGCGGTGAGAGAAGAGGCGCCGAGAAGTATCTTCGTAACTAGTCGCTAGGACTCTCCGTCTCTGCTTGCTCTTTCCTGGAGCTGGCCTACCGCTCCTTTGATGTACTCGGAGATCCGCTCCAAGGGCCCTTGCCTAGTTCTCCAGGGCTTGCACCTGGTCCTGGTAACCCTTGAAGTCTAAGTACCCGCTTCCTTCCAAGAGCAGCGCAAGAGCAGCGGGTTGATCGTCCACTCGGTCTCGTAGGACTACCCCTTGCGGTCCTCGTACATAGAGGTGATAGTGATGCCTTCCGTTAAGCCCTTGTCCCTTAGATTCTGCACCACGTTCTGGTAGGAGTCCCAGACGGGTAAGAGTACCAGACGGCGGCCATGTCCGTTTGCGGAGCCATGAAGTTTATCCCGTTCTTGAAGTAGGGTAGCTCGTGATGTCCTACCCTTCCGTGCTTTGCAGCGGAGCCGAGAACTCGGACGTGATGTTCTTGGCCACCCGTGGCCGATGTTGCGCATCACGATATTGGTCGTGAAGCGCCCGGTACATAGTCCGCGTCTACTATGAACTGCGGGCGATCCTGGTCGTCGCGCGCCTTGGGCGCCTCCCTGCCCTGGTAAAGGATCCCGGCCGCAACGACGAAGGTGGCAAGTGAGGATAGGATTTGGCCATTACCCCGATGTCCATGATCGCTGCTTCTCCTTTCCCTGGCTTTGGCTGGCTTCCCCCAGGGACTGTCGCAGGAAAGGTCGGACCCCGAAGGAGCTCCCGGTGACCCATGACCCTGTCCCTTAGCGTCAATCATTGGTGCTTTATGTAACTAACTCACATACACGCTCTTGGTGTTATAGGAGTATTTTCAGCTGTAGCGATCCACCGGGGATTGCCGACTAAAGGAGGGTGCGTAGTGGTGAGGCCCAGGCGCATCAGGTCGGTTGTTGTGGTAGCCGCCGTGGCGGCGGCGATCGTCGGTGAGAGGAGGCTGCGCAGTAAGATGCGTCGAGTCGGCGTCTCCCTACCCTAACTAGCACTTCCGAGCGCCGCTGTTCGGCTCGAAAAGCCCTCAAGAAAAGAGAGGGTTAGAGCCCCGAAGGACCCTGGACCGGCAATTGTGTAAAAGCCGTTAGGCCCGCCGTTCCTGCTCCCGAGCCGTCTGCTCCATCTGTTGCTGCCGCTCCAGTTGCGGACGCTCCTCCGGGAACTGAACGTCGTTGACTGTGATG
>DATDKT010000130.1:0-26780 GCA_036519775.1 Rubrobacteraceae bacterium
CGAGCCGAAGCAAAGCGAATCAGAGCAAGACGAGCCGGCACCAGTCGAGCCGGCGCCGGATGAGACAGTACAAGAAGGTGAGCCAGTGCTGGTCGAACCGATGCCGCTCGAACCGATGCCGCTCGAACCGATGCCGCTCGAACCGATGCCACTCGAGCCGGAAGCGCCCGCGCTGGTGCAGGAGGTCGGGCCGGCGCCAGTCGAACCGGAACAAGCCAGCTAGCCGGGCCTCTACAAGGAATGAGAGGCAGCAGCCACTCGGCAATCAGAATCTAAACATGACGACCAGCGAGGAGTGCGAACAGAAGGGGAAAGCGTCGGGACCGAGGTAGACGACCTCGAGGCTACGTATAAAAAGGCGTGGGGGCTCGGCGTCCAGATAGAGTATCGTTACTTCTCAAAGGTCTACGAGCTGCGGGGCGAGGCAGTCCAGGTCTATGTACGCGACACCGCAGACAACATGGTCGAGGTCAACTAGCCCGACGTCTCTATGCCCGGCCGCCCGTGATCGGCGACATCTAGAAAGTCGACTCCGATGACGAGGAGGCCACGCTCTACCTGGGTAAGCGGCAGGTAGGCTACTCTGCGGTTTCCGTGGCCGTGAGCCGGTGTAGCATCCAGACGTTGGGGTCTTCGTAGCGTCCGACGTTCTGCTCCCGATCTATCATGATGGGCTGTAGCGCACCGGGGACGACGTACTCGCCGCTCTCCGGGAAGATAATGCCCGTCCACTCTTCCCAATCGGCTACGGTCGCGATGACGGTTACTGTTGCGGGCGCGATCTTCAAGAACTCCGCGCCGAGTCTCCAGTGAACCCGCAGCCAGGGGTCGAAGGGCGACCCGTCATCCCGCTTCCAGCCGACGTACTGTTCGAAGGGCGTCAAGGGGTACGAGCTTTTCAGGGTAGGGCGGACAGGCGCGACGAGGGAGTGCATGCCGCGTTCGGCTGCCAGCGAGCGCATGCCGCGCAGGATCTCCGCGCTTAGCCCGCTTCTCTGGTGGGATGCCGTCACGATAGCGGCGAGGGCCGAGAGCGTGTTCAGGGTGCTCCGGTCGCGGCGGGTGCGTAACGCGCGCTGCAGGAGCTCGCTCATCGTGGACGGCAGGTCTTCCGGGGTGCCGTCCCAGACGAAGGGGACGGCGTGTCCGACCGCGATCAAGCCGCCGGCAGGCTCGCGGAAGAGGATCTGGTACTCCGCGAAGTCGTCGAAGAGCCTGTCCCAGTGTTTCGTGTCGCCGTGCAGCAGAAAGGCGGGCCAGCCCTCTTCGGCCAGCCGGCCCACCTGCTCCGCGAACTCGGGGTTCCGCTCGAGGCTCGTCACCTCGAAGGACACTTCGTCCCGACGTCCGCTGTATGGGTACTCGTCTGTCGTCCCGTGAGACGGTCGAAGCTACGCGGGAATCTCTAGGACTATCTTCCCGATACCCTTGCCCTCTTCCATGTGCTGCTGGGCGGCTGTAGTATCTTCGAGAGGGAAGGTTTCGTCGATGACCGGGTGTAGATCGTGCTCCTCGTAGAACCGCAGCATGTCGCCAAACTCCTGAGCGTTGCCCATCGCGGTGCCGAAGACGTCAAGGTTCTTGAGGGCAATGCTTATGGTCATCGCTTTCTGCGCCGGCCCCGCGGTCGCGCCGAAGATGACGATGCGGCTGCCAGGTTTTGACAGTTGGATTAGGGTGTTGAAGACCTCGCCGCCGATGGAATCGACCGAGAGGTCCACGCCCCCGGTCATGCTCTTTAGCTCTTTCGACCAGTCCTCGGAGTTGTAGTTGACGCCCCCCTCGGCTCCGAACTCTTTGGCCCGTTCGATCTTCTCGTCGCTCCCGGAGGTGACGAAGACCGTGGCGCCCGCCGCTCTCGCCATCTGGACGACGAACGTCGCCACGCCACCGCCGATGCCGGGCACGAGGACCGTCTCGCCCTCCTGTAACTGCCCGCGGGTAAAGAGTGCCCGGTAAGCGGTCAGAGCGCCGAGTGGGATTGCTGCGGCTTCCTCGTGCGAGAGATGCGAGGGCTTGGGGAAGACGTGGTCCGCGGGCATCTTGACGAACTGGGCGTAGGTGCCGTTATCCGGTAACCCGAGGATGCGGTACTCCTTGCCCGGTACCTTCGGGTTGTCGCCCCAGTAGAGTGCCGGGTTGACGACCACCTCGGTCCCCTCGTCCGGCCCGTCGGTGCCGGAGCCCTTCGCGGCGACCTCGCCGGAGCCGTCGGAGCCGAGGATAATCGGCAGCGCGTCGGGCTTCGCGCCCGGGTACATTCCCTGAGTAACGAAGACGTCGCGGCGGTTGAGCGCCGCGTTGCGCAGGCGAACGACTATTTCGCCGGAGCCCGGCTCCGGGTCCTCGACGTCCTCGTAGCGCAGGGCCTCGGGCCCTTCGAGTTCATGTAGCACTACCGCTTTCATTCGTTCTCCCTTTCTAGACGAACGCTCCTATACCTGTGATCTCGCGCCCCACTATGAGCGACTGGATAGTGTCGGTGCCCTCGTAGGTGTAGACGATCTCCATGTCGGAGAGGTGCCGCGCCACGTGATATTCCAGAAGGATACCGTTGCCGCCCATGATGTCCCTCGCGTCGGAGCAGACCTGCTTGGCTTTGCGGGCGTTATTCATCTTCGCCAGGGACGCCATCCCGCCGGTCATCTTGCCCGCCTCCTGAAGCTGTGATAGGCGGAGGCACAGTAGCTGCATGCTCGTGATCTCGGCGAGCATGTTCGCTAGCTTGTTCTGGATGATCTGGAACGAGGCTATCGGTTTGCCGAACTGCACCCTCTCCTTGGCGTAGGTGACGGCTGCCTCGTAAGACGCGACTGCGTGTCCTATCGCCTCCCACGCGACCATCGCCCGCGTGGCGGTGAGGACTTTGGCGGTGTCCTTGAAGGAGTCGGCGTTGCCCAGCTTGTTCTCGGCGGGGACGCGCACGCCTTCGAGCTTGATGTCGGGCTGCCAGACGGCGCGCTTGCCCATCTTGCCGGTGATAATCTCGGTGGAGAAGCCCTCCGCGCCCTTCTCGACGAGGAAGCCTTTGACGCTCTCGTCCTCTTCGTCGCGAGCCCAGATCACCGTTACGTCGGCGAAGGAGGCGTTGCCGATCCAACGCTTCTCCCCATCTATGACATACTCATCGCCCTCGTGGCGGGCCGTCGTCTCCAGCCTGACCGCGTCGGAGCCGTGGGCGGCCTCGGTGAGGCCGAAGGCCCCGATCTTTTCCATCCGCGCCATCGGCGGGAGCCACTTCTCCTTCTGCTCCTCCGAGCCAAGGATCTCGATGGTGCTCATCGCCAACCCCGAGTGAACCCCGAAGAAGGTGTTCAAGGAGCCGTCACCCCTCGCCATCTCTACGGCCAAAAGACCGGCGGCCACGTGGCTTATCCCCGGGCAGCCGTAGCCCTGTATCGTGGTGCCCGCGATGTTCAACTCGGCGATCTTGGGGATCAACTCGAACGGGAACTGGGCCTTGTCCCAGTACTCGTTAATTATGGAGATGACCTCCCGGTCGGCGAAGGCGCGGACCTTGTCCCGTACCTCACGCTCCTCGTCCGTCAAGAGCTCCTCGATGAGGTAGTAGTCGGTCCCTAAAGACCGGGTCACGTCGGCTACCAACGGCTGCAACGGATCCTCCTTTTCCTCGCCCTCCTCCAGCGGCCCCTTCGCGCCGCGAGGCTAACTCTAGCACCCCCCCGACGACCACGCGAGCGAGTTAGCAGGACTCGATGCCAACGGCCGGTTTACGCGGCGGATGGAATCAGGTACGCTCCGAAGCGGGGAACGGAGGACTCCTAACGGAGGGCTCGTATGAGGAGCCTAAGAGAAGAGGAGTGACGGGGGGTATGCCTGGCTAATTCTGGAGCGAGCGCCGCTCATGTTTACTCACCCTGTCGGAACGGTTATATAAAAGGAATAAGAGGAGAGCTTCGGGGAAAGGGGCGCCTTATCGGATTGGTTCAATAGGTACTTTTCGAGATCGTTAGAGGCTAACGCCCACGGGCTTTGGCCTATAAGAAAAGACATCATGGGAGGTATGCATACATGACCAACTCTAGCGCAGGGGCTGCGGCGGCGAGTCCAGCCACCATAAGGAAGGTGCTCTTAGCGGCTTGTGCGGCTAGTTCCATCGAGTGGTACGACTTCTTTATCTACTTGACAGCGGCGGCCCTGGTCTTCCCAGCACTGTTCTTCCCGGCGGACATCGACCCGGTAGCCGGGGTGCTGGCCTCGTTCAGCACGGCGGCTGTTGGCTTCTTTGCCCGGCCGGTAGGCGGTGTGCTCTTCGGTCATTTCGGAGACAGGCTCGGCCGTAAAAGGACCCTGGTCATCGCGCTGCTGTTGATGGGTATTGCGACGACGCTCGTGGGTCTTTTGCCGACCTACTCCACCATAGGGATCTGGGCCGCGGTAGCGCTCTTTGTATTGCGCATCTGCCAGGGTCTCGCCGTTGGTGGGCAGTGGGGCGGTGCGATGCTTCTGGCGACGGAGTACGCTCCGCCTGACAAGCGAGGTTTCTACGGGAGCTTCGCCCAGGTGGGAGTCCCCGTCGGGCTCGTTCTTGGGAACGCGTTCTTCCTCATACTCTCGGCGGTGCAAACACCGGAGGCGTTCGAGGCCTGGGGCTGGCGCATACCGTTCCTGGCAAGCATCGTCCTCATCGGGCTGGCGATGTACATTCAGCTCAGGCTCGAGGACACCCCGGCGTTCAGGCGCCTACAAGAGAGGCAGCAGGAGGCTCAGGAGGAGGAGGGCGATGAAGCCCGGCAACGGTCGCCCGTTTTGGAGGTAATCCGCCAGCACCCCAAGCAGATACTACTCGCCGCGGGCGCGTTCTTCGTCGTCAACGGGGCTTTCTACGTCCTGATCACCGGTATGCTGGACTACGGCACCAGGGATCTAGGCCTGTCGAGGAGTGCGATGCTGACGGCCGTTTTGATCTCCAGCGTCGCCCAGATCCTCATGCTCCCGGCCTGGTCCATACTCTCCGACCGCATCGGGCGGCGTCCTGTTTACCTTGCCGGAGCGGTACTGTTAGGCCTGTGGGCCTTCCCCCTGTTCTGGCTTGTGGATACGCGTAATATCGTGCTGATCACCGTGGCGCTCCTCCTCGGGCAGCTCTTCCTTAGCATGATGTACGGGCCACAGGCGGCTCTCTTCTCGGAGATGTTCAGTCGGCAGGTGCGGTATTCTGGGGCTTCCATAGGCTATCAGCTCGCGGCGGTCTTCGCGGGTGGTCTCGCGCCAATCATCATGGTCTGGCTGTTGGACACCACGGGTACCTCATTCTCGGTCTCCCTCTACATATTCGCGATGGCGGCCCTCACCTTCTTCTCCGTGTACCTGGTTACGGAGACCTACGAGGGTGAGATGGCCGAGGATGTGGCGGAAGAGGAGGGAGCCGCTGCGAAACAGTAAGACCACGCGACCGGCTCTAGAAGACCGGTGTCTGTGATCGGAACACGAAAGCCCTCTGGCAGCTCGATGCGGGTAGGCTTTTGCTACACGACGTGGCCAACGAAAGGAGGAGCATGAACGAGAGGCACTTCGAGTTTTGGCCGTTGCGGATTGCGCGCACCCTGACGCTGCCGGAGACGAGCGTCCCGCACAACTTGAAGGTCTCGGCGGAGCGCTACCCCGAGAAGGCGGCTATCGTCTACTATGGGACCAACATTTCCTTCAAACGCCTCCGGGACGAGGTGGAGAGTCTCGCCGGGTATCTGCAGAGGGACCTCGGGGTCGAGAAAGGCGCGCGGGTTGTCCTATACCTTCAGAATAGTCCCCAGTTCGCCATCGCCTACTACGCTATCTTGCAACTCGGGGCGGTGGTCGTGCCGGTAAACCCGATGCTCGTGACTGAGGAGCTGGGACACTACTTCGAGGACTCTGGGGCGGCGATCGCCATCTGCGGGGGAGAGCTCTACCCCCAACTCTCGCCGCTCTTCGGCGAGAGCAGCTTCGAGCGCGCTCTCGTCGCCACCTACTCGGACTACCTGGAAGAGGAGACCGACCTTGATATTCCGGACGTGGTCTCGGCGCCGGGGGGGGAGCTCGAGGACGAGAGAGCCGTCCCCTGGCACGCGGCGCTCGGGGCCGGGCGTTCACCGGAAGAAGTCTTCGTCGGCCCCGACGACATGGCCTGCCTTCCGTACACCTCCGGGACGACGGGGAGGCCGAAGGGTTGCGTTCACACGCACCGTACTCTGAACGCCAACCTCATCGGGGCCGCCGTGTGGAACGGCATGACCGTGGATAGCGCAGGCTTGAGCACGCTTCCCCTGTTCCACGTCACCGGCATGGAGCACAGCATGAACGCTCCGATCTTCGCGGGCGCCACGACGGTGCTCATGACCCGCTGGGAGAGGGAGCTTGCGGTGGAGCTGATCGAACGTTACCAGATCACCCACTGGACGAACATCTCGACGATGGTCGTGGACCTGCTCTCGAACCCGGAGATAGAAGATTATGACCTCTCCTCGCTGCAGCTCGTCGGCGGCGGTGGGGCGCCCTTGCCGGAAGCGGTCGGCGAGAAGCTCGAAGCCCTGACCGGTATCCGCTACGTAGAGGGCTATGGTCTCTCGGAGACCATAGCTCAGACGCACATGAACCCGCCCGACCGCCCCAAGCTCCAGTGCCTGGGCATCCCCTCGTTCGACGTGGACTCGCGCGTGGTTAACCCGGAGACTCTGGAGGAGGTCGGCTTGGGGGAGGAGGGGGAGATCGTCTCCTCGGGACCGCAGGTGATGAAGGGCTACTGGAAACGCCCCGAGGCCGACGAGGAGACCTTTTTTGAGCGCGACGACAGGCGCTTCTTGAGGACCGGCGACATAGGGACGGTTGACGAAGAGGGCTACTTCTTCATGGTCGACCGGCTAAAGCGCATGATCAACGTGAGCGGCTATAACGTCTGGCCGGCGGAGGTCGAGAGCACGCTATACGAGCACCTAGCTATCCAGGAGGCCGTGGTCATAAGCATTCCTGACGAGCGCAGCGGCGAGGCCGCCAAGGCGATGGTAGTCCTACGTGAGGAGGAGAAAGGCGAGGTGTCGGAGGAGGACATCGTCGAGTGGGCCAGGGGCAAGATGGCGGCCTACAAGTACCCGCGGCAGGTCGAGTTCATAGACGAGCTGCCCAAGAGCGGGTCCGGTAAGATCCTCTGGCGCGTCTTACAGGAGAGGGAGCAGGAGAAGATAGCGAAGGTGGATAGGTAAAGGCTCCTCCCGCTCTTACGCCAAAGAGGCGAGCATCCCTTAAACTGTTTGCGACCGTTGGGGTCACTCGAAGACCGAAGGAGGAGGAGAGATGACCACCACTACCCGGGCTGGATCTTCTAAGCCGAAATCACCCGAGCCGCCCGACTTTATGAACCTTGACGCCCTGCTCTCGGACGAGGAGCGCGCGACGCGCGAGGAGATCCGTTCGTTCGTTGAGGAGAGGATAAAGCCAGACGTCGCTCGCTGGTGGGAGGACGCGATCTTTCCCAGGGAGATCGTGCCACAGATGGGCGAGAAGGGCCTGCTCGGCATGCACCTCTCCGGGTACGGCTGCGCCGGCAAGAGCGCCGTCGAGTACGGCCTCGCTTGCATGGAGCTCGAAGCCGGCGACTCGGGCCTCAGGACCTTCGTCAGCGTGCAGGGCTCGCTCGCGATGAGCGCCATCCACAAGTTCGGCTCCGAGGAGCAGAAGAACGAGTGGCTCCCGAAGTTGGCCAGGGGCGAGGCGATAGGCTGCTTCGGCCTCACCGAGCCCGAGGCGGGGAGCGACCCCGGCTCCATGAAGACCTTCTCCCGCAAGGAGGGCTCCGAGTGGGTCGTGAACGGTCGGAAGCGTTGGATCGGGATGGGAACCATAGCCGACGTGGCCGTCGTATGGGCCCAGACCGACGAGGGTATCCGGGGCTTCCTGGTACCCACGGGGACTGCGGGGTTCTCCGCCAAGGATATAACAGGCAAGCTCTCGATGCGCGCCTCGGTCCAGTGCGAGCTCTTCCTCGAAGACGTCCGGCTCCCCGAAGGAGCGAGGCTCCCCAAGGCCGAGGGGCTCAAGGGCCCCTTCGCGTGTCTCAACGAGGCGAGGTACGGGATCGTCTGGGGGGCGATGGGGGCTGCGAGGGACTGCTTCGAGTGCGCCCTGGAGTACTCAAAGGGGCGCGAGCAGTTCGGCAAGCCAGTCGCTGGCTTCCAGCTCACGCAAAAGAAGCTTGTGGACATGATGCTGGAGATCAACAAAGGCACGCTGCTCGCGCTGCACATCGGACGGATGAAGGACGAGGGAACCCTGCGCCCCGAACACGTCTCCGTCGGCAAGCTGAACAACGTTCGGGAGGCCATAGAGATAGCGCGGGAGGCGCGCACCATTCTGGGCGGGAACGGCATCACGCTCGACTATCCCGTGATACGCCACGCCAACAATCTGGAGAGCGTGCTGACCTACGAGGGTACGAGCGAGGTGCACACCCTGATCCTGGGCAACGCCCTGACCGGCGTGCCGGCCTTCCGGTAGCGGAGAGGATAGACGCGTGGAGGTCGAGAGGGTAGCCGTCATAGGGGCGGGGACCATGGGACGGGGCATCGCCCACGCCGCCTCGCTTGGCGCTTTTCGGGTGATGCTGCAGGACGTGAACTCCGAGATGCTGGAGAACGCGCTGGAGGGGATCCGGAAAGAGATGCAAAGGGCCGTCGAGAGGGACAGGCTCGATGAGGGGGCGATGCGCGAAGGTTTGAAGCTCATCGCCCCCACCGAGAGCCTCGAGGAGGCCGTGGAGGAGGCCGACTTCGTCATAGAGGCCGTCCCCGAGGAGATGGAGCTGAAACTGGAGATCTTCGGTAGGCTCGACGAGTGGTGCCCGGAGCGCGCCGTGCTCGCCACCAACACCTCGACGATGAGCCCGACGGAGATAGCCGCTGCGACGAGAAGCCCTGAACGTTGTATCGCCATGCACTTCTTCAACCCGGCGCACAAGATGAAGCTCGTCGAGCTCGTCCGGGGTCTGGAGACCGCCGACGAGACGGTAGAGGTGGCGCGCAACGTTGCGGAGCGGATGGGCAAGGAGACCGTCGAGGTCGAGGAGTTCCCGGGGTTCGTGACGAGCCGGATCAACTGCCTGGTGGGAAACGAGGCGATGAACATGCTGGTCGAGGGCGTGGCGAGCGCCCCGGGCATAGACAAGGCCCTGAAGCTTGGCCTGGGCTATCCGATGGGTCCTCTGGAGCTCGCCGACCTCGTCGGGTTGGACGCCCGTCTGGGGAACCTGGAGTACCTCCACCAGACTCTGGGCGAGAAGTACCGCCCCTCTCCGCTCCTGTACAAGCTCGTCGCGGCCGGGCATTACGGCAGGAAGTCGGGCCGCGGCATCTATGAGTACGACGAAGATGGCAACACCGTCCGCTAGGGGAGGAGCGAGGCTTGGAAGAGTACGAGACGATCATCGCGTCGGTCGAGGAGGGTGTCGGCAAGCTCACCATAAACCGCCCCGACTCCCGCAACTCCCTGAACACCCAGGTCCTGGGCGACATCCGGCAGGCTTTGGCCGAGTTCCGGCATCACGAGAGCGTGGGTGTAGTCGTCTTCACCGGATCGGGGGACAGGGCGTTCGCAGCCGGGGCGGATATAGGCGAGTTGAGGGAGAGGACGATGCTCGACGCCCTCTCCTCGGTCATGCAGGCCGTCTACGACGAGGTAGAGGTCTTTGAGAAGCCGACCATAGCCGCGGTAAACGGCTACGCTTTAGGAGGTGGCTGCGAGCTGGCGATGGCCTGCGATATCAGGATTGCCTCAGAGAACGCGCGGTTCGGGCAGCCGGAGGTTGCACTTGCCATCTTGCCGGGTGCGGGCGGGACGCAGCGGCTCGCTCGCCTGATCGGCAAGGGCCGGGCGCTGGAGATGATCATGACGGGCCGCCTGATAGACGCGCAAGAGGCATTCTCCGCCGGGCTCGTCTCGAAGGTCGTCCCGCAGGAGGACCTGATGGACGCGGTCGGAGAGACCGCGGAGCAGTTGCTCGCCAAAGGCCCGCTCGCGGTGCGGCTGGCGAAGCTCGCGGTGCAGGCCGGCTACGAAACCGACCAGAGGACCGGGCTTCTGATCGAACGCCTCGCCCAGGCCGTCCTGTTCACCAGCGAGGACAAGCGGGAGGGTACGAGCGCGTTTTTGGAGAAGCGCGAGCCGGAGTTCGAGGGGAGGTAGGATTCTCCTCCTCGCCTGAAGGACGCCCCGGAGACGGGCGCCTCGTATAATCTCCCGCGAGGGAAGCGGAGATATCCAAGAGATCCCAGTACAGGAGGATTGTCTATGGCGCACAGGATAAGCCAGGTCGCGATCTTGGGAGCGGGGACGATGGGCGCCGCCATAGCGGCGCACTGCGCGAACTCGGGCCTGGAGGTGGACCTGCTAGACATCGCGCCGGACGAGCCGGACGAGGACAAGAACGAGCTCGTCCGGGCAGGTTTTGAGCGGATGAAAAATGCTAGGCCCGCAGCGCTCATGAGCCAGAGCGTCGCCGAGAGGATGCGCATCGGCAACTTCGAGGACGACCTAGAGCGCCTCGCGGCGGCGGACTGGATCCTGGAGGCCATAGTCGAGAAGCTAGAGCCGAAGCAGGAACTCATAGCGCGGGTGGAGGAGCTCGCCAAAGACGACGCTATCATCTCGTCTAACACCTCCGGCATACCACTGCACAGTATCGCCGAAGACCGCTCGGATAGCTTCAAGAAGCGTTTTCTGGGGACGCACTTCTTCAACCCGCCGCGCTACCTGAAGCTGCTGGAGATCATACCGACCGAAGAGACAGAGCCCGAACTGGTCGAGGAGGTGCGTGCCTTCGGGGAGCGGATCCTGGGCAAGGGCGGCGTGATGGCTAAGGACACCCCGAACTTCATCGGCAACCGCCTCGGGTCCTTCTCGATGATGAACGCGATCCGCTACGCCTTCGAGAATGGCTACGGGATCGAGGAGGTAGACGCCATAACGGGTCCGCTCGTCGGCCACCCCAAGACCGCGACCTTCCGCCTCCAGGATCAGGTCGGCCTCGACATCGCTATAGGCGTCGCCGAGAACCTCTACGAGCTCGTCCCGGAGGACGAGTCGCGCGAGCAGCTCAAGGCTCCCGAGAAGCTAAAAGAGATGCAGGAGCAGAACCTCCTCGGCCTCAAGAGCGGCGCGGGTTTCTACAGGCGCGACAAGCGCGACGGCCAGACCGTCTTCGATGTCTTGAACCTGCAGACCTTCGAGCACGAGCCGGCGGAGAACCCGGAGATACCGTTCGCCAAAGAAGCGCAGGAGCAGGGCGACCTTGGGGCGCGGTTGCGCTACATAATGGAGCGAGCCGAGGAGGACCGGCGCGCCCGGTTCTTGCGGGACACGATCCTGCCCGACCTAGCCTACGCCTCGCGCCGGATGCCGGAGATCTCCGACACCTTAGTGAACGCGGACCACGCGATGGAGTGGGGCTACGGCCACGAGGCCGGACCGTTCAGAATGTGGGACCTCCTCGGCGTGCGCGAGACTGTCGAGCAGATGGAATCCTTAGACATCGAGGTCGCTGACTGGGTCAAAGAGATGCTGGACGCTGGCAACGAGAACTTCTACAAAAAGGACGGGACCAGCGAGCTCCAGTTCAGCCCGGTGCACATGGAGTACGAGCCGGTGCGCGAGGACCCGATGCAGCTCTCGCTCGATACTTTGCGCGAGGAGGACAAGGAGATCACGCGCAACGACTCGGCGAGCCTTTTAGACCTGGGCGACGGTGTGTTGTGTTTCGAGATCCACTCGAAGGGCAACTCGGTAAACGAGGCCGTCGTGGAGATGGGCAACGAGGCTCTGAGGCGGCTTGAAGAGGAGGACGAGTGGCTCGGGCTCGTGATCGGCAACGAGGGCGGGAACTTCTGCGTCGGGGCGGACCTCAGCGAGATGGCCGAAGAGGCGCAGAACAGCGATTTGGACCGGATCGGCGAGGCGGTGGATGCTTTGCAGAATCTCCTCATGGACTTCCGCTTCGCCTCGAAACCAGTCGTGGCGGCGCCGCACGGGCAAACCCTCGGGGCCGGGGCGGAGATCTGCCTGCACGCCGACCGCATCTGCGCCGCCGGCGAGACGTACATGGGCCTCGTCGAGACCGGCGTAGGGCTTATCCCCGCGGGCGGTGGCACGAAGGAGCTGGTCCGGAGGCTCGTCTCCCCGCCGATGCACACCCGGGCGCCTTCGCTGCCCTACGTGCAGGACGTCTTCGAGAAGATAGCGATGGCGAAGGTCTCGGGGAGCGCCCTGGAGGCCAAGGAGATGGGCTTCCTCAAAGAGGAGGACCGGGTGGTGATGAACGGGGATCACCTCATACACGCCGCAAAGCGCGAGGCCCTGGAGCTCGCCGACGGCTACGCCCCGCCTACCCGCGACAAATCTATCTACGCTGCAGGGACGGTGACCCGGGGCGCCCTCGAGGTTGGCGCCATCAAGCCGATGGTGTGGGGCCGCTACGCGAGCGAGTACGACGGTGAGATCGCGAGCCACCTCGCCCGCGTCCTGACCGGCGGAGACCTCTCGGTGCCGCAGTGGGTGCCCGAAGAGCATATACTCAGGCTCGAAAAAGAGGCGTTCCTCGAGCTTCTAAAGAACGAGAAGACCATGGAGCGAATAAACGCCATGCTCAGAACTGGCAAACCCCTACGCAACTAAGAGAGGCAGGTTTTTGCGATGAAAGAAGCCGTGATCGTCGCGGGCGCGAGGACCGCCGTCGGACGCGCCCCCAAGGGCGCCCTCCGGGGGACGCACCCGGCGGACATGACCGCCGCTTGTATAACGGAGGCCCTGGACCGGGCGAATGGGCTCGACCTCGCCGACGTCGAGGACGTTATCATCGGGTGTGCGATGCCCGAGGGCACCCAGGGCTACAACATCAGCAGGCAGTCGCTCTTGCGGGCCGGCTTGCCGGAGAGCGTCCCAGGACAGACCGTAAACCGTTTCTGCTCCTCGGGACTACAGACCATCGCTGCAGCGGCCGAGAGGATCATGTCCGGCTACGCCACCACCATCGTCTCGGGCGGCGTCGAGCATATGTCCACCACTTTGGAGATGCCAAACTTCTCGCCGAACCCCACGCTCGTGGAGACCAACCCGGCCGTCTACATGGGTATGGGCCTAACCGCGGAAGAGGTCGCAAAGGAGTTCGACGTCTCCCGCGAGGACCAGGACGAGTTCGCCCTGAGGAGTCACGATCTGGCGAGGGAGGCCGTAGAGTCCGGGCGCTTCGACGAGGAGATCGTGCCGATGGACGTGAAGCTCGACTGGGTGAACGAGAACGGCGAACCGCAACACATGGAAACCACGTTCCAGAGAGACGAGGGACCGCGCGATACCTCACAGGAGAAGCTCGCCAAGCTCCCCACCGTGTTCCGGCAGGACGGCACCGTCACCGCCGGCAACTCCTCCCAGAGGAGCGACGGGGCCGCGGCGGTCGTCGTGATGGAGCGCGAGGAGGCCGAGAGGCGAGGCCTCGAGCCGCTCGCCCGTTTCCTTGGGTTCGCCGTTGGCGGGGTGCGTCCAGAGGTCATGGGCATAGGGCCGACCGTAGCCATTCCGAAGGTTTTGGAGCTCACCGGGTTAAGCCTCGACGATATAGACCTTATCGAGTTCAACGAGGCGTTCGCGGCGCAGGCCCTGGCCGTGATCCGGGAGGTCGGCCTGGACCTGGAGAAGACCAACGTGAACGGTGGCGCGATAGCCCTTGGGCACCCGATGGGCGCCACGGGCACTAAGCTCACCGTCCAACTCATGAGCGAGATGAAGCGGCGGGACTCGAAGTACGGCATGGTCACCATGTGCATCGGTGGTGGCATGGGCGCCGCGGGTATCTTCGAGAACCTGCAGAACTAGCCGTCGGCTTTTGGCCGTTAGCGGGCAGTTAGAGAAGCTGCCCGCTGGCTTTTTAGGAGGCTTCGGGGCAGTGGGGATACCATGAACGGGTCCGAGTGGAACCACCAATACCTCGACGCCAACGGCATCAACATCCACTACGTCCGCCACGGCGAGGGCCTGCCCCTGATGCTGCTCCACGGCTGGCCCGAGTTCTGGCTTACCTGGCGCAAGAACATCTTACCGCTAGCCGAGAGTTTCGACGTGGTAGCGTCGGACCTGCGGGGTTTTGGCGATAGCGACAAGCCTGCGCTGCCCGATCCTCCGAGTGCTCTCCTCAAGGAGTACGTCGAGGACCTGCGAGGGCTCGCGGACGCTCTGGGGTTCGAGAGGTTCGGGATCGTGAGCCACGACGTGGGCGCTTACGTGGCGCAGGCTTTCGCGCGGAGCTATACGGAGCGTCTGTCGGGGCTGTTCTTCTTCAACTGCCCGTATCCAGGGATCGGGGAGCGTTGGGCGGAGGCGGGTCACGTTAACGAGATCTGGTACCAATCCTTCAACCAACAGCCTTGGGCCGCGTCCCTGGTCGGCGAGAACCGCAAAACCTGCGAGACCTACATCCGCCACTTCCTCGACCACTGGTCCCATGAGCCCGGCTTCTTTGACGATGACCTCGATCTTTGGATGGAGAACTTTATGAAGCCGGGCAACCTTCAGGGAGGGTTTAACTGGTACATAAGCACCAACGAGGGCCGGATAAAGCAGATCCAGCACGGTCCAGCCGAGCTCCCGAAGATAGAGACGCCTACGCGCGTTTTGTGGGGGGTCAGCGACAGCGTGCTCAAGGTTGAGTGGGCCGACCGGCTCGGGGACTACTTCGCGAACCTCGACTTCTCGCCGGCCGAGGAGGCCGGGCACTTCGTTCACTACGAGAAGCCCGAGCTGGCTAACGAGGAGATCTCCAGCTTCTTCCGAGCGCTCCGGTGAGCGTAGCTCCTTCGAATCTGGGAACGCAGCCCGTTGGGGAGGCGGCGGAGGTCGCGGAGGGCGTCTACCAGCTGAAGATGCCGGTTCCCTTCCCCCTCGTGTTCGTTTCCGTTTACCTCGTCGAGGGGTACGACGGATGGACCATTATCGACACCGGATATGATTACCTGAAGGGGCGGAAGGTCTGGGAGAAGGGGACCCGGCAGGTTGGTCTGGACCTCAAACGGGACGTGGAGCGCATCCTCGTCACACACTTTCACCCGGATCATCTGGGGCTCGCTCGCTGGCTGCAGGAGTGGTCCGGGCCGCCGGTGTACATGCTGGAGGATGGGGTCCAACACTCCCGAGAGGTCTGGAACGACCCCGACCACGCGTCGTTCGCGGAGCATATGATCGGGGGCGGCATGGACCAGGCGCTCGCCGAAAGGGCCGCAGCGCAGATGCGGGCGAAGCTATCGTTACCGGGAGAGATGCTCCCGCTGCAAGAGGGAGAGAAGATAGAGCTCGGAGCCGGAGTAGCCCGCGTCCTTCACGCCCCCGGACACGCGGATCACCAGGTCATGCTGCACGACGAGGGACGAAAAGTGCTCTTCGCTGCCGACCACGTCATGCTCGAGATCACACCAAACATCGGGCTCTGGCCCGACACGAAAGGGCGTCCGCTCGCCCGCTACCTAGAGAGCCTGTCGAGCTTGCGAGGGCTCGACGCGGACCTCGTCCTCCCCGGCCACGGTCCCCTCTTTCACGACTTCGACGGGCGCGTAGATGAGCTCCTCCTGCACCACGAGGAGCGCCTCGACCTCATGCACCGCACCCTGGGCGACGAGCCGCGGACCCCGTTCGCCGTCTCGCGGGAAGTCTTTCGCTATTCACTCTCGCTCTACGAAAGATGCTTCGCATTGGCGGAGACCCTGGCGCACCTAGAGTATCTCGTCTCCGAGGGCCGGGCGGAGCGCGTCGAGGACGGCCACGTTGCCTTCCGCGAAGCGTAGCCTGGCCGAACGAGGCTCGCCGCCTTTGCCTCCTCCCGTGGTGGTCCGGGAAGAGGTCGCGAACAGCCTGACCCACGCCCTGGGACTTCTGGCGAGCCTCGTCGGGGCCTTCGTGCTGGTCTCTTTGAGCGTCGAGCAGGGAGAGGCATGGCACGTCGTTAGTGCCGCTATCTACGGTATTACGCTCGTCGCGCTGTACGCGGCCTCGACGATGTACCATGCGCTCAAAGGCACGAAGGCGAGGGGCGCCTTACGGGTTCTGGACCACTGTGCGATCTACCTGCTCATCGCCGGTACCTACACCCCGGTGACGCTCGTCGGCCTGCGCGGGGGCTGGGGCTGGACGCTCTTCGGCCTCGCGTGGGGCCTCGCGGCGGCTGGGATAGTGTTCAAGGTCCTGACCAGGGGACGCTACGCCGTCCTCTCGACTCTCGTCTACGTGCTCATGGGCTGGCTGTGCATCGTGGCCGCGAAGCCCATGTTCGTCCTCCTCTCGCCGGGCGCGCTCGCGCTGCTCGGCGCGGGCGGCGTGCTTTACACCGCCGGAATCGTCTTCTACCACTCAAAGCGCGTCCCGTACTCTCACGCTGTCTGGCACCTCTTCGTCGTCGCCGGGAGCGTCTGCCACTACCTCGCCATTGCCCTGTACGTGCTCGTCCCGGCAGGGTAAAGCGGTCTTGATCGTAAGAAGCGGGAGTATCAACGGCCCCAGATAAGCCATCGTGGTCACGCCAAAACGAGCCCGAAGCGCAACTGGCGCATCGGGCCTACCTCTAGCGGGTACAGGTTTGTGAGGCGGACGAGCATCGTCACGGTGTTTGTACACAAAGCTCAAACACTCTTGCAGCCATCTTAGCCCGAGAACGCCTGAACCAGATACCCTTCACAAATGCTTCTACAAGAGCAGGAGGGTCAGGAGAGCTATGTAGAGGATCCCGGCCAGCGCCATAACGAGGCTGAACCCCCAGTTGCGTTTCGGTCCGATTTCCAAGGGGTGCAACCTCGTGAGGCGGGCGAGCATCGTCACCGAGTTGGAGAAGGGGGTCGAGAGTAAGGCTACCTGGGAGCCGAGTAGGATCGCGACGGCCCACAACGCCGGGGCCGGTCCGCCGCTCAGAGGGAACGCGGTATTTATGAGGAGTACCAGCGGTATCACGTGTATCCCGCCGACGAAACCTAGAGCCACCACGAACGCCAGCGCCGGCGCCACGAAGATCGGGGGCAGGGCGGAGAATAGATCTCCGACCGGCGCCAGCGCGCCCAGGGCTTCGAGCGAGAGCACGAGCACCCCTGCCGATCCGAAGAGGGCGAACTCGGCGTGCGACTCGGCCAGCGTGTCGCGCGATTCCGCGGCGAGCCTGCTCAGGGGCGAGGACCGGCGTAGAGTGGCGGCTGCAAGCCCCGCGATCAGTGCTACGATCGCCGACACCGTCACCGAGATGACGGCCGTCAGCGAGAGTCCGGGCAAGAACACGTTCGCGAGCGCGACCGCCACGACCAGCAGCATGGGGTAGAGGAGCACCGCGGCAGCCCCGCGGTCCAGCGACGTTTCGGAGATCTCTTCGACCTCGCCCTTCTCTCTTTGGGCGAAGAGTAGCGTGACGGCGAGCCCCAGGGCCACGAACGGGAGCGAGACCGCGAGTAGCCTCGGATAAGAGACGCCGGTCAGCGTGATCGTGGTGACGGTGAGCACGTTCAGGTTGGTCCACATGGGGGCGAACGAGAAGGTCCGGCCCGCCCAGACGAGGGCCTCAACACGCTCCTTCGGTGCGGCGCGGCGCAGGATCACGTCTATCAGCACGAACGAGCCGACGTCGATGACAGCCCCGAGCAGGTGTCCCAGGGCGCCGGAGGTCGTCCCCACGCTCACGCCCCTCCTCGTCATCGCCGCCATGAGTGCCCGGATCTGGGCCTCGTACCGCTCCGCCCGGATGGGATACCCGGCGACGCTCAAGACCAGGAGCACCGCGATTATGTTGAAGTAAACGGGGAGCCCGTCGAAGAACGCCCCCGCGTCGAACCGCCCCGAGAAGAGCAATGCCCCGAACGCGAGGAACGCCACGAGCGCCAGCGCCTTGTGGAACCTGCTCGACCACGGCACCGAGATCCCGTAGAGCAAACCCCCCGTCCCCAGGAAGACGGCCATGGCCAGGGAGCCGGAGGAGAAGGCCGCGGCCACGTAAGCGGCCAGAAACGCCGCGCCGAGCACCGGCCGCAAACGGTCGGCTAGCTCCTTTGCCCTCTTGTCCTTTGCCACCGGCCTCCGAGCGGGACGACACCTGAAAGGCAGATTCTAGACCACGCACACCCGCCTCACCCGGCTGTCGTAGAAGACACGGTCGGCAGAGACTCAGTCTATATAATCGGGAAGTCTTTACCAGCCAGGTACGTTCTGGAGGTGCGGTGCTCCGTCGAACTTCGATCAACGCGATCCGAGAAACGTTCGAGCCGGAAGACAGGACCAAGCTCTTGACCTGCTCCCTTCTCGTTCTCGCTGCCGTTGTCGTCCTCTCGGCCGGGTGTGGCGGCGGGGGACAGGGGTCGTCGGAGCAGCAGGAGGAGGGCTCCGCGGGCGAAGCCACACAGACCGAGCTAGCCGAGAGCGAGGCGCCCGCCCCCGAGGTCACGGGGGCCCCGCAACCGGGAGGCTCGGCGGAGGCCGGCCCGGTCGAGGTCGAGACCACCGTCGTGGCCACTGGCCTGGAGGCGCCCTGGGATCTCGTCTTTACTCCCGATGGCAACGCCCTGGTCACCGAGCGTGACAGCTCGCGGCTCTTGTCGGTCGACTCTTCGGGCAACGTCGAGGAGCTGCAGCGGCTGCCCGAGAACGGCACCGGAGAGGGCGGTCTCCTGGGGATCGCGCTCTCTCCCGACTACGAGAGCGACGGGTACGTCTACGCGTACTACACGACGGACACCGACAACCGCGTAACGCGCTTTCGGCTGGGCGACGAACCCGAGCCGATCCTGACCGGCATCCCCGTCCAGTCTTACCATAACGGGGGGCGCATCGCCTTTGGTCCCGACGGCAACCTGTACGTGGGTACGGGCGACGGGGGCGATACCTCCACCTCCCAGGACCTGAACTCTTACGGCGGCAAGCTCCTGCGCCTCACCCCCGAAGGGGGGGTACCCCTGGACAACCCGTTCTCGAACAGCCCCGTCTACTCCTACGGCCACCGCAACGTGCAGGGTTTGGCGTGGGACCAGGGCGGCCAACTCTACGCCACCGAGTTCGGCCAGAACCGCTACGATGAGGTGAACCGCATCCTCCCCGGCGGCAACTACGGTTGGCCGGAAGTTGAGGGTGAGGGCGGCTTCTTCGCCTCCGGGGAGTACATAGACCCTATCTCCACCTGGGCCACCAGCGAGGCCTCCCCGAGCGGGGCCGAGATCCTCAAGAATGGTGCGATCCCCCAGTGGGAGGGCAACTTCTTCATGGCGGCCCTACGCGGCCAGCGCCTCTACCGGCTCGCCCTCGGTCCCGACGGGATCGTCACCGAACAGGAGGAGTTGCTCTTGGGGCAGGCCGGGCGTTTGCGCCACGTCGTCCAGGCCCCCGACGGCTCGCTGTGGGTCCTCACGAGCAACCGCGACGGTCGCGGCACTCCAGTCCCCGACGACGACCGTATCCTGCGGCTCGCTCCGGCGAACAGCTGATATTGACCTTCGCCTTTAGACGTTAAGACTTCTCAGCCGTTCGCCGGCTCTATTGTCGCCGACATAGACCCCTTGCAGCGCGGGATGAGCGGGTCGGGACCGAAGGCGTGGATCTGATCACGTTTTAGCTCGGCGCGCTCCAGGTTCGTGGTGGCGACGATGACCCGGCCTGTAGTGTCCACCTCAACCGCCATTCGGTAGCCCTTCTCCGGCGGATGCCCGAAAACTTTGTTCAGCATCCGCATCACGTACTCGAAGCTGTGATCGTTGTCGTCGAGCAGAACGACGTTGTAGGGCGGCAGCCCCTTCGTCTTCTGCGCTTTCTTCTCCTGGGGCTGCGTAGTGATGCTCGTCATCGTTTGATCTCTTCGCTCCCGGAGACGGAAAGCCCTCCGCTACCTGCCCTTCCACTCCGGTATGCGCTTCTCGAGGAAGGCGCACATACCTTCCTGGGCGTCGGCGAGGGTGGCGTTGAAGGACATGACTTCCTTAGTGTAGGCATAAGCCTGTTCGGTGGGCATCTCGAGCTGCCGGTAGAAGGCTTGCTTGCCCACTCCGACGACGAGCGGGCTTGCCTCCGCTATCTTCTCGGCGAGCTTCCGGGTCTCCGCTTCCAGTTCCTGTGCCGGAACGACCTTGTTGATGAGCCCCTCGGCGAGGGCTTCTTCGGCGGAGACGAACTCCCCGGTAAGGAGCATCTCCATCGACTTTTTTTGGCCGACGGAACGGCTCAGGGCGACCATCGGTGTGGAGCAGAAGAGGCCTATCTTTACGCCGGGGGTGGCGAAGCGGGCGTCTTCGGAGGCGACGACGAGGTCGCAGGTGGCGGCGAGCTGGCAGCCGGCGGCGGTCGCGATACCGTGGACCTGGGCTATGACCGGCTGGGGAAGGGCCTGGATGGTCTCCATCAGCTCGCAGCAGGCGTCGAAGACGTGGCGGTAGAAGGCGGGGTCGCGTCCGATCATCTCGGAGAGGTCGTGACCGGCGCAGAAGCCGGGACCGCTGCCGCGCAGGACGATGATGGAGGTCTCGCGGTCTTCGCCTATGGCTTTGAGGCAGCTTATCAGCTCTCGCATGTGATCCAGAGAGAGGGCGTTGTACTTCTTCGGACGATTCATGGTGATGAGGGCGATGGTGCCGTCGTCCTCGTAGAGGATGTGCTCGAAGGTCTGTTTTTCGGCTTCGATCATGGGATTCCTCCTTCGTTAGTGCTCGCGTACCTCGACGAGCTCGGTGCGGCCGGCGATCTCTACGCTCCCGTCGGGCCGCGGGTCGGCGAAGATCAGGGAACCTTCGCCCTGGCGTATCACGATCGTCCGCCCTAGCCGGGCGGCCAACCGGACGGCGTGGGACCCGGTCGCCTCGTCCTCCTCTATACCCAATCGCACCGGGAACACCCGGGCGCGCACGTATCCGGCCTCCTCGTCTTCCCAGGCCCACGCCCCCGCGAGGTCGTGATCGTCCGGCGGACCCGCGAGCGTCTCCACTTCGGCGGGGGAGCTCAACTCGATGTGCTCGAACGGTGGCGCCCACTCGGGTCGACCGGAGATAAAGGTGACGTCGCCCTCTACCCTGACAGGGACCTCGCCGGCGGGTGGGTGCAGCGCCGAAACGTCGAAGCCTTCGCTAGTCAGGAGCCAGGCCGTACCGACCAGGGGGTGGCCGGCGAACGGGAGCTCCTCCTTCGGCGTGAAGATCCGCAGCCTGCCCTGGCCGGGATCCTCTACGAACACCGTCTCGGAGAAGCCGAGATCCGCCGCGACCACCTGGCGGTCGCCCTCCGGCACCTCTCCACCGTCGAGGAAGACGCCCAGAGGGTTGCCGCCAGCGCCCCCGTCACCGACGAACACCCGGAGCACGTGCAGCGGCGGCACGCCGGGAGGCTCCCCGGCTCGTTAGCCGCCAACCTTGCTGTCGTGGCCCTCCCATTCCTTATCGCGCAGGATGTACTTCTGGACCTTGCCGGTCGAGGTCTTGGGGAGCTCGGTGAACTCGATGGCGGCCGGGGCCTTGAAGCGGGCGATGCGCTCCTTGACGAAGTCTATTAGCTCCTCTTCGGTCGGCTCCTCGTCGCCCTTGAGGGTGACGAAGGCCTTGGGCCTCTCTCCCCACTGCTCGTCCGGCATGGCGGTGACGGCGACCTCCATTACCGCCGGGTGCTCGGCGAGGGTTTGCTCTATCTCTATGGAAGAGATGTTCTCGCCGCCGGAGATGATGATGTCCTTGTCGCGGTCCTTTATCTCGACGTACCCGTCCGGGTGCCACACGGCCATGTCCTCCGAGTGGAACCAGCCGCCCTTGAACGACTCCTCCGTCTCCTCCTCGTTGTCGAGGTAACCCATCATCACCATGTTGCCGCGCATGACGATCTCGCCTATCGTCTCCCCGTCTCTAGGCACGTCGTTCATGTCCTCATCCACGACGCGCACGAGATCCGCGGTGCAGTAGCCCTGGCCCTGGCGTGCAAGGAGCTTTGCGTGCTCCTGGGGGTCCATCTCCTCCCACTCCTCGCGCGGCGCGCTCGTGGTAATCGGGCCGTAGGTCTCGGTGAGGCCGTAGAGGTGAACGGGCCGGATGTTCAGGTCGAGGAGTTGCTGGAGCAAGGCGGGTGAGGGGACGTAACCGGCGATTGCTGCGGTGACCTGTTGGTCGAGCTCGCGGGTGTGCTCGCTGTTCGCGAGCGGTATCTGGACGGTGGGCGCCGCGCAGTAGTGGGTAATCTTTTCGGACTCGAAGAGGTCCCAGATCTTGTCCGGCTCGACCTTTCTCAGGCACACGTGCGTCCCAGCGATGGCCGTGACCGCCCAGGGGTAGGTCCAGCCGTTGCAGTGAAACATCGGCAGGGTCCACAGGTATCTGGTCTCGTAGTCCATCTGGATCTCGATGACGTTGCCCAGAGCGCTGATGTAAGCGTTGCGGTGGTTATACATCACGCCCTTTGGCTGCCCCGTCGTCCCGGAGGTGTAGTTTACGGAGATCATCTCCTCCTCGTCCTCCAAGACGCTCTCCACCGGCTCCGGCGAGCCTTCGGCCAGGTAGTCCTCGTACGGGTCGCCCTCCTCGCCGGTGTCGTCGATGCGCACGACCTCGACGCTCTCGTCTATGCCCTCCAACAGCTCCTCCAGCTCGTGGTCCACGAAGACCATCTTGGACTTGGAGTGCTCGACGATGTACTCGACCTCGCCCGCCCCTAGGCGGGTGTTTATGGCGACCATTACTAGGCCGGCGGCGGGTATGGCGAAGGTCCCTTCGAGCATCGGGGGGATGTTCGGGCAGAGGAAGGCGATCCTGTCGCCCTTCTCAAAACCCTCGTCCTTGAGGCGTGAGGCCAGGCGGTTAACCCTCTCCTCGAACTCTCTGTAGGTGTAGCGCCGGTCGCCGTGTACGACGGCCTCCTTGTCCGGAAACATGTAGGCGCTGCGCTTGAGGAAGCTCACCGGCGTAAGCTCCGTGCGGTAGACCTTCTCGCTCATGCAGAGATTCCTTCCCTTCGTTCATCTTGTGTCCCTTGTACCCAACGCACAGTATAAGTACCACCCTTGACCTCTGCCACCGTCGCGCCGGTATCGATTGTTTCAAGGAGGGTTGTTGCGGGGCGCGAGATGGCGTCCGCGGTACAGTATTGGTAGGCCGGTCGGTCTGCGAAACGGCCCGGCAGGTTCATCATAAAGGGAACGCAGAGATGGAGGGGTTCACAGCGGTGTTCGAGCGGGCGAAAGCGGCTGGTGGGTTGCGAGCTGCCTGGAGTGCCGGAGGCTATAACCCAGGGCAAGACCATCGAAGAGGTCAGGGAGAATCTCAAGGAGACGATACACCTCGTTTTAGAGGTAAGGCGTGAGAATGCTGAGAAGGAACTCAACGGACGAGAGGTGATCCGGGAGCCCATCGAGGGTTGAAGCGTAGGGCGCTTCCGAGACACCTGAAACGGCACGGTTGCAAACTACACGGGGAAGGCGCGAAGCACTTAAGAAGGGAAGAGTCGAACCTGCGCCACCTGACTCGCTCATACGCCACGCCTCCCGCTGTTCCCGATGGACGCCCGCGTACGTCCCAGGTAGTCTCGATATATCCTACGGGAGCGTGTGAAAAGTGTGAAATTACTATAAAGTGCCACCGGCCGGGTAGAAGCTACTCCAGAGAGTAACCGGGCTTCTTATGTCGGTAGCCACCAGGAAGAGAAAGAGCGAGAGCTGGCTCGCCGGTCGAGGGCGAGCCTGAGAAGCGCGTAGAGGAGTTGGTATCCGATAGGGCTTACAAGATCGTTGTTACGCCGGGACGCGTCTGATATGGATTGGAGCGCGAAACCGCACAAGCACCGGCCGCTCTTGAGCGGCCCGGCCATCGTCCTCTACCTGGCCTGCGTCAAGCTCCTGGTCCACATGCTCACGGCCGGGAACTACGGGTTCTACAGGGATGAGCTCTACTTCATAGCCGCCGGGGAGCGCCTGGACCTCGGCTACGTGGACTTCCCCCCCTTGGTGGCCGTCGTCTCCGCCGTCGCCCGTTCCTTGTTCGGCGATTCCCTGGCCGCGCTGCACTTCTTCCCCGCTCTGGCCAGCGCCGGGGTGGTCGTGCTGACGGGGTTGATGGCCCGCGAGCTCGGCGGCGGGCGGTTCGCCCAGGTCCTGGCAGCCCTGGCGAGCCTCGTAGCGCCGGGGATCCTGGTCTTCGGCACCTGGCTCTCGATGGACGCCTTCGACCAGCTCTTCTGGGCCCTGGCCTCGTACGTTCTGCTCTTGGTCCTGAGGCGGGAGCGGCCCGGCCTCTGGCTCGCCTTCGGGCTGGTGGCGGGGTTGGGGCTGCTGGCAAAGGTCACCATGCTCTTCTTCGGCTTCGCGGTCTTCGTCGCGCTGCTGCTCACGCCGGCTCGAAAGCATCTGTTGAGCAAGTGGCCCTGGATAGGGGCCGTAATCGCGTTCGCGTTCCTGACCCCGTACGCTTACTGGCAGATCCAGAACGGGTGGCCCACCCTCGAGTTCTGGACGAACTACGGCGACAAGGTAGACCCCGACTCGGTAGTGGAGTTCCTCTTCGAGCAGGTGATGACCATGCATCCGGCGACGTTGCTGGTCTGGCCCGCCGGGCTGTACTACTACCTGCTCACCAAGGGCGGCAAACCCTACCAGGCGTTTGGTTGGATCTACGTGCTCCTCTTCGCGCTGTTCGCCATCTGGAACGCCAAAGCCTACTTCCTCGCCCCGGCCTACCCCATCCTCTTCGCTGCGGGGGCGCTCGTGGTAGAGCGCTTTATCCGGTGGCGCGAATGGCACTGGCTGAAGCCCGTATCCGTCTCCTTTTTGCTGATAAGCGGTGCGATAGTCGCGCCTTTAGCCGTGGTGCCGGTGCTGCCCGTTGAGGCGTTGGCCAAGGTTACGGAACCCGTCGGTGGGAACGCCGGGTTGGAGTCGGAGGCCCGCGAAGCCGCGGAGATACCGCAGCCCTTCGCCTTCAGAGAGGGCTGGGAGGATTTGGCCGAAACCGTCTCCCGGGTCCACCGCGCCCTCCCCGAGGAAGAACGGGAGGAGAGCTGCGTCCTCGCCGGCGACTTCGGCGAGGCCGGGGCCCTCGACCTCTTCGGTCCGAGGTACGGGCTCCCGCAGGTCATCAGCGGGCACAACAATTTCTACCTCTGGGGACCAGGAGGTTGCACGGGGGCGGTCGTGATCTCCGCGGGCGTCCCGCTCGAGAAGCTCCAGGAGGTTTTCGGCAGCGTCGAGCAGGCGGATACCGTCGAGTGCGAGTACTGCATGCCAAAGCAGGACGACCTGCCAGTCTACGTCGCCCGGGACTCGAAGCTTCCCTTCGAAGAAGCCTGGCCACAGTTCAAGCAGTACAACTAAACACCCACGTCCGATTCGGGCGTCTCGGTAGTCTTTCGAGACAGTCCGACGCATCGGGCTGCTCGAGGTTCTCCCGTTTTGCGCGAAAGCCTATGGTCTGTATGATACGGTCAACGGGGAAAGCGAAAGAAACGAACGCGAGGGAGGAGTCTTGGCCGTGGAGGTGCTCAAGAACTTCGTCGGGGGCGGCCTGGTTGCCGCGGAGGTTGAGGAGGAGCTAGAGGTCCCGGACCCAGCGACGGGGGAGCTTCTGGGTAGGGTGCCGCTCTCGGGGGCGGAGGACGTGGATCGGGCGGTGCGGGTTGCCGCCAGGGCTTTCGAGGAGTGGCGCGAGGAGCCCGTAACGCGTAGGGCGAGGAGGATGTTCAAGCTTCAGGTCTTACTGGAGGAGAACATAGAGGAGCTTGCCGAGCTTTGCACCCGCGAGAACGGCAAGCACGTGGACGAGTCGAAGGGTGAGATCTGGCGCGGCATAGAGGTTGTTGAGCTCGCGGCCTCCATGACCACACTGATGAAGGGGGAGTCCCTCGATGGGGTGAGTCCCGGCGTGGACGTCGCCCTACACAGAGAACCTCTGGGGGTGGTCGCCGCCGTAACCCCGTTCAACTTCCCCATGATGATCCCGCTGTGGTTCGCTCCTCTGGCTATCGCGACCGGCAACGCCTTTATCCTCAAACCCTCGCAACGCACGCCGCTCTCGGCCATGCGCCTAGCTGAGTTCTTCTCCGAGGCCGGCTTCCCGGACGGGGTCTTCAACGTGGTGCACGGGGCAAGAGAAACGGTCGAGGCCCTCATAGACCACCCACAGGTCGAGGCCATCTCGTCGGTCGGAGGCTCGGAGGCGGCCCGGAATATTTACAGGCGGGCGGCAGATAGGGGCAAGAGGGTGCAGGCCCTGGGAGGCGCCAAGAACCACATCGTAATCATGCCCGACGCCGACCTCGAAAACGCGGCCCAGGGCGTGTTCTCCTCGGCCTTCTCCAACGGCGGGCAGCGGTGCCTGGCAGGCAGCGTGGGCGTCGCGGTGGGCGGTATCGGGGATGAGCTGGTCGAGAGGCTGGCGAAGATAGCGGGCGAGGCCCGGATCGGCTCTGGTCTGAACCGGGAGATGGACTCCGGTACCGGGGTGACCCCGGTAACCAGCGCCGAGGCCAAAGAGAAGATCGCCGGTTGGATCTCTAGGGGCGAAGAGGAGGGGGCGCGCCTCGTGGTCGACGGCAGGGAGAATTACGGAGGGGAAGACGGCTTCTTCTTGGGCCCCACCATCTTCGACCGGGTGACCCCGGAGATGGAGATAGCTCACGAGGAGATCTTCGGCCCCGTCCTGGCCGTCGAGCGCATCGTTGACCTCGACGAGGCCATACGGACCATCAACGAGTCCAGGTATGGCAACGCGGCGGCTATCTTCACCAGGGATGGCGCGGCAGCGAGGAAGTTCAGGAGAGAGGTCGAGTGCGGCATGATCGGG
>DATDKT010000131.1:0-8955 GCA_036519775.1 Rubrobacteraceae bacterium
ACCGGCTACAACCCGCGCTGGCGCGCGTAAAGGAGGGATAAGCGTTGGCTATCCGAGAGGAAGTTACGCCAGAAGCCAGAAACCTGGTGGACATGGCGTGGGACCCGATCACGCGCATCGTCGGCAACCTCGGGATCTACACGAAGATAGACTTCGACAACCGTGAAGTGGTGGAGTGCAAGAGCACCTCCTCGCTGTTCCGGGGCTACAGCGTGTTCATGAAGGGCAAGGACCCGCGCGACTCGCACTTCATCACCAGCCGCATCTGCGGCATCTGCGGCGACAACCACGCGGTCTGCTCGGTGTACGCCCAGAACATGGCCTACGGGGTGAAGACGCCGCACCTGGGCGAGTGGATCATGAACCTGGGCGAGGCCGCCGAGTTCATGTTCGACCACACCATCTACCAGGACAACCTGCTCTTCGTGGACTACTGCGAGCAAATGGTCCGCGAGACGAACCCGAGCTGGCTGGAGCGGGCGGAGACGGCCGAAGCTCCCAACGCCAACATCCACGGCTTCAACACCATCGCAGACCTCATGCGCTCCCTCAACCCGTTCACCGGGAAGACCTACGTGGAAGCGCTGCAGATGAGCCGGATCACCCGCGAGATGTTCTGCCTGATGGAGGGACGTCACGTCCATCCGTCCACGATCTACCCTGGCGGCGTCGGGACCGTGCCCACACCGCAGCTGTTCACGGACTACCTGGTCCGCCTGATGCGGTGCATGGACTGGGTGAAGAAGATCGTACCGATAAGCGACGACCTCTTCGACTTCTTCTATGACATCACCGATGGCGAGTACGGGAGGGTCGGCTACAGGCGCACCCTTCTGGGCTGTTGGGGCGCCTTCCAGAACCCGGACGTCGTTAACTACACCTACGAGGGCATGAACGACGCGGGCAACGGCTCGTTCGTGACCCCAGGGATCGTAGTTGACGGCGAGCTGGTCACGACGAACCTGGTGGACATAAACCTGGGTCTTCGCATCCTGCTCGGCTCCTCCTTCTACGACGACTGGGACCAAGAGGAGCCCTTCGTCTCGCGCGACCCGCTGGGCAACCCGGTGGATCAGCGGCACCCGTGGAACCAGACTACGCTGCCCAAGCCCCAGAAGCGGGACTTCGACAAGAACTACAGCTGGGTGATGAGCCCACGCTGGCTGGACGAGCGCACCGGGGACCACCTCGCGTTGGATACCGGCGGCGGGCCGCTGGCCAGGCTGTGGGCCACGGCTCTGGCCGGGCTCGTGGACACCGGCTACGTCAAGGCCACGGGCAGCAGCGTCGAGATCAACCTACCAGGAACCTCCACCATGCCCGAGACGAGCTTCGAGTGGAAGATACCGGAGCAGGGGTCCAACACCATCGAGCGGGGCCGGGCGCGGGCCTACTTCATAGCCTACTCCGCGGCGCAGGCCGTCTACTTCGTGGAGAAGGCCCTCGAGCTCGTGCGCGCGGGAGATACCAAGGTCTTCGAGGAGTTCGAGGTACCGGACGAGGCCATCGGCTGCGGCTTCCACGAGGCGGTACGGGGAGTGCTCTCGCACCACATGGTGATCCGGGACGGCAAGATCGCCAACTATCATCCCTACCCGCCAACGCCGTGGAACGGGTCTCCTACCGACTCATATGGCACTCCCGGTCCCTACGAGGACGCGGTGCAGAATACCCCGATCTTCGAGGAGAATGGCCCTGACAACTTCAAGGGCATAGACATCATGCGCTCCGTGCGCAGCTTCGACCCGTGCCTGCCCTGCGGCGTACACATGTACCTGGGCAAGGGCAAGACGCTACAGAAGCTGCACTCCCCGACCATGGGCTTCGAGCCGGCGGATAAGTAGACGGCGAGGAGGAGTAGGCAGGCCGTGCGGTACGGGCCCGCCTTTTATTGGGAAGGGAATAGATGCTTCTAGACGACCAAGAACTGCGAGAGCGAGTCGGCAGAATGGAGACGCTGCTGGGAGAGATCGAGTCCTTCAGCGACCCCGAAGCCCGAGCCAAGACGGCGGAGATGGTGCAGACCCTCCTGGAGTTGTACGGCGAGGGGCTGGGGCGCATCGTGGAGAGCGTCGGCCGCCTGGGCGGTGAGGATCTGAAGGACGAACTCCTAGGCGACGAGCTGATCACACACCTTCTGCTCCTGCACGGCCTGCACCCGGTTGACGTGGAGACACGGGTGCTCGAGGCCCTGGATGAGGTGCGTCCGTACCTGGAATCCCACGGTGGAAACGTACAGTTCCTGGGTATAGGGGATGGCGTGGCGCGGGTGCGGCTGGAGGGAAGCTGCGACGGATGTCCGTCCTCCACCATGACGCTCAAGCTCGCGATAGAGGAGGCCGTTCAGAAAGCGGCGCCGGAGCTGGAAGGCGTGGAGGCCGAAGGTGTGGCCGAGCCACCGCCCAAACCGACGACGGCTTTCGTGGCCGCCCCGACGATGCGCAAGAAGAAAAAGAAGCAGCCGGAGGAGAACGGGACATCGTCCTGGACAACGGTTGGTGAGGTGGACTTCCGTGGCGGCGGGATGCTGGCGAAGGAGATCGCTGGCGAGCGGGTGCTCTTCCTGAAGCTGGCTGGCAACCTCTATGCTTACCGTGATGTCTGTCCCGGCTGCGGCACTTCGCTGGAGCAGGGTGAGTTGAGGGTGGCGGATCTCACGTGCTCCGGTTGCGGGCGGCGCTACGACGCGCGTCGGGCGGGGAGATCGCTGGACGACGCCTCGCAGTTGCACCTTGAGCCCGTCCCGTTGCTAGAGGACGAATACGGCAAGGTAAAGGTTGTCTCGCCGAGCGCGGTGGGCTGAAGGTAGTATGGCTAGCGACAACAATTTTTCCGCTTTCTCCGCGCTGCGCCGGTTCGCCCGGGAGGAGTCCGAGAAAAGGGAGGCGGCCGAGGCCACCGCCCAGGAGGAATACTGCGACCTGTGCGGCCAGATCATACCGCCCGACCCCGAGCATCGGCACCTGATGGAGGTCTCGACGCGGGAGATCATGTGCGTCTGCCGGCCGTGCTCCATCCTTTTCGACAGCGAGGCGGCGAGCAAGGGACGATACCGGATCGTCCCGGAGCGCCTCCTGAACCTCGAGGATTTCGAGATGTCCGACGCGCAGTGGGAGAACCTGCGCGTCCCGGTGGACATGGCGTTCTTCTTCTACAACACCCCCGCCGGAAAGGTCGTGGCCTACTATCCCAGCCCCATGGGGCCGACCGAGTCGCTACTGGAACTCCAGACCTGGGAGGACTTGGAGACTGATAACCCGGTTTTGAAAGACATGGAGCGAGACGTGGAGGCGCTCCTGGTCAATCGGGCTCGCGGAGCCAGCGACCACTTTCTGGTACCCATAGACGAGTGCTACAAGCTGGTAGGTTTGATCCGGACCCGCTGGAAGGGCTTCAGCGGCGGACGCGAGGTCTGGGACGACATAACACGGTTCTTCGAAGAGTTGGGGAGGCGAGCCAAAACAGTGAGCGTAGGCTAAGCCCACGACGAGAGGAGGAGATGGATGGCGGACATAAAGGTAGGGAAACCGGACACGACGCAGACCTCGCCGGCGCACATACCGGGGGTCAAGGGCGGCAACGACCCCGGCGGTTACGATGCCATGCCCGGCCACCTTCGCGACGGCAAGGGGACGGCCGAGCGTTCCACGGGCATCAACGCCGACAAGAGGAACCCCATAGACCCGAACAGCCCGAACCTGGCGCCAGCCTAGCCGCCGGTCTGGCAAGCTTCTGCGAATTAACTTCCCCTCTGCGGGAGGGGACTAGAGGGGAGCAACATCACGGTCTTGCGAGCCAAGAGCGGACCCCTTTTTGGGGGGTGTCCCCATGCCTGACCTGGATTTCGAGGTGGAGAGCGCCGACGTGTTGCCCTACGCTGCCCTCCCGACCATCCTGTTCAGGGTGGGCGTCCAGAACGCGGTGGAGGGGGAGGAGATCGACTCCATCTCCCTTCGGACCCAGATCCGGATAGCCGCAACACAGCGGCGCTACGAGCCGGAGGAGCAGGCGAAGCTGCGGGAGCTCTTCGGCGAGCCCCACCAGTGGAAGGACACGCTGCGCAGCTTGCTGTGGACCAACACCAACTCCATAGTGACCCGTTTCTCCGGCGGCCGCGTCTTCGAGATGCCCGTGACCTGTACCTACGACTTCGACGTGATCGGGACCAAGTATTTCGCCGCCCTGGAAGACGGAGAGATACCGCTAGAGTTCCTGTTCAGCGGCTCGGTGTTCTACCGGAAGGACGGCGGGGCCCTGCAGGTCGCACAGATCTCCTGGGAAAAAGAGGCAAAGTTCCGGTTGCCGGTCCGGCTGTGGAGGGAGATGATGGACCACTACTTCCCGAACAACGCCTGGCTCCGTCTCCACAAAGACACCTTCGACCGGCTCTACGAATACAGGTCCCGCAACGCGCTGCTGACCTGGGATAGAACGTTGGAGAGCCTGCTCGATGCGGCCGAGAAGGAGATTGAGCAGTGACGGACCCGGTCGAGAAGATCGCCGCCGCCGTGCTCTACGAAGGCTACGTGCTCTGGCCCTACCGCCGCTCGGCGCAGAAGAACCAGAAACGCTGGACCTTCGGCGGCGTCTACCCCCGCGCATTCAGCGAGACCGCCCAAACCAACGATCCCTGGCTCATGCAGACCCAGTGTTTGGTGGTCGGAGAAAAAGCTGCGGTCGAAGTAAAGCTGCGGTTCCTGCACGTAGTGGAACGGAAGGTCGCTGCGATCCGGGGAGTCGGGGAAGAGTTGACGGAAGCAGAACGCCTGGAGTTCGTGGATGAGCTGCGGGTCGGCGGGGAACGATATCTCGCGTGGGAGGAGGCCGCCGAGCGCGAGGTCGTCGTGTCGGGCCTTGGGCTCGCCGACTTGAAGACGCCCACGCGCGCTGCCATCTCGATCCCCGCCGGCGTCGAGGAGGAACCGTTGGCGGGCGACGGAGGAGTGGTAGTCGGGGCGCTGGTGCGGAGCTGGCATTCCCTGGAGGGTGTGGTTGAGGTAGAAGCTGAACCTGTGTGCGAAGGTCTGTTCACGCTCACGGTGAAGATAACGAACACCGCGCCGTGGGACGGCCAGGACCGGGATGAGACGCTGCGGCAGACGTTCGTCTCGACGCACACTATCCTGAGGGTCGAGGACGGGGAGTTCGTCTCGCTCATGGACCCGCCGGAAGAAATGAAGCGGCTCGCCGAAGAGTGCGAGAACAAAAAGACGTGGCCTGTGCTGGCGGGAGAGGAGGGAGACAGGCATACCATTCTCTCGTCCCCGATCATCCTGTACGACTATCCCAAGATCGCGCCGGAGAGTCCCGGCGACCTATTCGATGGAGGAGAGATAGACCAGCTGCTCACGTTGAGCATCCTGAGCCTCACAGACGAGGAGAAGGAGGAGGCGCGCGCGACCGATCCTCGGGCGCGTGAGATCCTGGACCGAAGCGAGTCGCTGAGCGAAGAAGATCTCATGAGCCTGCATGGCGCCATCAGGGGCTTCCAGACGCTGCGCGGCGGGGGGCAGATAGATCCCTTCGAGGTCGAGGGCCTGGAAAGACCGGCGCCAATAAGCGTCACGGTTGACGGCGTCGAGATAAGGAGCGGGAGCCGGGTGAGGCTCTGGCCGCGAGCCGGGAGGGATATCTTCGACATCGCGCTCTCGGGGAAGGCGGCGATAGTCGACAAGATCGAGCAGGACTTCGAGGACCGCATCCTGCTGTCGGTCTCGGTCGAAGACGACCCTGGCCGGGAGATGGTGGATATGCCCGTTCTCGGGCACCGTTTCTTCTTCTCGCCCGAAGAGGTCGAGCCGCTGGAGGCACAGACGTGAGCGGGCGCATCCTGGTCGCAGGCATCGGCAACATCTTCCTCGGAGATGACGGCTTCGGGTGTGAGGTGGTGCGGCGACTCGCGGAGCGCGAGCTGCCAGAGGGGGTCGAGGTCAGGGATTTCGGGATTCGGGGGATGGATCTGGCTTACGCGTTGATGGAGCCTTACGAGGCGGTCGTTTTCGTGGACGCCGTTCCACGCGGCGAAGAGCCTGGGACGGTTTACCTGATCGAGGCCGGCGTTCCCGACGAGGGGGAGGTGGCGCTGGACACCCACGGGATGGACCCGGTGAGCGTGATACGTCTAGCCAGCGTTCTCGGCGCGGAGGTTCCCCGCACCCTCGTGGTCGGCTGCGAACCCAAGGTGATCCTCTCCGGCGAAGACTACGACGACATGCTCATGGAGCTCAGCGAGCCGGTGCAAAGAGCGGTTGATGAAGCCGTGAAGCTGGTGGAGTCGGTAGTGGAGGAGGTCAACGCACAGACGACCAACAAATACCTGAAACCTGAAACCTAACCTTGAAGGAGGTGAGACCATGAAGAAATTGTTGTTCCTGGGTTTGTTGGCAGGGGCCGCCCTAGCTTACACGCAGCGGGCGGACATCCAGAGGTACCTGAATATACGAAACATGTAGGATCATGGAGCGCGATCTGACGCTATGAGGGCACCGACGCAGGAGCGGTGGGAGATCTTGGTTCGGGGCATCGTGCAGGGCGTGGGCTTCCGGCCCTTCGTCTACGCCCTGGCGCGGAGGCACGGACTCTCGGGCATCGTCCGCAACGACGCCGAAGGTGTCCACATAGAGGCTGAGGGGCCCGCCGGAGGACTGGAACGCTTCGTTGACGCGATGCAGGAAGAAGCTCCGCCACTGGCCGTCGTGGAAGCGGTCGACCGGCGTCGGCTCACGACGCTCGGCGAGCGAGACTTCCGGATCGAAGAGAGCCGAGAAGGGACTCGGCGGCGCGCGCTCGTTTCCCCGGACGTGGCGACCTGCGAGGATTGCCGCGCGGAGATTTTCGATCCCTCAGACCGGCGCTACCGCTACCCTTTCACCAACTGCACGAACTGCGGCCCACGCTTCACCATCACCCGCTCGGTCCCTTACGATCGGGCCACGACCACGATGTCTGGCTTTACTATGTGCCCCGACTGCCGCCGCGAGTATGAAGATCCCGCCGACCGCCGCTTCCACGCCCAGCCCAACGCCTGCCCCGTCTGCGGACCGCGGGTGCGGCTGCTCGACAGGTTCGGCCACGAGTTGCGCGCGAAACCTGACGACCCCGTCCTGCAGACGGCCCGGATGCTGCGGGGAAGGGCCATCGTCGCCATCAAGGGCCTCGGCGGTTACCATCTCGCCTGCGACCCATCCGACGAACGCGCCGTGAAGACCCTCCGGGGCCGCAAGGTGCGTCAGGACAAGCCCTTCGCGCTTATGGCCCGGGATCTGGAACAGGTGCGACGATTCTGCCATACGACTCCGGAAGAGGAAAAACTCCTGCTCTCACCGGCGCGCCCCATAGTGCTCCTTGAGCGACGCGAAGACGACGAAATAGCGGAAGACGTGGCTCCGCGCCAGAACACCCTGGGCTTCATGCTCGCCTACACCCCGTTGCACCATCTATTGCTGGCCGACGCGGGCATCCCGCTCGTTATGACCAGCGGCAACAACTCCGACGAGCCCATCGCTTACAGGGACGGGGAGGCTCTAGAGCAGCTTGGGGAGATCGCCGACTACTTCCTGGTCCACAACAGGCCCATCCACATGCGCACCGACGACAGCGTGTTGCGGGTCGTTGAGGGAGAGACCTACCCCATCCGGCGCTCCCGAGGCTACGCCCCGTCTCCTGTGCGGGTCGCCGAGAACTTCGGGCGGCACGTCCTGGCATGTGGGGGGGAGCTCAAGAACACCTTCTGCGTTGCGAAGGAGCGCTATGTCTTCCTCAGCCACCACATCGGGGATCTTGAGAACTACGAGACCCTGCGTTCCTTCCGGGAAGGAGTCGAACATTTCAGCCGGCTCTTCGACGTACAGCCTGGGCTGGTTGCCTACGACCTCCATCCCGAATACCTCTCCACCAAGTACGCCCGCGAGCTGGAGGAGGCGGGGCTTCCGGCCGTGGGCGTACAGCACCATCACGCGCACGTTGCGAGTTGCTTGGCCGATAATGGTGTGTCGGGCGGGGAACGCGTCATCGGGGTTGCCCTGGACGGGACCGGCTACGGGACCGACGGGGCCGTCTGGGGCGGAGAGTTTTTCGAGGGTAGCGTGGAGGAAGGATTCTCGCGGCGGGGACACCTGGAATATGCCCCCATGCCCGGTGGATCGGCGGCCATCCGGCAACCGTGGCGGATGGCGCTCGCGCAACTCGTCACGCTCTACGGTGAGGAAGAGGCCGTGAAGCTCCCGCTCGAACTGGTGCGCTGGGTGGGCGAGCGGAACGCGCAGCTCGTCGCCCGGCTCGTGGAGCGCAAGCTTAACACCCCGCCGACCTCCAGCGCGGGCCGGCTCTTTGACGCCGTTGCGGCCCTCGCCGGGGTGCCCGGAGCGGAGCGGACCACCTACGAGGGACAGGCAGCAGTGGAGCTGGAACTCGCCGCGGACGGCCCAACGGGCCGAGGCTACCGATTCCTGCTATGCCCCGATGGCGAGGGATGGGTTGTGGAGACCGGGGGGATCATACGCGGCGTCGTGGAAGACCTTCTGGCGGGAAGGGCGACGGGGGCAATATCCTCCACGTTCCACCGGACGATGGCCGACGTCGTCGTCGCCGGCTGCGAGGAGATCCGGGAAGCCGGAGGAGTGGCGGCGGTCGCGCTCTCCGGCGGCACCTTCCAGAACATGCTGCTTCTGGAACAGGTGGTAGGATTGCTAGAGGAGAAAGGGTTCGAGGTCTACCGGCACCGCCGCGTGCCGGCCAACGACGGAGGACTCGCATTGGGGCAGGCGATACTGGCGGACAGAATTATCGCAAAGGGACTGAAAAACTGAGGGGCTGACTAGCAGCGACCGAAGGGAGCCAAAACATGTGTCTTGGGATACCGGGGAGAATCGTGGAGATCATAGACGAGGACCTGACGATCGCCAAAGCGGAGGTCAGCGGCGTCCGCCGCAACATCAACATCGGCCTCGTCCACTA
>DATDKT010000132.1:0-19083 GCA_036519775.1 Rubrobacteraceae bacterium
GCAAGGCGAAGCGTCAAGGACGTCGGAAGGCTTCTTCGGGGGCGAGGGCGCGGATGGCGAGAAAGGCGCGCCAGAAGCGGCGTTTGGCGGCGTCGTCTTCCAGGGCCGGGGCAAGTGCGGGGACCTTGAGGCCAGAGGTCCCTTTTGTCCAGGCGAACCAGGAGCCCTCCGGGCTCTCCGAGAACGACGTCCTGGCGAGCGGATAGTCTAAAGAGTCTATGGCGCGAGCGGCGGCGGGACCGACCGCCACCAGGGCGCCGGGCTCTAGAGAGAGTATCTCTTCGAGTAGGTCCGGGTTGGGCCAGGTTACGTAGGCCCCGTCGAGCTTCACGGCGGCCAGGCAACGACGGAGAGCCTCCACCACTCCGGCGTTCGCCCCGACGCTCGCCGCTCCTGCAACCGGTTCCGCGACGAGCAAGATGCCAGATAGGGGATCCCCGAAGGGCTCTGGCCCGGTGCGGGGCGCCCGGCGGGCTGTTTGAACGGCTTCGCGGGAGGTCTTTGCCCCGTAGTCGCCGGTGGCGGGAGGCGTAGAGTCGTTCGCGGGCATTCGGGTCTTCAGCTCCTCGTCAGGCGGCGCACGTGGAGGAAGCGCTGGACGGTGGTCACGAGAGCGCCGGCGGCCACCAAGGCTAGGCCGGCGAACAAGAGACCGGCGAGAGAGAAGAGCGAGAGGATCACCACGCGGCCTGCACGTTCGAGGAGCCCGACCTCGCACTCGAGGTCGAGACCCTCGGCGCGGGCGCGGGTGTAGGAAGTCATGAGCGAGAAGGTCATCGCGGCGCCTGCCAGGAGGGCCGCGTAAGGCTCGTAGGAGACCGCGTAGAAGAAGATCACACCGACAAAGATCGCCGCCTCGGAGAACCTGTCCAGCGTTGAGTCCAGGAAGGCTCCGAAGGCGCTCATCTGGCCCGACTCGCGGGCAACGGCGCCGTCCAGGGCGTCGAAGAGACCTGCGAAGAGCATCACGGCACCGGCCGTCTTCGTGTAACCGAGCGCGAACAGGACAGCGGCGCCTAGCGAGAAGGCCCATCCCGTGGCGGTCAAAGCATCTGGGCGGACCCGCATCGCCGTGAGAAAGCGGACCAGAGGCCGTATCAGCCGCCGGAAGGCCTCCTTATAAGAGAACGATCGGCGCGGTTCCCCATGCGGCAGCCCCATGACAGCCTACCTCCCCCCCTCTACGCAGCCCCGAACGCTCGCTTCCTCGGCGGTAGCCGGGCTCTCTTCGGGGATAACCTCCACGATGGGGGGCTTGCGCCACCGCTCGAAGAGGAGCGTCTCGCGCAGGTAGCGTAGAGTCGCGGCGATTATCGCGACGATGGGGACGGCGAAGACGGCGCCGATGATGCCGTAGAGGGCCGTCGCGGCCAGGGTAGCGAAGAGTACCCACAGAGGATGCACGCCCACGGAGCCGCCCTGGATCTTGGGCACCAGGATATTGCCCTCCAGCTGCTGGGCGAGGAGGAAAAGCGCCGCGACGATGAGAGCCTGGGTAAAGCCGCCCGAAAAGAGTGCTATCGCGACCGCCGGGACCGCCCCGAGGAAGGCCCCGATCACGGGAACGATCTCCGTGGTGCCGACCCAGAGCCCGATCAGAAGCGAGTAACTGCCAAAGGTGAAGTAGGCGATTGCCCAACCTATTGCGCCCATGATCGCGCACAAGAGCAACTGTCCCCTCAGGTACTTGATGAGCGTGCTCTCGACGGCGTGAAAGAGCTCTACGGTCTGGGCCCGGATCGTCACCGGCACGGTACCCAGCGCGGCGCTCGAGATCCTCTCCCTGTCGAGCAGGAGGTAACTAGAGACGAGGAGCATGAGCAAGAGGTTCAGCAGCGCCCCAAAGACGCCAAAGACCCCGCCGATAAAACCTAAAGCGACGCTCAGGACCTGCCCGGGTGAGGGGGCGTTGCTCTGCACGAGCCTCGTAAGCGTCGCCTGATCTATGGCGCCTACCTGCTCCCCGACGTAGGGCAACTCCTGCGCCCGATCCAGGAGGCCGGCTGCCCCGTTCGTCAGGGCTTCCGGGTTCTGTACCAGGGACTGCACCTGGCCTACGGCGGGGACGATGAGGACCAGCAGCGCGGCCAGGACCGCCGCGATCAGCGCCGCGAAGACCCCGGTCACCGCAATAGTCCTCGGTACCTGCCAACCTTCGAGCCGCCGGACCACGGGGTTGAGCACGTAGGCCAAGACCGCCGCGAACAAGAACGTCAGGAGAACACCGCTCAACTGCCGGAGGAACACGAACAAAAGCAGGGCGCCGAGGGCGATGAGGATGTACTGCAAGTAGGTCGAGACGACCAGCTTATTCGTGGACACTCTTATCTCCGGTGCCTACTAGGGGCGACTACATCTTCTAACGCGCCCAACTAATCAAGAACTATACCAGCCCTCGGACCGCGTTCGGGCCAGCTTTACTTCGGACGCCCCTTCTGTATAATCCCGCCCCAGTATGCGAGGGGGCAACACACAACGAGCCCAATATGTTGGGCCTACATCTCCGAGCGTCGCACACGCGGCGCCAAATCGGCGAAGGCCAACTCCCGAGCACGGCATCCCTGCGGAGCGGCCTGCCGGAGGCCGGGTAGCACGCAAGTCTAGAGATCGCGGGGTGTACCGGCGACGGCGGATACTCGCGGTCTCGATAATCCTGCTGGGCATCCTGGCGCTCGTCTTCGTGGCGTTCGTTCAGGCCTCGCGTGCGAGCGAGCAGACGCTCCCAGTGGACCCGAACAACGCGGGGCCTGACGTGGTACTGGCGGAGGTCGCCGGGGTCGCTCTCTCCAGCCCCGTCCGGCCCGAGGTTGTAACGGGGCTCGGCTACCATCCGGAAGGCGAGAGCCTCATGGAGATGTCGCCGCGGGGAAAGAACCTCTCGGGGAACCCCTTTTTCAGGCTGATCCTGGGTGACTCCGCGCCAGAGAAGATCCAATACTACGTCATGGACCCGGCCAGGCGACAGGGACCCAGCACCGGCGCCCTAGACGTGGGGGCCGAGGCGGGGACCAGGGTCTACGCACCGGTGACCGGGACGGTTACAGCGATACGCCCGGACCCCGTGCTCCAAAAGGACGCTAACATCGTGGAGATAAGGCCTGTAGATAACCAGGACGTCAGGATCTTCGTCTCCCTAGTGGGGAACATGGAAGGCGAAGTGGGTCCCCAATCGCCCGTAACCGCTGGTATCACCGAGCTGGGAGAGGTAGCGGACTCGGCAAGGGTCCTGAGACCTCAACTGGCCGAACACACCTCCGACGCCGGTAACCACGTCACGATGTCGGCCTCGCAGGGCGACTAACGCAGCTTTTTTCAACGGAGCTTTCCTCCGGCTTTCGTCACGCCTTCGGGCGCGTATAGAATACGCTCGATGTTCCTCTCCCTTTTCCAACAGAACCCGTTGGCCGCGGTGGCGTTCGTGGCGGGCATCCTTGCGGGTATCGTGGTACACGAGGCGGCGCACGCGACGTCGGCCTACTCTCTAGGCGACGACACAGCCTACCGCGAGGGCCGGGTGACGCTGAACCCGGTGGCGCACCTGGAACTGCTGAGCGTGCTCATGATATTCCTGGTGGGTGTGGGTTGGGGGAGAACCCCGGTTACACCCTCCAAGCTACGCGGCGGGGTGTGGGGACCGGTGGCCGTCGCCGCCGCAGGTCCGGCCTCGAACCTCCTAGTGGTCGCCCTCTGTGCGGTGCTCCTCCAGCTATCGGTATTCGGGGGTGAGTACCTGTTCACCATGCTCTGGTTCCTGGCATTTGCCAACGGTCTGCTCTTTATCTTGAACCTGATACCGATCCCACCACTCGATGGGGCATCGATACTCTACCCGTTCCTGCCGCGCTCGCTGGGCGGGTTCGTAAACTTCATGTACCAGTACGGACCGGTTATCCTGATCGGTCTCTTGCTCGTCTCGGTCTTCTTGCCCGGGGTCTCGCCTTTGGGCTTTCTTCTAGCCCTGATCCGGCCGCTCCTAGTCCTGTTTGGGATACCACCCGTACCCGTTTAGGGCTCACATCCCAGAAAGTACACAGAAAGGGACAGTTTCGGTCCGCGGGGAGGGGGGAGAATCCACGAACCAAAGCTGCCCCAGGTCCTATTCTACAGATAAAGCTTTCCTAACGGTAGAGAAAAACTTAACAAAAACTAAGAAAACGTTGAAATTTATTATTTATCTACGTCGGGCTATCCTCAGTCGCGGGTATCCTCCTCGTCGGCTTTGTGGGCGAGGGGGAGCTCGACGGAGAAGGTGCTACCGAAGTTTGGGCGGCTCTCGACGCGGATATCGCCGCCGAGGTGTTGGGAGATCTCGCCGGCCAGCGCCAGCCCCAAGCCCGTGCCATCAGCTCGGGAGGAGCCCTGGGCACGGTAGAAGCGGTCGAAGATGTGGGGTATCTCAGCTTCGGGGATACCGCAGCCATGGTCAGAGACGCTTACGAGGGCGTGGCCATCCTCGCGTTGGAGGTCGAGATCCACGGGTTCCTCTCCTTCGGGTCCGCCCGAGTACTTTAGGGCGTTGTCTAGGAGAATGGCGAGCATGCGGTAGAGCTGGATGGGGTCGGTCTCAACTGGGGGTAAATTCTCTTCTGAGTGGATATGGATCTCGCGTCCCGTGTAGGCGAAGTCTCGCTTGAGCTCGTACAGGAGGTCCTCCAGGTCCACCTCTTCCAGGCGGAAGGTCACGGCGTTCGCGTCCAAGCGGGAGAGGTCGAGGAGGGTCTTGGCGAGGCTCTCCAGGCGCTCGGTCTGGGCCCTCATGTCCTTCAAGAACTCCTTACGGACCTCCTCGTCGTCTTCGTCTCCGAGCATCTCGAGGTAGCCCGAGAGAGCAAAGAGCGGGGTTTTGAGCTCGTGGGAAGCGTTAGCGATAAACTCAGCTTTGGCGTGTTCGATCTGGCGCTCTTCCGTGACGTCGCGCAGGATCGCCAGGGCCCCGTCCTCCAGAGGTGCGGCCCGGATCTCGATGATCCTATCTCCTGCCCATGCCTCGGGCTCGGTGACCGGGCCGGAGAAGCGAGTCTTGGCGAGGACCTCTTGCAGACGCTCGTGGAAGGCGGGGTCGGAGCTCTCCAGAAGCTCGCGAGCCCGAGGGTTGAGGAAGGTGGCGTTGAGGTCCCTGTCTACGCCGACGACCGCGTCGGTCATCCCGTAGAGTATGGCCTCGCCGCGCGCCTTCTCCTGCTGGGCTTGCCGGAACGCTCCCTTGAGAGAGGAGGCCATCGCGTTGAACGTCTCTCCCAGAGAGCCAACCTCATCCTCGATGCGGGTGGAGATACGCTCGTCGAAGTTGCCGGAGGCCAGACGGCGGGCGGCCACATCGAGGCGGTTGAGGCGGCGCGAGAGCAAGTTCGCAAACACGTATCCGGAGAAGCCCGTGATCAAGAGCGCCAGAGCCCCCGCCAGAAGCGCCAGCCTGTTGATGCTGTCCAGGGCCTCGCTCGTGTTCAGAATCTCGCCCTCAGCGTAGTACTTGGTAAAGACGATGGTCGCGCCGGACTCACCAGGGACCGTCACTGGGGCAGCGTAGGTCGCGAGCGTCTGCCCCTCGCGTTCCCCGCTCTCGACCTCCGTGAGTTTCACGTCGGGCGAGCCCTCGGCCAGAGCTGTCTGCACCGCTTCCTCGTCGTACTCGCCGGGATCTCCCCTCAAGGTCTGACCGTCCTCTTGCATCACGCCCCATTGCAGACCCCGGTTGATCGCGTAAAAGCTTATGTACTCCTCGGTGAGCCGGGGATTATTCCGAAGCTGCTCCTCGAACTGGTCGAACACCCCCTCGAAGTTGTCCTCCTCGGTCTGCTGCAGAGTACCCGCGAGCCTGGGATAGACGATGGAGTATGCCGTCCCCCCGGCGAACGCAGTCACCAGCAAGAAGAGCACCGTGAGCCACACCTGGATGCTGAGACTACGCCGGAAACTGGTCCTGCGCCCGAGCAAGATCCGCTCTAACAAAGGCCAGAACGAGCGACCTCCGTCCTTCCGACCCGCCTTTTTAAAACGCCAACCCTTACGTTTCAGGGAGAAGAAACGTCTCCTAGCGGAAGACATACCCGACACCCCGGGCGGTGTGGATAAACTCGGGGTTCCGGGGGTCGCGCTCGATCTTTTCGCGCAGGTGGCGGATGTGCACGTCGACCGTACGCTCGTCGCGGAACTCGTCGCCCCATACCCTCGTGAGCAAAGTGCTGCGCGAGAACACCCGGCCCGGGTTGGAGGCAAGCGTCACCAGAAGCTCGAACTCCGTGTACGTCAGGTCCACATCCTCGCCGCCGATGGCGACCCGGCGGCTGGGCAGGTGGATCTTCAGGCTGTCGTAGTTGAGCTCGTCCTGACGCTGCCCCGTGGGCACCGACGCCCTGCGCATGATCGCACGGACCCTCGCCACGAGCTCTCTCACCGCGAACGGCTTGGTAACGTAGTCGTCAGCCCCGAGCTCCAACCCCACGACCCGGTCGATCTCGTCGTCCTTCGCCGTGAGCATGATGATAGGAACGTCGCTCTGCGACCGGATCCGACGGCACACCTCCGTGCCGTCTATCTTGGGCAGCATAATGTCCAGGATGATGAGGTGCGGCTCGTAGGCGTCGAAAGCCTCTAGCGCCTCCTCTCCATCCCCTACGGCGCGTACCTGAAAACCCTCCCGCTCCAGGGCGTGCACCAGCATCTTCTGTAGAGACGGCTCGTCGTCTACCAAGAGTATCTTGCGTGAGGCTCCCTGTGTGTCCTGCACCATCGCTAACCGCCCTTTACGGCTCCTATAAAGTTCTACGCATTATGCCGCTTATTTTATCATGCCTCAAGCGTTCCCTCTGCTTCGCTGAAACCGTCGGTGAAGCGTTCGGTCACCTTTTCCACGGCGTCTACGAGATCCACTGCGGAGGAGAGGCGCACCGCCCTGGCGTCCGTCCCGCGCCGTCTCAGGTAAGCGCCGACGACTCGTGCCTCCTCGGCTCCCTTTCCGTCAGACAGGGCGGTGCCATCGTGTTCGGCGAGGACCTCTTCTGCAAAGAGGGCGAGACCGGCTGCATCCTCGGGCTCGAAGCCCTTGTGGGCGACGAGCCGTCCCCCGGAGAGGGTGAAGACCTCTACTATCCCAGGCTCCGTCGATGGCACGACGACCGCCTGCACGCCCTCGGCGTTCACGACGGCGCGCGCCAGACGGACGCGCTCGATGCCGGAGATGAGGTCCCTGAGGCGGGCGGCAGCCTCGAACTCGAGCTCGTTCGCTAACCGCCTGCGCTCCCCAATCAGCGCCTCGAGGTGCTCCTCACCGCCCTCGCCGCGAAGGAGGGCCGTGAGGCCTCCGATCACTTCAGCCCGGTACTCCTTCTCGCTCATCCCCAGACACGGGGCGCAGCGTTCCATCTGGCCGTAGAAGCAGATGCCCTCTTCCTGTACTCCGGCGCAGCGCCTCAGAGGAAAGATCCTGCCAAGAGCCTCGATGCAGGTATCTAGAACACCCGCGCTCCGGTAGGGGCCCAAATAGGTCACGTCCCCTTCGGCACCGTTTCCCGGCACCCGCTCGGGGACGGGATAAGGCTCGTTCAGATCGAGCTTGATGAACCAGCTCGCCTTCTCGCTGCGGCCCGCGGAATTGTAGCGCGGGAGCAGGCGCCTTATCTCGCGAGCCTCGAAGACCAGGGCGTGGAGCTCGGAGGGCGTTCCCTCGTAGCGTACCTCGGCCACCTCCCTCACCAGCCGCCCGATCTTGCGCCGCCCGTCCCCACCGTTGAAGTACGTCTTGACGCGGCCCTTCAGATCCTTGGCCTTGCCAACGTACAGAACGATGCCGTGCTTGTCCACGAAGTAGTATACGCCCGGTGTGCGGGGCAGGTGCTCCGCAAGATGTCCCTTCTGGGGCTCTATGCGCCGGGTGCGCGATCCGAGCGTCGTCGTCTCCCCGACCGTCCGTATCCCAGCCGCTTTCGAAAGCTTGAGCAGCTTGAGGAACACCTCGGCGGTCGCGGCGGCATCGGCGAGAGCTCGGTGGTTAGGGGCCGCGCGCACTCCAAAGTGCGAGACGAGCGAGGCGAGCCGGTAACGCTTGAGGCCCGGCACGAGCACGCGGGCCAGCTTCAGGGTGTCGAGCACCGGGTTCGGCAACGAAGGGAGGCTATACTTCTCGCGTGCCGCCGCGACGAAAGAGCAGTCGAACTGGACATTATGCCCAACGAGGACGCACCCTTCGACGAATTCTTCGAAGAGCGGCATGACCTCCGCGGCTTCGGGCGCACCGGCAACCATACGGTCGGTGATCCCGGTAAGCCTGACGACGAACGGCTCTATCCTGCGCCCGGGGTTGACGAGCGTAGCGAACTCGTCCACTACCCGCCCGCGCACTACCTTGAGCGCTCCGATCTCGGTGATGGCCCCCTGCTTCGCCGAAGACCCCGTGGTCTCGACGTCGAAGACAACGTGGGGCGCCTCGTCGAGAGGCAGAGAGGCCACGTCGCTCGTGCGAAGAACGCCCTCCTCCCAGAGAAAGCGCGGGTCGTCCGCGACTAGCCCTTCGAGGTGAGCGTGGGCTCCACCGTTGAGGTGCGGTAGGGAGAGGAACTCTTGGACGACCTCTTCGGGTGATACGGGCTCGCGCCCCTTCACGAAACCGTAGAGGCTAGAAGACACGGACCTCCGTCCGGGCGAGGTTCTCGCGTTTCGCCAACCCGGCTTTGGCCTCGGCCTCAGCCCTCGCCGCCTCGGCTATGGCTCGGGCCTGCGCCTCGGTGAGGCCGGGGATGCCGATAAGATTCGCGTAGGTATACTCGGAGTCCAGGAGGCCGCTCGCCAGGACCCGGGCTCGCGTCTTTAGACCGACGCCGGGTAGCTTGGTCGTGTGGAAGAGCTTGCCGCGCTGGACTCGCAAGTCTTCCACCCCCGTGAGCCTCTCGCCATTCACGAGCACGCGTCTCAAGGTGTCGGTAAAGAGCGCGACCTGCTCTGGATAGTAGACACCACGACCCATGAGCGAGGGCGTCATCGGCAAGGGATGCAGGAGGTTCGGGTTGCGAACCGTGGTGTGGCCCGGCGGCTCATTTGGGCTGAGAGGGTCCGGATCGCCCAGAGATTGAGCCCGGGCGGCGTGGTCCGCGACCTGCTCCTGGAGATCCCCCTCCAGGTCCAACTCCGTGAAGACCGGCGTCCCACGGAAGCGGTCGTTGCGGTTGGCGGCATAGAGGAAGCGGTGTTCGCTCTTCTCGTTCCTGTAGAACTCGACCACGGCGTGCGCTCGCTTCTCGCCGAGGCCGGGCAGGCGGGCGAGGGCCTTCGCGTCCTCGGCCTCTATCATCTCCTCCAGCTCTTCGGGACAAACGGCCTCGGCGGCCTTGGCGGCGGCCCGCTTGTCCACGCCGCGCACCAGCTCCAGGATACCCTGCACGCTCTCCGGGTCTACGCCGCGCCTGAGGTAGTTGATCTTGCGCACCGCCGTAAACTCATTGTGCACCTCCCAACGCCACACGAACTCGCGCACCCGCTCTACCGCCGCCGCGTCCTCCGGAACGAACTCCACGGTCACCGCGTCGCCTACGTAGCGGCCGTTCGCCCCCGGCAAGTGCTCGGCGAAAGCCTGGATCTGCACCTTCACACCTGGCGAGTAGAAAGAGAAGTGCACCGGCACGCCCGGCACAACCTCCTTCATCAAGCGGCGCCGGAAGATGTTGTCTTCGAGATCTGACTCAAACATCGGGACTTGATTTTAGCATTTCGACCGGCCGGCACCTCGGCTTAATTCTTAGGTTGAAGCTCATACCTCTCTGCTCGCTACTCTCAAAAATCGACTCTCTCACCCTTTTGCTGGCCGGTCAAAACAACCTCTTCGCGCAGCACTATCGCCTCGACCAGCTCGCCGGCCCGCACCCCCTCGGACTCGGGGCCGATGAGCGCGAGGGCATCCGCTTTGGTGAGGGAGCTGACGAGTCCCGAGCCCTGGGCGCCCACAGACTCGGCCCGCCAGCCCTTCTCCGTCCCGGTCAGGTTTACCCGCATAGCGTGCATCCGCCCGAACCTGTTCTCCACGTCCTCGTCAAAGTACACCCCGATGCGGGGACGATGTTTGTCCTCGCGGCCCATCATCTCCATGAGGGCGGGCCGGACGAAGAGCTCAAAGCATACCATCGCGGAGACGGGGTTGCCGGGCAGCCCGAAGAAGCGCGCGTCTCCCCGGGTGCCGAAGAAGACCGGCTTGCCGGGCTTTAGCTTGACGCCCCAGAAGACCTGCTCCACCCCCAGCTCAAGTAGCGTGCTCTTTACGAGGTCCCTCTGCCCCACCGATACCCCACCGCTCGTGACCACGACGTCCGCACTCGTCAAAGCCTCCTCCATCGCGGCGCGCAGAGCGTCCGCGTCGTCGGAGGCGGCGACCATACGACTGGCGTCGGCGCCGGCTTCGAGGGCCTGGGCGAGCAGGGCGAAGGAGTTTGAGTCGAAGATCTCGCCGGGCGAGAGGGCGCGCGTCCCCGGCTCGACGAGCTCACTGCCGGTCGAGAGGATGACGACCTCCGGTTTCCGGTACACTGAGAGTTCCCCGTAGCCCTGGGTCGCCGCCAGTGCGATCTCGGGCGCCCCTATCTCCGTGCCGGCGCGCAGAATGAGGTCTCCCTCGCGGACGTCCTCTCCGGCGCCGCGGAGGTTCTGGTCCGCCTTCGCGGCTTTCTTGAGCTCGAACTCCTCACCCCAACCGGAGGTGTTCTCGACCATCACTACGGCGTCGGCGCCCCTCGGGACGACGCCGCCGGTGAAGATCTTGATCGCCTCTCCCTCCCCCACCTCTTTTTGGGCCGGTCGCCCCGCCGGGGCCTCGTCTACGACCTTGAAGATCCGTCCGGCCTCGGCGTCCGCGCTCCTGATGGCGTACCCGTCTACCGCCGAGTTGTCGAAAGGTGGGCTGTCGAATCTCGCCCGTATGTCCTGGGAGAGCGCGAGCTCCCGGGCCTCCACGAGCGGCACGCACGCGACCGGCAAGCGGGGTGCGTTCTCCAACACGAGGCTTACCGCCTCGAAATGGTCTATGAGCTTTTTGAAGAGTTGCATACCCTATTCCTATTCTCTATCCTAGAGATCCAGATCCTTCTATACCACAAAAGGGTCCCTCCTCTCCGAAGAAAGGGTGCCTCTCCGAAGCGGGAGGGTACAAGGTCGGGAGTTAGCGGAGCTATCCCCAACTGTAGGGGAGGAACTTGCCGTTGTAGGTGATCTTGACCCGTAGTCCCTGGTCGGTCTCTGCTCGCTCGACGTGCATTTGGAAGGTTATGGCGTTCATTATGCCGGCGCCGAACTCCTCGTGGATGAGGGCTTTTATGATAGTGCCGTAGACCTGCGTAACTTCGTGTATCCGGTAGATAGTAGGGTCGGTAGGCACGTCCTGATTCAGGCTCCCGCGCAGCGGAATCTCCTGTAGCGCCAGCGCGACCTCGGAGTCCAGCTCAAGCATAGCCACTACCGCGTCGGCCTGCTCGGCGCTCATCGGATGCTGATCAGCAACGCTGCCGTGGTCCAGACCTTGCGTGTCCCCAGTTGCTCGGCTATCACCGCGTAGGTGAGGCCCTTCTCCTTTTTGGCCTCGAGAATCTGCTCGGTCACTTCTTCGCGGATCACGTTGTCTTTCCTCCTGTGCTCTCGATCTCAGATGACCGCAAGCTCTTTTTTCGACCGAACCCTTTCCACAACATCCCGGATCCAAACGCAGTCGGGTTTCCGTAAACGGACAGCGCGGTAGAGTGTACACGGAGTTTCGGCGACGAGGAGGGACGTGTGGACGGCAAGGTAGCAGCGATATTGGGGGTTGGGCCGGGACTCGGGGCGGCGATCGCGAGGCGCTTCGCCTACGAAGGCTTCGCAGTCGGGCTGATGGCCCGGAGCGAGGAGAGCCTGTCAGCTACGCAAGAGAAGGTCGAGGGCGCGGGCGGGCAGACGCTCGCGGTCCAAGCTAACGCAATGGACGCCGCATCGGTAGCCTCGGCCTTCGAGGAGATGCGCGGGTCGCTGGGCGACCCCGAGGTCTTTGTCTACAACGCCGGGGCCTTCAGGATGGGTGGCATATTGGAGGTGTCGCCCGAAGACTTCGACAGCTGTTTCAGGGCCAACTGCTCCGGGGCCTTCTACGGGGCGAGGGCGGTCCTGCCGGCGATGGTGGAGAGGGGGCGCGGCACGATCCTCCTCACCGGCGCGACGGCTTCACTGCGGGGCTCCGCCAACTTCGCGGCGCTCGCGACGGGCAAGTTTGGCCTCCGGGCACTCGCACAGTCCATGGCCCGGGAGTTCGGGCCGCAGGGCATCCACGTCGCCCACATCATAATAGACGGCCAGATCAACACCCCGAGAGTACGCGGGATGTCCCCGGACCGCGAGGAGTACACGATGCTCTCCCCAGACGCTATAGCCGAAACGTACTGGCGGCTGCACACCCAGGACCCGACCGCCTGGACCCTGGAAGCGGACCTCCGCCCCGCAGTGGAGAGCTTCTAAGGGCGCGAGGGTTCTACCTAAAGAGCCCCGTCACGGACTCCCACGCGCTGCTCAGGAACCTCCCCACGGTGTAGCTCGCCTTCCGCCACAGAGAGGCCTCCTCGTAGCCCTCTTGGGCCACCAGCGGGCTCTCCCCGACACGCTGCCCGTCGACCAAAACCTCGACCTCGCCGAGCTCCTCACCGGCGCTGGCCGAGGGGGGGAGCTCCTCCTGGACGGTTATCCTCCGCTCTACGTCGGAGTTCGAGTCTACGAGGCCGTTTACGTCTCTGGTGGCGGCGAGCGCCACGAACTCCTCCGGGCGGTAGGGAAGCGGGGCCTCATTGTAGACCTCCTCCCGACCCACCAGGGCCTCGCGGTCGTAGTTGCTAAACCCGTACTCCAGAATCGTCTCAGCGGCCCGGAAGCGCTCGTCAGAGTCTTCGGCGCCGATGACGACGGCTATAAGAGACTCGTCGTTCGCCTCGGCGGAGGCGACGAGGTTGGCGCCTGCCTGCGGCGTGGTCCCGGTCTTTACGCCGGTCACCGGCGGGTAGCGCCCGAGCAACTGGTTGGTGGTGGCGATCTCTATCTCCCTGTTCTGGGTGCTGATCGTGGTATCCGCGGTGTCCACCGTTTCGGCGAACAGAGGGTACTCGAGCGCCTCGCGCGTCAGCACGGCGAGGTCCCGGCTGCTGGAGTAGTTCTCGTTGGTGTCCAGGCCAGCGGGGGTCTCGAAGTTGGTGTTCTCCAGGCCCAACGAGGAGGCTCTATCGTTCATCATCTCCACGAAGTTCCCCACGCTCCCACCGCCCACGTGCTCGGCCAGAGCGTAAGCCGCGTCCGTGCCCGAAGGGATCAGGGCGGCCACCAAAAGGTCCCGGACCGTCACGCGCTCGCCCGAGATGAGCCCCACGTTGCTGTAGACCGTCCCGACGTAAGACTCGGCCTCATCGGAGATCGTCACCTCCTCGTCGAGGTCCGGTTCCTCTTCGAGGACCACGAGGGCCGTCATGATCTTGGTCACGGAACCAATCGGGAGTTGCTCGTCAGGGTCCTCTCCGTTCAGGTACAACCCGGTCTCGGCATCCATGAGCGCCCAGGACTGCACCGCGACCTCCGGAACCTGTGTGCCGGGGTCGTCCCCGGTGGCCGCACCCTCGGGCGGGGCCCCGGAAGCCCCCGCTTCGGGGACTCCCCCGGCAGCCTTCTCTTGTGCCCCGGCCGAAGCCAAACCGGCGCTACCGAGCGCCAGCAGAAACACCATAAAAACCAGCACCACGGCCATCTTCACGTGTTTATCTCTTACGAGGTGTGCTCCTCGTCGCATCGGCCTCTTTCTCTCTTTCGTGCTCGGGTACCGGACAAGGGCAATCCCCACCCCGGCCAGGGCGTGCACGCTCCTACCGGCCGCGCCGCCTGTAGTTGATTGAATTACCGCACGGTAACGCGTGCGGACACGGCGCATGGTATCACCCGTCCTCGCGCCTTACAGGGGCCGGACCTGTACGGTTCGCCGAAAGTCTGGGCAGTGCTCCGACAGCACGGCTCAAACTATCAACCTTATCTTCAGAGTTAGTCAATCTCTCGGACAATTCTTTTTATGCTAGGTAGAATTTTCGCTTATGCGGCTTATGGACAAGCAGCGCAAGGTTATAGACACGAGGCGTCCCAACTACGCCGTATTCAGGCGCAGACGCCGGATCGCGTTGCTCATCTTTATACTTCTGGCGGCGCTGATCCTGAGTAGCGTCAGCCTGTACCTCCTTTCAGGCACCTCCGAAGAGGCCGTCAACGAGACGGCCGAGCGGGTCGAAACGCCCCCCGCCGAGGAGGAGCCACAGGAGATGGCAACGGAGGAAGAGCCCACCGAGGAGGAGCCCGCCGAAGAAGCGCCCAGGGCGCCCGCGGTTCCAGAAGACCCGACGCTTTACCTAACGGTCCCCAAGCTGGGGTTGTACGACCACACGGTCAGAAACGACGATTCGGAGGTCGCGCTCGACCTGGGCGCCGCCAAGCTGCCTGACACGGGCTTCCCATGGGAACAGAAGGACACCAACACCTACATCGCCTGTCACCGGCTCGGCTGGCCCGGTAATGAGAGCTACAACCAGTGCCTCAACCTTCCGTTGGTGCAGCAGGGGGATCAGATCTTCCTAGAAGACTCTCTAGGCAGGTCCTACGAGTACCGGGTCACGGAGGCCCTCCAGATCACAGCCCAGGACACCTGGATCAAAAGGCCAATCGAGGGGAAGGACGTAGTCTCTCTGCAGACCTGCATCGAGACCCTGGGCAACCTCTGGACCATGGGCCCCAACTGGACGGCGCGCTACGTGGTTCAGGCCGAGAAGGTCACCTAGAGCCCGCAGGCTGTCTCTCCGCTACTCAGAGCCTCCTTTCATACAGCAGGGACTCGTAAACCCGTAGAAAGTGCGGTGAACCACCGTGGGTTGTGGTCCCGGGAGGAGAAGCACCCGTTATTCTGCGTTCAGGGGCTATCTCTCGCGAGCCTCCCGTTTGCCTCGATAGGCTGAAAGCTCGTATAGTTCGGCGGTTAGTGTGCTAGCCCCGGTAATTGGGGGGGGGAACAGAGGGAGGTAGCGCATTGAGGCGCATAATGTTGGTCTTCACGATGATCGCACTCGTGATGACGATGGTAGCGGTCAGCGCTCTGTCGGGTACCGCCCAAGGAGATCACGACGACCAGTACGACGACGAGAGCGACGGCTGGTACGACGACTGGTTAGAGGGCCACACTAAGGCGGACCCACCGGACGAGGAAGATTCTCCCCCGGTGCCGGAGCCAGATCCGGAGCCCGTGTGCTTGCCTGATTGGCTACAGGACTGGTACATATGGGAGGACCCTCGGGGTGCGGAAGACTGGTGGTACTTCTACTGGTACAAGTGGTGCTACGACCCGACTGAAGAGGAGTGGTTTGAGGTCTGGGACGACTGGGAGTGGTGGGGGCCTGCGTAGTAGGTCTGTTCTTCCTCCAACCAAGAAAGAAGGGCCGGGGCTTCTGCGCCCCGGCCCTTCTTTCTTCGGGAAGTGCGTGCGACACCGCTACACGGCGACGGTAAAGGCTATCCCCAGGACGTGGAGCACCAGGATGATCAGGTACCCGACCACCCCTCCGATGGCGCAGATGAGTATGGTGACGAGGTTGATAGGGATGTCGTCCGCCAGCACGAGGTTCGTCAGGAAAAGCAGGATCACCCCGACGATCCCATTGACGACGAGCCCCATTAAAGAACCCCCGCGCCCCAGCAGTACCAGGGCCACCAACACCAGCAGAACGATGAGTACGATTAGCTCCATAAAGCACCTCCTTGTCCGAAGGGTCTCGTACTGAGACGAAGCATACAGAAAAAGCCGGGACTCCGGTTTGGGCCCGGCTCGCTCAATCGCTTTTGCGTCCATAGGGCGCTGGTCCGCCGTTACTTGAAGAGGTCCTTCAGCTTGCCCTTCTTCTCCTTGGTGGTACCGCTCCTCTGGGCCGCGCGTCCTTCGGACTTCCTGGTCTCGTCGCCGATCACGGCCCCGGCGGCCTCCTTCATGCGGCCCTTGGCCTTGTCCATCGCCCCTTCGTTCTTGTCCTGCCTGCTGCTCTTCTTCCTGCCCACAGGGTTCTCCTTTCGCTGCTGGGCGTCACTACCGCTCCTGCCTACGGGGCGGAGGTCTAAAGTAGCTGCAAGACTATGATGACCAGGATAATGACCACCAAAATACCTACGATCCCGTACGGGATGTTTCACCTCCTCCTCTGCCTCGCTCTGCCTCGTTCACTCAAGTCACGTCATACATTGGACGAGGGAGAGGCCAAAGATGTTACACTCCGGCCCGGCGGACCGATAGCCCGCTCGGGCTACGACCGCCTTTCTTCGAGTACTACGCTAAGACGGTTCGTCCTCCGGGTCCTCCTCGAACAAATCTTCCTGCAAGGTTCCGGGTGGCCCCACCTGCGGGAACCAGTCAACGATCACGTCCCCGAACTCCGCGAAGGTCCTGCTCTCGGCGACGACCTCCTCGTCGGCCAGGATCCCCACTCGCAGTTCCTCCCTGCCGGGCTGGGTCTTCTCAAAGAGGGCGGTTACGCCGTCGGAAGCGCCTTCCCGGATCTCAACCTCGTAGTCGACGGGCTCGCTCCCCAAGGTGGTGTCCTCCACGATCTCTAGCTCGCCTTCGATGGTCTCGTAGCTCCCCGCGTAGGCGGTGCCCTCCGCGCCGGAGATCCTTATCACCACCCTGTCCGCCTCTTCAGGGGTCGGCGGCACGTTGTCGTTCATCTCGCCCTCCTCGGAGCCACCGCAGCCCGATAAAAGCGCCCCGAGGACGAGCACGGAGCCGATCTGTACCCGCAGCGCGGCGAGCGTTTCGCGCCCCACCGCTATCTTGCGAGCCACGATAACAACCCCCTGTATCCGAGCTTCGATCTTCAGGCTATCAAAAACCGGAGCCCATAAGGGCCCCGGTCACTAGAAGAAGCGCGTCTCGTTGCTACAGTGGGACCGCCTGCTCTAGCCTCGCGTAGTGCTCGTGACGTGATTCTTTGCCCTCGAGCCTCCCGAGATAATCTCTAACCACGAGTAGCGGAACTTTCCTACGGAACTCGTAGCCGCAGCCGGAAATCAAGACACGCACCCGGCGAGTTTACTATTATAAGCTGGCGTTTAGGGGCTTCGGCGAGCGGGAACGCTGCCGGAGAGCTTTTGAGTTCGATAGAGGGTAGAGAGGTGAAAGATGGCGGCACAGGCAGAAGACATCAAGAGGCTCAAGGAGCGCCTGGAGGGGCATCCGGGGCCGGTGCTCTCGGTGTATCTGAGTGTGAACGCCCGATACCCGGAGAACCAGGGGCAGGCCTACAAGGTGCGTCTCCGCGACGCCCTGGAGGAGATGGAGGTGCCAGAGGAACTCGCCGAGCGCGTTCTAGGGGTGGTCGAGGATCAGGTACACTCGGGGGCGCGCACCGTGGTCTTCTTCGCCGCCGAGGAGGGCCTCTTCGAGCGGTACGATCTGCAGCTGGATCTCCTGGAAGCGCACCGATTCGGGGAGCCGTATCTCGCGCCCCTGGTGCTCGCGCTCGACGAGCACGAGTCGTACGGGGTGGCACTAGTAGACGCTGAGGAGTTCCGCTTCTTCGTCTCCGCCCCGATGGGCAACCTGGCGGAGGGTAGTGAAGGGGCGAGCAGCGGCTTCTTCAGGAAGGTCGACCTCAAATCCTCCCGCCCACACCCCAGAGGCGGAGGAACGAGGGATGCAGACCCGACAGGCCGCAAACACCAGTCAAACATACACCGCTTCTACAAGGAGACGGGCGAGCTCACACAGAGGCTCGTCAACCAAAACAACGTCAAGAATCTCATCCTCGCCGGACCCAAAGAAAGAACCTCCGAGTTCCGGGAGACGCTCCCTGAGCCGGTGAAAGAGAAGGTCGTCGCCGAGGAGACCGTCGCCACCAACGCGCCGGAAGGCGAGATCATGGAACAGTTCGAGGCCATCCAGAAGAGGGCCGAAAGGGAGCGCGAGGACGGGCTCATCGAAGCTGCCCGCGAGAACGGGGTGCGTGGCGTCAAGGACACCGTCGAGGCCCTTCAGGAGGGCAGGGTCTACCACCTCATCACCCTCTACGAGCTAGAGGCCGAGATCCGGTGGTGCGACCACGACGAGCTTGCCATAACGGACGTCGCCGAGGAGGAATGTCCCTTCTGCGGCCGGCAGACCAGAGTACGCCCCCTCATGGACGTACTCATAGACCTCGCCACCAACCGCGGCGCCCGCCTGGAGTACGTGCGCACCCGTGACGAGTTCGGCGAGACGCCGAACGAAGGCATAGAGAAGCAGCGCGAGCAAAAGGACGCCGCCGACGTCCTGCGCGAGGAGTTCGAGGGCCTCACCGGCCTCTTGCGGTATTGACGGCCTCTGTTCTAGTCGATAAGGCGAAGCTTCACCCCCTGGGCAAGCCCCGGGTCCAGCTCACTCCTTTCCCCGCCGGGGACCGTCGTGAGTTCGACGGCGAAGGGTCCGGCAGTCCGAGGAGCGGATGAACGCGCATTCCCCCAGACCCCGACAAGAGAGTCTCAGCGTTTCCTCTTGGGCCTGATGAACGCCCTGATCTCGGAGTTCGCGGAGCGCGAGGGCCTGGACCCCGCCTCGGCGGCGGCTTTTCTGGGCGACATCGGCATCCGAGACTCCGTGCCGGAGTTCAACGAGGTACTAGAAAAGTACGCCGCCGACCCAGAGAAACCGCTAAACGACCACCTCCGCGCCACAGCAGAGAGCAGCCAGGAGAAGGCTCACTGGTCGCGACACTGGAGCAGCGGCTAACGAAAACGCCCCACTTACCGGGGCGCTTCCCCGAAGGACTCGTCATTCCGTTCCGCCCTCGAAATGATCCGACAGGACACGTCCGGCGAGCAGACTACCCGCCCCGCGCCTATGACGACAGTGTGCCCGAAAATCTTTGATGTCTCTACGCTTCGCATACCTCGTCGATTCTATACGCTAGAGCATGGTCAGCAGCGAAGAAGCGCACACGGGCACGCGGGTGAGACGCTCTTGAATCGCCGAGGCGCTCAGGGTAGAGTTCGGCACTCGCGTGAGCCTCGTACTGCGCGAGCGCGTTCTTCCGGCATCGAAGAAGAATA
>DATDKT010000133.1:0-23966 GCA_036519775.1 Rubrobacteraceae bacterium
CTCGACCAACTCGCCGAAGACCTTGCCCCGGTCCTCGGGTTTCTTGACGAGCGCCTTCCAGGCCTCAGGGGTGTAGGCGAACTGCGTCATGTACAGGGGCATCTCTCCCTGACCTCCATCTCAGATGCTCGGCGCGCAGAGCCGAGGCCGCTTCCGTCCCTCGGGCCAGACCACTGCGGGACCCATCAACCATCTCACAGCTCCCATCCCGATAGACACCACCGCCTTCCCCAAACCCACTCACTGCCTCGATCCGGTACGGATAGGGTTTCTTGAATCAATTATAGCAAAGACGGCGCCTGTACGAGCGGTGCGGGCCCGTATCCGGCCGGCGTGAGGCTTATGACTCCCTCGTGAAGCTCGCGCCCGAAGTTAGCCGGCCGCCCTGATTCTCGCCCCAACGAATTCTTCCAACACAGCGAGCGCAGTCCGCGCCTGCCGCTGCCTCCGCTCGGGCTTCGAGAGCCGCTTGCCGTTCTCCTTTTTCGGGACTGGAGGCACAAGGCCCCAGTTGGAGTTTATGGGCTGTAGGGTGCCCTCCTTGGTGGTGATGTAGTGGGCCAAAGCGCCCATCATCGTATCGCGCGGCATCTCTATGGGCTCCTCATCACGGGCGATGCGGGCGGCGTTGGCGCCGGCGATGTGACCCATCGCGGTGCTCTCGACGTAGCCCTCCACGCCGGTTAGCTGGCCGGCGAAGAACAGAGGCTTGTCGCCGGTCCTGATCCTCATGGTAGCTTCGAGCATCCGGTTGGAGGGGAGGTAGGTGTTTCGGTGCATGACGCCCATGCGGGCGAAGTCGGCCTTTTCCAAACCGGGGATGGTCCGAAAGACCCGTTTCTGCTCTCCCCACTTCAGGCGCGTCTGGAAGCCGACCATGTTGAAGAGGCGGCCCTCGGCGTCGTCCTGGCGAAGCTGCACGACAGCGTAGGGCTCTCTGCCGGTCCTCGGGTCGGGCAGTCCGACCGGCTTCATCGGGCCGAAGCGCAACGTTTCGGGGCCGCGGCGGGCTATGGTCTCCACGGGCAGACAGCCCTCGAAGTACATGTCCTCCTCGAAGTTCTTTATCGGGGAGAGCTCGGCGGTCGCGAGGTTCTCTATAAAAGCGTAGTACTGCTCCTCGTTCATGGGACAGTTGAGGTAGGCCGCCTCGCCCTTGCCGTAGCGGGAGGCCAGGTAGATCTCCTCGTCGTCTAAAGAGTCGCGGTGGATGATCGGGGAGGCCGCATCATAAAAGTAGAGCGTCTCGCCGGAGAGGGCTTCTATCTTCTCCACCAGCGCATCCGAGGTCAGCGGACCGGTGGCGATGACGGTCGGGCCTTTCGGTATCTCCGTGACCTCTTTGCGGATCACCTCTATGTTCGGGTGTTCGTGCACCGTCTCCGTGACGGCCCGAGGGAAGTCTTCCCTGGCAACCCCCAGTGCGCCACCCGCCGGGACTCTGTTCGCGTCAGCCGAGCGCAGGATCACAGACCCCAAACGCCTGAGCTCCTCTTTGAGTAGCCCCGAGGCTGTCTCCAGAGAGAGGTTGCCCATCGAATTCGAGCAGACCAGTTCGGCGAACTGATCAGTGTAGTGCGCCGGGGTCTCCTTCACCGGGCGCATCTCCCAAAGCTCTACTGAGCATCCCATCTCTGCCACCTGCCAGGCCGCCTCGCTCCCGGCGAGGCCGCCACCTATTATCATAACGTCCGGCATGAACTCCCTTCGAGATAGAACCGTCTTCAGGCCGCTTATTCTACGCCAAGCGTGTTGATTGTCAGCCTCAGGCTGTTCCTGCCCCCTCGGCAAGGTCGAGGGTATTCTGGGCCATCTTTATAGAGGCGGCGTCGATCATCTGGCCGTTTACGCTGATTGCTCCACTCCCGGCAGCGTTGGCCTCCTCGTAGGCAGAGACGACTTTCTTTGCCCACTCGATCTCGCCCTCGGCAGGCGAGAAGACCTCGTTGACGATCTCCACCTGTTCTGGGTGGATGCACCACTTACCGTCGAAGCCCAGGGAGCGCGCTCGTAGGCAGCTCTTGCGCAAGCCCTCCTCGTCTCGGTAGTCGGCGACTGGGCCATCTATGGCACGTAGGGCGTTGGCCCGGGCGGCAACGACGATGCGGTGCATGGCGTAGTGGAACCGGTGGCCGGGGTACGCCTCGTCCCACTCGTCCATCGTGCCGATGCTGATCTGCGGCATCCTGATGCTCGCGGCGTAGTCGCCGGGGCCGAAGTGGAGGGCTTCGAGACGAGGAGTCGCTCGGGCTATCGCGTCTATGTTAGTAAGGCCCAGGGCGGTCTCTATCTGGGCTTCGAGCTTTACCTTGTTCTTTTTGAGGCCAGTGTTTAGCTCGACGCTCGTCAGGAGGGTGTCTAGAGCGGCGAGGTCCTCGGGACGCTCTACTTTTGGAACCAGGATCAGGTCGAGCCTATCTCCAGCCTCCTCTACGATCTCGATGACGTCCCGGTAGAAGTACGGGGTGTCGAGGGAGTTCATGCGGTAGAAGGTCGGCCTGCCCTGCCAGTCGAGCTCTTTTACGGCGCGGACGACGTTCTTTCGGGCATCGCCTTTCGAATCCGGCGCCACCGCATCCTCCAGGTCGAGGAAGAAGAGGTCCGCCTTGGAGAGCGAACCCCTCTCTACCATCTTCCACTTCGAGGCGGGAACGGCCAGCACGGAGCGGGAGACCCTCACCTCCTTGCTCCTAGCTCCCGCGCAGGCTCTCTACGGGCTCGCCGCGGATGGAGGCGTCGAGAACCGCCGCTGGGTGGGCGATGGGGATGTCGTGGCCCATCTTCTTGAGGGAGGCCTGTAGCTGGAGCGTGCAGCCGGGGTTGGAGGTGACGATCAGCTGCGCCCCGGTCTTGAGGATGTTATTAGCCTTGCGCTCGCCAAGCTCCGCGGCGGGCTCGGGCTCGACCATGTTGTAGATGCCGGCCGAGCCGCAGCAGACCTCGGCCTCCCGTATCTCCTTGATCTCTATCCCCGGTATCTCTTTTAGCGCCTGCCGTGGTTGCTGGCGGACCCCCTGGGCGTGCGCGAGATGGCAGGCGTCGTGATACGCCGCCTTGACCGGCAACGGGTGCCGCTCGGCGACCGTCCCCAACTCCTGCAAGAACTCCGAGACGTCCTTGACTTTGTCGGAGAACGCTTGCGCCCTCTCGGCGTATTCGGGGTCATCGCGAAGGAGGTAAGCGTAATCCTTCATCGTCGAGCCGCACCCAGCGGCGTTGACAACCACGTTGTCGAGGTTCTCCTTCTCGAAGGTGTCTATGGTCTTTCTGGCAAAGTCGAGCGACTCCTCCTCGCGCCCGGCGTGCGTGCTGAGAGCGCCGCAGCAGCCCTGGTCCTTGGGCGCGACCACTTCGCAGCCCTCGGCGGCCAAAACGCGAACGGTGGCGGAGTTGATCTGGGAGAAGAAGACCTGCTGCACGCAGCCGGTGAGTACACCAACTCTTTTGCGCTTCTCGCCCGTGGGGGAGGTGTGTTCGGGGATCTTCTCTTCCTTCCCCAAAGCGGGCATGAGGGCCTCCATCGCCCGCATACGCGCCGGGAGGCGGCTCATGACCCCTGCCTTTCTGAGCTTCTTGTCGAGGCCGAGGCGCTGGTAGAGGCGCAAAGGGCCCGCCGCCAACCGAAGCCGGCTGCGGTAGGGGAAGAACTTGAAGATCATCTCCCGGAAAGCCTTGTCGTCGGACCGCCTCTCGTAGCGGCGCTCGACCTGCGCCCTAGTCGCCTCTATGAGCTTGTCGTACTGTACACCCGACGGGCAGGCGGTCACGCAGGCCATACACCCCAGGCACAGGTCGAAGTGCCTGACCATCGTGTCGTTCATCGACTCTTCGTTGAGGCCCTTGTTCATGAGGTAGATGCGCCCGCGCGGGGAGTCCATCTCCTCCCCGAAGAGCACGTACGTCGGACAGGTCGGCAGACAGAAGCCACAGTGAACGCAGTCGTCGATGAGACCCTTGTCTGGCGGGTGATGGTCGTCGAAGGCCGGGAACGTCACGTCCCCGCTCTCGGGCCGGCCCTCGCCCACGGTCTGCTTTATGGGCCCATGGGTCGAGGCGCGGGTACTCTGGCCGACGTCCTGCGGGCTACCGGCGCCTATGGCCGCCGCGTCGGCCTGGTCCGACGGTCCACCCGAGGGGTCTCGCCGCCGCTCGGCGGCCGCGGTCGCATCGTAGCGGTTGCTGGTCTGGCGCGGGTCCGGGGACCCTCCCGGGGTCTCGTTGGCCCCGTTCTGCTCGGTCACTTAGATACCTCCCACAAAGCGGCCCGGGTTCAGGATCCCCCGGGGATCGAACTTCTCCTTCACCCTGCGCGAGAGGCCGAGGTGATCCCCCGCCGGCCCCCACACCTCTACCCTCTTCTTCAAAGAGAGGGGCGCCTTGGGCACGATCACGCTCCCACCCCTCCTGACCCAGATCTCCCTTAGCTCCTCGATGACTCCGGCCTGCGCCTCCTCGTCACCACCAGGTAGAGCCACGAAGGTAACGCCGGTTCCGGCGTGGCCCGAGACGCGGGGCGTTATCTCCCTGCGCGAGCAGGCCCCGAGCACCGAGTCCAGGACACCCGTGAGCTCTGCTGGGGGAGCCCCTATCTTTATCGACACCTCGTCCTCCGTCCCAGGGGCGCCGGGACGGGTCAGGGGCCCCAAAGAGTCGGCCTCTTCATCGCCCAAAGTTCTAGTCTCGCCAAAGGACCTGAGGAGGAAGTCCGCCGTCTCCGTCTGTGCCTCGACGGCGGGGGTTATGCCCTCGACGAGGACCGTGAGGAGCCTGGTCTCGTCGCTCCAGTGCAGCTCCAGGGCGCTCGGGACGAGCTGGGCGTGCACGATGGCCTGTGCGGCCTCGCCCGCCGAGACGGTGTCCAGGAGCTCCACGGCCACCGTGCGGGCCGCCTCGGGCCTCGGGTGCAGCCGGAAGTTGCACGTCGCTATAAGGCCGAGCGTACCCAGAGAGCCCGTGAAGAGCTTGGAGAGATCGTAGCCGGCCACGTTCTTGACGACCTTGCCGCCAGCCTTCGCCACCGTCCCATCCGAAAGCACGACCTCAATACCGATGATGAGGTCTCTTATGGTCCCGTAGCGCAGCCTCCTCGGGCCGGAGGCGTTGGACGCAACGATACCCCCCACGGTCGCCCCCTCCTCCGGCGGGTCAATGCCGAGCATCTGCTGCTCTCCAGCGAGCTGGCTCTGCAGATCTTCTAGCTTCGTCCCGCCCTGGACCCTGACCACCTGGTCGCCGGGAACGTGCTCGATGACCTCGTTCATTCGGTCAGTGCTCAGGACGAGGTCTACCTCCCGTGGCGGGTTTCCGAGGTGTATCTTCGTCCCGCCACCTCGCGGCGCCACCGAGATGCCCTCACCGCTAGCGAGCTTCATCAGCTCGCTCATCTCCTCGACCGAACCCGGCTCGGCCACGAAAGATGGGGAGACGCCATCCACGGCGTCTTCGCCAGCTTCGCTGGCCTCTCGCGCGTGCTCTTCGCCGACTATCTTTTGCAGGTCTTCCAAGGAGACCCTCGTACCCGTGGCGTCCATTGCTACAGCCTCTCGGCCACGCCGGCTTTTTCGGTCGCGTGGGCGTGGTACGGGCCGGGCCTCTCGCCGCACAGGCGGGGGGTCGGGAAGATCTTGCCAGGGTTGCACAGGTAGTGCGGGTCGAAGGCGCACCGGAGGAGTTGCATGGTGTTCAAATCGTCCTCGCTGAACATCTTGGGCATGTACTTCTTCTTGTCGTGACCGACACCATGCTCACCCGTAAGGGAGCCTCCGGCCTCCAGGCATGCGAGCACGATCTCGCCGGCAAGGTCGTGGGCCTTGTCTGCCTCACCCTCTTTGTCGTTGTCGTAGAGGACCAGCGGATGAAGGTTGCCGTCCCCGGCGTGGAAGACGTTCGCCACGCGCAGCCCGTACTCCTCGCCGAGCTCGCTGATCCTCTTCAGTACCGCGCCGAGCTCCGTGCGCGGTACAACCGAGTCCTGGACGTAGTAGTCGTTGGCGATCCTACCCATCGCCGCGAACGCGGCCTTACGCCCCTTCCAGAAGAGCGCCCGCTCCTCGTCGGTCTCGGCGACCCTGATCTCCGAGGCGTGGCTCCCTTCGCAAACCTCCTTGACCTTCTCGAACTCGTTGGCGACCTCCGCCTCAGGGCCGTCGAGCTCCACAATGAGTATCGCCTCCGCGTCGGGGAAGTTCGGGTGCACGGCCGTCTCGACTGCCTCTATGCACAGCTTATCCATCATCTCGATGCCAGCCGGCACGATACCGGACCCGATGATCCCCGAGACTGCGTCCCCGGCCTGCTCAGTGTCCTCGAACGCTGCGAGCAAAGTGCGCACCGACTCCGGTTCGCGCACGATGCGCAGCCAGATCTTGGTCGCTATCCCCAGAGTCCCCTCGGAGCCGACCAGCGTGCCGAGCAGATCGTAGCCCGGAGCATCCGGCGCCTTCTGACCGCCGATGTGGACCATCGTGCCGTCCGCGAGCACGACCTCGGCGCCGGTGACGTGGTTGGTAGTGAATCCGTACTTCAGACAGTGGACCCCGCCGCTATTTTCCGCCAGGTTACCGCCGATAGAGGAGATGAGCTGGCTGGAGGGGTCGGGGACGTACAGGTAGCCCTCGTCGGCCACCTCCTGAGTGACGTGCAGGTTTATTACGCCCGGCTCGACGACGATCCGCTCGTTCGCGATGTCTACCTCAAGGATGCGCCGCATCCTGGCGAGCACGATGAGCACCCCGGACTCGACCGGAAGCGCCCCGCCGGAGAGCCCGGTCCCCGAGCCCCGCGCCACGAAAGGTATTCCCTCCTCGTAACAGAGCCTGACGACCTGTTGGACCTGCTCGGCACTCTCGGGTAGGACGACCAAGTCCGGGATGACCCTGTAATCCATCAGGCCGTCGCACTCGTAAGTTCTGAGCTGCTCCCGGTCGGAGACCACCCCCTCTGTTCCGAGGATCTCCTGCATCGCCCTTACGAGTTGCTCGCGCTCCATAAACTCCTCCTTGGGGAGACCTATCCCCCTTCGCCTATCCTATGCTGCGCCCCTTCTTCTATAAGGGTCAGGATGGTCGAGTGGTCCTTGTCGCCCTTTCCTTTCACCTTCAATGACCCCAACATCTGGTCCACTATCGCCGTGACCGGCAGCGGCACCCCGTACTCCCTGCCCGCCGCCAGGGCTATCCCCAGATCCTTGTGGTGCAATTCTACCCTAAAGCCGGGATCGAAAGTATGTGAAAGGAACTTCTCCCGTTTGGCCTCCATGACCTTGCTGCCCGCCAGTCCCCCGGAGAGCGCCTCCAGTATCTTCTCCGGCGCGGCCCCGGCCTTGGAGCCCAGGACCAGAGCCTCCGAGACCGCTTCAATCGTCAGCGCCACCACGATCTGGTTGGCCGCCTTTGCCGTCTGTCCCGCCCCTGAAGGGCCGACGTGAGTGATGGTCTGGCCCATGACCTCGAAGAGCGGTCTCGCCCGCTCGAAGTCCTCCTCCCCACCGCCGACCATTATGGAGAGGGTGCCTTCTTGTGCGCCCACGTCCCCCCCACTGACCGGCGCGTCGAGCATCGAAGCCCCGCGCACTTCAACCTCCTCCGCAAGCTCCCGGGTGACCACGGGCGAGATGGTGCTCATGTCCACGAGCAGGGCGCCCTCCTCGATCCCCTCCAGCACCCCATTCTCCCCGCCGACGACCTCCCAGACGTCAGGCGAGTCCGGGAGCATGGTAATAACGACGTCGCTCCCTTCTGCTACCTCTCTCGGGCTGTCGGCGACGGTAGCCCCGTCCCCGGCTATCTCCTCGGCCTTCTCCCTGGTGCGATTGTAGACCACGAGATCGTAGCCAGCCTCTATCACGTTCTGGGCCATCGGCTTGCCCATGATCCCTAGCCCAATAAACCCTATCCTCTCGGCCATCCCTCTCCTCCTCTCGAACCTGCCACACCACGGCTCTACGCCCCAGAAGGGTAATCCATTAACCCTCGCGACGCGTACTGGTTAACCCGTGACTCTACCGAGTGTACCCGTATGTGAACGACAATCCCCCATCCGCCCGGTAGATCTCTCGCATAATCCCCCGGACGTTTATGATTTGTACGCGAAGCAAGGGACAGACAGGGATGTAGCGGGGGCCAGGTCATCTCGAAGGTAAGAGATCCACGAACATCCCCACTCGGTGCGCCGGGTACTCGCCGGGGGTATGATTCGGGTGCTATCTGAGTAGGGCCCGCCAGGGAAGCGGGAGGAAGGAGGAGAAGGAGGAGCCCGTGTCCGAAGAGAACAGGTCTACCGCGAGAGATCTGCCGCTGGCGAGACCCGTCAACGAACCGCAACTGGCGAGGCCGGTTAGCGGAGAGCCCGAGGAGGCCGGTCGGGTAGAGGAGGAGCAACAGCAGGCCCCTCGCGCAGCGGAGCAAGAAGAATCCCCCCGGGAATCCCCCCGGGCCGAGGAAGAACAATCGGAATCTGCTCGGGCGGAGGGAGAGCAAGGAGAGAAGGGTCTCATAGATAAGGCCGTGGACGAAGCCCGAGAGAGGGGTCTGGTGAGCGGCCAAACCGCTGATGAGATCCGTGAGAGGAGCAAGAGCTTTATAGAGAGGGTCAAGGGCAGGCTCTCGGGCCGGTAGGGGCTCTGCCGAAGGAGGTTCTGCCGAAGAAGGGCTCCGCCCCTTTTACAGGTTCAGATCCCGCACCGCCACGTCCTTGCCTCTCAGCTCCTCCGGTAGCCAGCCGAAGCTCTCCTCGGTGGTCTCCGTCGTCGGGTTGTACTCCAAGCCAACGTAGCCCTTGTAGCCCAGCTCTTCGAGGGCGGAGAGGACGTAGGGGTAGTGGATCTCACCCGTCCCCGGCTCTCCCCGCCCGGGAGAGTCGGCGATCTGGATGTGCCCGATCAAGCCGACGTACTCCCGCAGGTTCGCCACCAGGTTCCCCTCCATCCGCTGCATGTGATAGAGGTCGTGCTGTATCTTCACGGCTCGCCCTACGCCCCGGACAAACTCCACCGCCTGCTCCGTCGTATACAGGAGGTACGGCCCGTTCTCGAACGTGTTCACCGCCTCGACGAGCACCTCGACCCCAACCTTTTCAGCCTCGTCGGCGGCGAACCCGACGTTCCGCCGCGTCAGCTCGAGCTGCTCCTCGCGGTTCATACTCTCCAGGGCGTGTCCCACGAGGACGTTCATCCTCCGGCAGTCCAGAGACCTCGCCAGCTCCAGCGCCGCCGGCACGTTCTCCCGGAACTGCTCCTCGCGCTCCGGGTCTCCGGCCAGCCCCCTGTCGCCCGCCGCCATGTCCCCGGCGTCGAAGTTCACGAGCGCGACTCGAAGTTCCGCGTCCTCGACCGCCCTCTCTACCGCGCCGGGGTCCTCGCCGGAGGGCCACCAGAACTCGACCGCCGAGAAGCCCATCGCCACGGCCCGGCCAAATCGCTCCAGAAACGGCGCTTCCTTGAAAAGGATCGAAACGTTCGCGCTAAACCTCATCTCCTTCTCCCCGATACGCTCCTCATACCCGCGGCCACCACTGGCTAACTATGCCGCTAAAACCGGCCTCTTAGAAGCAGAGAGTTGCGCCGCGCTCACGAGGATGGCATCTTACCTGAGTGTCAACCGTCGGGCGACGGGACGCGGGGTCATAGAGGGAATCTGACAAGGAGGATCTTTTGCCGACTTTCGAGCAGGTTTACACGCCGGTTGCAGACAGCTTGATACTCTCGACGCTGGTGGCCGTAATTCCCATTGCGGTGCTCTTCATATTGCTCGCGGTCTTGCGGGTGGCGGCGCAGTGGGCCTCCCTGGCTTCTCTAGCCGCAGCCGTTATCATCGCGATCGCCGTGTACGGGATGCCGGTGAGCCTGGCACTGAACTCGACGCTCGCGGGGGCGGCTTTCGGACTCTTCCCGATAGTCTGGATCGTCATCAACGCTATCTGGATCTACAACCTGGTCGTCGACACCGGCAACTTCGACACCGTCCGAGACTCCCTGGCTTCTTTGAGCAACGACCGGCGCGTACAGGTAGTCCTGATCGCCTTCGTCTTCGGCGCTTTGCTGGAGGCGACGGCAGGCTTCGGCACCCCGGTCGCCATTACGGCCGCCCTCATGGCGGGGTTGGGCTTCGAGGCGGTCTACGCGGCGGCTCTGGCGCTTCTGGCGAACACGGCCCCGGTCGCGTTCGGCGGTTTCGGCATACCTATCTTGACGGGGGCTCAGGTCGCGCAGATCGACACCTTAGAGCTCTCGCAGATGGTAGGACGCCAGACGCCGCTGCTGGCGCTCATCGTCCCAGGATTCTTGGTCGTGGTGATGTCCGGGTGGCGCAGGATGATCGAGGTGTGGCCCATAGTCGTGGTCAGCGGCGCGTCGTTCGCGTTGTCGCAGTTCCTGGTCTCGAACCTCCTCGGACCCGCGCTCGCGGACCTCTTGGCGGCGATCATCGCGGTGGTGGCGGTCGTGGCCCTGCTCGCAGTCTGGCGCCCGCGCGAGGAGTGGCACTTCCCTAACGAGCCCCCGGCGGAGGAGAGGGAGGCGTACGAGACCCCCCCGTTCGGGAGGGTAGCGTACGCCTGGTCACCGTTTATCATCATAGTCGTAGTGCTCCTGCTCTCGCAGGTAGGACCCATCAACACCGGCATAAAGGCTACCGAGGAAGCGATAAACTTCTCCAACGCCGCGCCGAACCAGCAGGGCACGATAGCTGTGCCGTGGCCGGGGCTGCACGAGAAGGTCACCCGCCAGCCCCCGGCGGTGGCCCAGGCAGGGCCCTACCCCGCCCTGTACCAGACCAACTGGCTCTCAGCGGCCGGTACCCTTATCCTTATCTCGGGCATCATCTCGCTCTTCGTCTTTCGGGTCGGGCCGGGCAGGGCTTTGAGAGTCTACGGCCAGACGCTGAACCAGCTTAAGTGGGCGATCCTTACGATAGCCGCCATCCTGGGTCTGGCGTATCTCCTGAACTACTCGGGCATGACGTATACGATGGGGCTGGCGTTCGCCGCGACCGGAGTCCTCTTCCCGTTCTTCGCCTCGTTTATCGGGTGGCTCGGGGTGGCGCTGACGGGCTCAGACACCTCCTCGAACGCCCTCTTCTCCAACCTGCAGAAGGTAACGGCTCAGCAAATAGGGGTCAACCCAGTTCTGGCCGTCGGCGCCAACTCTTCGGGCGGCGTGTTGGGGAAGATGATCAGCCCACAAAACCTCGCCGTCGGCACGAGCTCGACGGGACTTCAGGGCAAAGAAGGCGACCTCTTCCGGCTGGTCTTGCCGTGGTCCATCGGCCTGACGGTCGTCATGTCTATCATCGTCCTTCTCCAGGCCTACGTGGTTCCGTGGATGGTCCCCGGCGGCGGCTAGCGTGCCCCCAAACGCTCATCGTGGCGTCCTAGTGGCCGAGAGATACCATGGCCTACACGGGGAGCTCGTCGACCGCTTCGGCTCCCGGGTAGGAGAGGTGCTCACGATGGTCGATGTGACCAAGAAAGAGTTATTGGATGCCCTGAGCGGGCTAAATCTGGCAAGGTTCGACGTAACATCACCCTGTCGTGTACGGCGAGCCGTACAGTGCTCGAAGCTCCGGCGCCAATACTCCGGCGAACCGGATCCAAATCGACGCTGTGAAGGTTAATGGATCGCCGGTCCCCCATAAGACGAACAGATGTTCGCACTCGACCGGAGCAGTGTCGTGCATCGTTCTGTGTAATTTGTTTTCGAGGTTGCCGCGCTCGCTGGCGCCGAACGGTGCGAGATTTTACACGACTGCGTCTTAACGCCTCACTCGAGATTCCCCGCGCTACTCGCGACGCGGCACCAGGTCTTCGCCCGGGACTTCGGTCGCGCTATGCCTACGGGCGGAGCCGTTGCGCGAGTCATCCGAAGGACAGAAGGCCCTCATAACGTAATCCGGGATGCACAGGTCGTTCAGGCTTTTCGAGACCCTGTCGGGAGCACCTCCGCGGCGGGCCTCCTCATTCTCTATCCCCCGCGTTCCTCCCCATTCTCTCGCGCCTGCTCTACTTGGTTCGCGAACGGGAGCCTGTTCACGCCCAGAAGGTTTCGCAAGACGTTCTCGCGACCCGAGCCCGTGAGATCTACGACCACCCGGCCGGGTACCGTCACCGGGAGCGGATCTAGGGCCATCTTCTCGATGCTCGTGCAAAGTCCGTAGAGCAAAGAGACAAGCTCCCCAATCGTGGTCTCTCTCGCTTGCCAGCCTCCCCGGGCTCCTGGAGGCTCAGGAACGCTTCGGCTTCCTCTTCGTAACTGAAGACCGACAACGCCTCCTCCTCGCCATTCGGGTCGAGGATGAGCACGTGCATCCGACCGTCGCCGTGCCTTGTGATCAGCCAGAGCGGCCGTCGTGGTGCCTGCTCCTTGTTACTTACCACCTATCTCTCTAGGTTTTTGGAGAATCAAAGAACGGCTTTTTCGGCGCCCTCTCTGCAAGCTTCGAGACCGAAGCGGGAGCGCAGGTCCCGGAGGTTCTTTTGCAGCAGCTCCGGGGAGTTCCGTTCCGCCCTGGCCAGGTCCTCCTGCACGTCCCAGAGCAGGCTGACCAGCGCCCGCACGTGCCCCGGAAGCACCGGTCGTCCGACCTCCCCCCACATGGAGGTGGCCTTGACGCCCGCCTTCTTTAGCATCTCGTTCGCCCCGCGCAGGTCTTCGTCTCCCAAAGACCCGTCCGCCTCCGTGAGGAGCCGGTCGAGCTCCTTGTAGTCCTCACGACTCCGGCGTTGCTCGTGTCCGTCTTCCACTTCGCTCCTCCTCTAACAGGTCCTTTGGAGCGGCCCACCGGAGGCGCAACCCGAGCCTCTCCCCCACACCGCTCGTATAGCCAGGCCCCCCAGCGGCAAGGAGGCGCGCCGGCCCCGGCTCGTTTCTCACCTGCGCACGCCCCTCGCGGGCGTCCCGGCGTAAGTGCTGAAGAACAGGTCCATCTCCTTCCGGTACTGGTTCAGGGAGTTCACCCAGAACTCAAGGTAAGCTTGGCCCACCTCGGTGATCTCGCACCGCCACTCGGAGATACCGGAGTTACCGTGCCCGTTGTCCTGGCGGTCGCAGCGCACCAGCCCCTCCCACTCCAGCTCCCGTAGGCTCTGGTACACCTCCTTCGGGCGCATCCCGGCAACGCCCAGAGCGTCGAGCCTCTCCTCCAGTTCGTCGCCGCAGGAGATCCCATCCCGCAAAAAGAGCAGCAGGAACGGGATGAGCCACGTGCTAGCAGGCGCTGTCAACGTATCGTCGCTCACCCTGAGCCTCCCCCCGGCGAGGCAGCACACTCTGCGCCGCTCGAAATCTCTCTACCCTCAAGACACGAATCAAGACACGAAAAAGGGTGAGGCACCGCTCTGTACTGTCTCTCTGGCAACTCTTTTCTCGCCTCCCTTAACCGACACCCCACTGTATGGTACAGTGGGGTGGCCTTCCCAGAGCCGTTTTTGGGCTCAATCGCCGAAAAATGGCCCAAAGTATGCATCCCCTTTGCATACAAAGGTGCAGAGATTCCTGGTTTGCGCGGATAGGCTTCCGCTCCCACGGGTACATACCTGGCTCGCACGACAAAACACGCCTGTCGCTACGGTGCCGCCGACAAAGACTCGTCTCAGCGGTGCGTCCATACAGGCAAGGAGGATCAGGGAAGTATGGCGAAGAACGTACGTTGGTATGGTAAGGGCAGCGTTACTCCTGCTCGCTCTGGGGGGATCAACTCCGAGCGAGGGGCTACTGCTTGGCTTGCCGCACGTCGATGTCCTGGAGAACCTGGTTTACGCGGTCTCGGGTACCCGGCTGCTCTTCGCGGTCTTTGGCGGGACGGGGGCTACCCCCAGTCCTGATGTCCCGCGGAGGTCTCCGATTCTGGGTGCTGATCAGCATTTTGTCGAGCGTAATCCTGACCATGATCCTAAACCTACTCCTGCTCTTCTAGTGCCGCTCAAAGGTACTCGCAACCGTCCCTCTTTGAGCGTTGTGGTCCCTACCCTCAACGAAGAACAGCACATCGGCTCGCTACTCTCCGACGTGATGGAACAGACCAAGAAGGCCGACGAGGTCATAGTGGTCGACGCGGGCTCCGGGGACGGCACCGTCTCCGTCGTGAGGCGCTCCCCCAATGTGGTCCTGCTAAACGGCTCGCCCCCCGTGGCGAAAGGGAGGAATTTGGGGGGCCGGAGAGCCCGCGGCGACGTCCTGGTCTTCCTCGACGCCGACGTGAGGCTGGAGGAGGACTTCTTCGAGGGCTTTCTTGAGGAGTTCGAACGCCGAAGGCTGGACATCGCGTGTCCTCTGTATGTGCCCTACCGTTCGACACCGACGATAAGGAGTATCTTCACCCTCTTCAACCTGCTCTTCAAGTCCTTCGAGAAGCTCTTGCCCTCCGGCGCCGGACACTGCATCGCGGTAAGGAGGGAGATCTTCAGGGAGAGCCGTGGCTTCGATCCCGAACTCAAGTTCGACGACATTGAGTTGATCCGCCGCTTAGCGCGAGACCGCCGTTTCGGGGTCGTCGCGCAGCGCACGTACGTCTCTGACCGGCGCTACAGAGAGCACGGTGTTCTACGGGTGTTTTTGAGGTACCTGCTAATGGCGCTCTTTTTCGCCCTGGGTAAGTACCGGTGGGCCAACCTCCTTACCTACGAGTTCGGCAGACACGAGCCGTAGAGCAAAAACAGAACTTCGCGGGAGCCGCCGACCACCACCCAGCACGGTTCGCTCGCAACCTTGAAGTGTAAATTTTACGAAACGCAACGCGAAATTGCATAAAAGTGTGTAGGGTATTTTCGGGCGTCTGCGGTAAACGGTAAAAATACCTTTGCCACAGTTTCCAGGGTCGACGCCCCTTCCCACTTTCCCACCCATCTCCGGGCGCCGGCCCCTTTCGTTTATGAGGCGAGAATGAGGCGAGCGCAAGAAACCGGCCCCTCGGAACCCGCGGAAAGACCACATCATCGCGCAGGTTGTGCGTTTCGAACAATGTCCGGGGTCTAGATGGTTTCCGTTATCGCGTCCGCCACACCGCCTTCTCGTTCGGCGATCGGCCAGAGGTGTGGCGCGCCGGGCTGGTCTCTTTGGATCTTACGGCTCTTTCCGCAACGCGCTCGCGCCGTCTCTGCCCCTCCTGGTTCGTTTGCGGGACAGGCGTAAGTACCCAGAAGGGATGCTGGGCGACATCCCTACGTAATCAAGCAGTTTTCGTCGTCAGGTCCTCCGTACCATTCGTCAGAGCCTGCTGGATAATGCAGCGCCCTGACCAAAAACCTTACAACCAGATCCTGGTGTACGCGAGAGGTCCAAAGTAGCAGGCTAGCCGATGATCTGTCGTGCATCTATAGGTGTATTTAGCGTACATACTTTTACCCATTTTTCGCTTGCGTCGCTTGAGTTTGTCCAAATGCAAGTATATTGGTATACGAGTAGACCGCTACGTGGAGGGTGGAGGAAGTAAACAGATCGTGCGCATGCTGGTATCCATAGCGCCGCTCTCCTACAGGGAGGCGGTCGCGCTCTCCCTCACCAAGTACCGCCCGCACCTCGAGACGAGGATCGCCCCTCCCGAGGACCTAGACCAGGAGGTGGAAAGCTTCGAACCCCATTTGGTCGTGTGTAACGAGGTCACCCAGACGGTGCGGGAGAACGTCCCCTCCTGGGTACGGATACTCCTCGAGGACGGCCTAAACGCCGTCGTCAGCGTGAACGGCCAAAGCTTAGAGGTGCACGACATCTCGACGGAGGACCTGCTCGGAGCGCTCGACGAGACGGAGGAGATGGCTTCGCGGGGTTAGCGGTACCCTCCGCGGTAGGTTACTCTTGCTCGTACTCTTCGGTTATCTCCTGGATGGTGACCCAATCCTCGGAAAGCGCCTTCCTCACCGCCTCCCCCCTGGAGTTTACGTCTATCTTGGTTTACTTGTTCGAGCACGCTCTGAGGAGTCCAAGAGAATAGCGAGAATCTGGTCTTTGTTTTAGAATTTGACCTGCGCGTATCGTCCGGGTGGGAGACAGATGAGATTTTCGAGCTCCGAGCAGAACCGCGCCGTCTTTGGCCGACAGGACGCCGAGTTCGAGCAATTGAAGAAAGAACGAGAAGAGTTCCTCGCCCGCGAGTGGGCGGCTCGCACCGAGGCCGAGGCTGCTCAGCGAGAGGTGACCGCCATCTTGGAGAGCATCACCGACGCGTTCACCGCCCTCGACCGCAACTGGCGCTACACGTATATAAACAAGGCAGCGGCCGAGATTATCCGCGCCGCCGGGAGGGACCCGGACGACCTCTTGGGCAAGGTCGTGTGGGAGGAGTTCCCCGAGTTCGTCGGCACCAAGTTCCAGATCGAGCTACTCCGGGCGGTACGGGAGGGGGCAGTAGTCGAGTTCGATGAGTACTACCCACCCCTCGACGCCTGGTTCCAACTCCGCGTGTGCCCCTCTGGACGCAGCGTATTCGTGTACTTCGAGAACATAACCGAGCGCAGACGAACGGAGAAGGCACTACGCGAGATCGAGGCGAAGCTGACAGGCCTCTACACCTCCGACGTCATCGGTGTCGCTAGGGGGGAGGAAGAGCTGGTCCTGGAGGCCAACGACGCCCTGCTCGACATGCTGGGCTACAGCCGTGAAGACCTGCTCGACGGGGGGTTGAACGGGAACGATATGACCCCGCCGGAGGAGCGCGAGCGGAGCGCGCAAGCGGTACAGGAGGCTATCGAGACCGGGCGCTTCGCCCCGTTCGAGAAGAACTTTCTCCGCAAGGACAGACGGCATGTTCCCACAATCATAGGTGGCCATTGTCTGGGCACGGATCCGTTCTGGTATATCAGCTTTATCCTCGATATCAGCGAGCAGAAAAGGGTGGAAGAGAGGCTACGCACGAGCGAAGAGCGGTACAAGGCTTTGTACGAGGATAACCCGTTTATGTACTTCACCGTAGATACGCGAGGAACGGTGCTATCGGTCAATCGTTCCGGCGTGGAACAGCTCGGTTACACGGTCGAAGAGCTGGTTGGACGCTCGGTGCTCGACGTCTTCCACGAAGAAGACAAAGAAGATGTCTCTCGCTACTTTAGCGCGTGCTTGCAGGACCTGGAACGGTCCAGCAGTTGGGAAGCACGCAAGATCCGCAAGGACGGGAGCACGCTGTGGGCCAAGGAAAACGTGCGTATCGTGCGAAGCACCAACGGTAGTAAGGTCATCCTACTTATCTGCGAGGATGTTACCAAGCGTAAGCAGGCGGAGGAGCAGGTACTGTTGCAGGCACAGCTGCTTGAGCAGGTCCAGGCCGCAGTCATCTCCACCGATCTGCAGGGCACGGTAACCCACTGGAACGAGTACGCTGAAAAGCTCTACGGCTGGTCGCGCGAGGAAGCGTTGGGTCGCAATATCGTGGGGTTAACCGTCGGTACCGCAGAAGCCGGGGTTGCCGAAGAGATCATGGACCGACTCCGAGCCGGTGCGACGTGGGAAGGCGAGTTTGTGGCCCAGCGCAAGGATGCCTCCACATTCCCCGCCCACGTCACCGACTCCCTGATCTACGACACGCAGGGCCGCGCGGTCGGGATCGTAGGAGTTTCGACGGATATCACCGAGCGCAAGCAGGCCGAGAAGGAACGCGAACACTTTCTCGCCCGCGAGTGGACGATACGCGCCGAGGCCGCCGAAAGGCGGAGGATCAGTCGCGAGCTCCACGACCGCGTAGCTCACTCGATGGGCGTCGTGCACCAGAGTTTGGAGCTCTGCGAAGCCTTAAAGGAGCGCGACCCTTCACAGGCTAGAGCAAAGATGCAACTCGCCAGGGAGACGACCCGGGAGGCCCTGGATCTCACCAGGAACCTCTCCAGGGAACTCTACGACACGGAGGCTAAAGACGGTCTCTCCGTGGCCCTCTCGAACCTTCTCAAGACCGCCGTACCGCCGGGCCTCGAATGCAGCCTCTCCGTCGAGGGCGACGAGACGCTTATCCCGCCCCACGTTCGCGAGCAACTATTCCTGATCTTGCGTGAGGCCGTAAGGAACGCCGTCTCGCACTCGGGGGCCGGTCACCTCGAGATAGGGGTAGAGGTTCGCCCGGAGAGGGTCGTGGGTCATGTCGAGGACAACGGGGAGGCTTCGAGCAGGCGTCCGAAGGCCATGGGCCAGGAAGAGGAATCCACTCGATGAGGGAGCGGACGGAGCTCGTGGGGGGTACCTTCGGATTATCCTCCACGTCAGGAGCGGGCACGAAGATCGAGGCGTCCATCCTCCTTGACGGGGGCTCGGAGAGGAGAATAGAGCCCCTCGACGACTTCTCTAACGGAGGACGGTAGTGCAGGAAGAGCACCCCATAAAGGTGCTCCTGGCCGACGATCACACCATGTTCCGCCAGGGTCTCAAGGAGATGCTCGCCACTGACGAAGGTATAGAGGTCGTAGGCGAGGCGGAGAACGGTGAAGAGGCGCTGGAGCTCGCTGGGGAGATGCTGCCCGATGTGCTCATCCTGGACGTCGATATGCCGGTTATGGGGGCACGGGAGGTGCTGGAGCGCCTGACCGGGATCTCGCCGATGCCCAGGGTTGTCGTCGCCACCATGTACGACGATCCGCGCCTGGTGCGCGAGCTTTTGGGGCTCGGGGCCAGCGCTTACCTGGTCAAGAGCGCCTCATTAGAGGAGCTGCTTGCGGCGGTCCACGCCGCCGCCAAAAGCCCTGAAGAGCCGCACGACGAGAACGTTGTCCTCATATTGCCGCGCGAGACGCTCGAGAAGGTCGAGAGCGAGACCGACGAGAAGTTCTCGGCCAGGGAGCTCGAGATCCTGCTGCTCGTCGCCCGCGGGATGAGCAACCGCCAGATCGCCCAGGCCCTAATGCTCTCCGAGGCGACCGTGAAGCGCCACCTGGCCAACCTCTACCCTAAGATGGGTGTCAACTCTCGCGGCGAAGCGACCAGTAAAGCGCTCTCGGAGGGCTACATCTCCACCCTCGACGTGACCCGCACAAGGCCAGAGGAGAACGGGTAGTAGCCTCCCCCCGCGCGCCGGCTTCCCATCCGAGCCCCCGTGGACCCACCTTGGGCCCCGGCGACGAAAGGCAGGATCAGGGCGAGAACGCTGGAGAGCGTGAGCACGGTATTCAACCCCTGCGGGACGGTATCGGCTATCATGGGGTGAGGGACAGGACCACGCCGTTACCCCGGCGTCGCATAAGAAAGGAGGAGGCACCCAACTTGCGCGTCGCGCTCTTTATCACGTGCTTCAATGACACGCTCTTCCCGGAGACGGGAAAGGCGACAGTTGAGGTTCTCGAACGCCTCGGGATAGAGGTGGATTTCCCCCTGGATCAAACCTGCTGCGGCCAGATGCACTTCAACACCGGCTACCAGCGTGAGGCGATACCGCTGGTGCGGCGCTTCGTGAAGGTATTCAAGGACTACGAGGCCGTCGTCGCTCCTTCGGGCTCCTGTGTAGGTATGGTCCGCGAGCTCTACCCAATGGCCGCGGAGCTGACGAACGACAGGCAGCTCCTCTACGAGGTCGAGGAGCTTGCCCCCAAAGTCTTCGAGCTCTCGGAGTTTCTGGTCAACAAGCTCCAGGTCACCGACGTCGGCGCCTACTACCCGCACCGCGTCACCTACCACCCGACCTGCCACTCCCTGAGGATGCTGAAAGTGGGCGACGCACCCCCCACGCTACTCCGGGCCGTGGAGGGAATAGATTACGTCGAGCTACCCGAATCAAAGGAGTGTTGCGGCTTCGGGGGAACCTTCGCTGTCAAGAACGCGGACACCTCTATAGCGATGCTCGGCGACAAGCTCCGGCACGTTCTCGATACCGAAGCAGAGGTCTGCTGCGCCGGGGACAACTCGTGCCTTATGCACATCGGTGGCGGTCTCACGCGCCAGCGAGCCGGGGTGAAGACCGTCCACCTGGCGGAGATACTCGCCGCCACCGAAGAAAGGAAGCAACCGTGACACTCAAAGAATCGGACGCCTTCTCCCCCGGCAAGACCCCGCACTTCGAGGTGTCCGCGAGAGAGAGCCTCTCCGACTCCCAGCTGCGCCGCAACCTCGGCAAGGCTACGAGGACCATCCGCGAAAAGAGGGCGGCCGTCGTCGGGGAGATGCCGGACTGGGAGGAGCTCCGGGAGGCCGGCTACGCCCTCAAGAAGCGAACGATGCGCCACCTCGACGACTACCTCCTGCAGCTGGAACAGTCCGTCACGCAAGCCGGGGGGCAGGTGCACTGGGCGCGGGACGGTGAGGAGGCAAACCGCATCATCGCGGAGATAGCCAGGAGCCACGACGCGAAAGAGGTCGTCAAGGTCAAGTCTATCGCCACCGACGAGACCAAGCTCAATGAGCATCTAGAAAGGAAAGGAATCCAAGCGTACGAGACCGACCTGGCGGAGCTCATCATCCAGCTCGCCGGCGAGACCTCCTCGCACATCCTTGTGCCTGCGATCCACAAGAATCGGGCCGAGATCCGGGAGCTCTTCATGCGCGAGCTCGGCGTCGAGGACCTCTCCGATGATCCCCCCGACCTGACCAACGCCGCACGCCTGTACCTGCGCGAGAAGTTCCTGAAGGCGAAGGTCGGCATCAGCGGGGCGAACTTCGCGGTGGCCGAGACGGGAACGGTGTGTGTCGTCGAATCCGAGGGTAACGGCCGGATGTGCACCACCCTGCCGCCCGTGCTCGTCAGCCTTATGGGCATAGAGAAGGTGATCCCGGCCTGGCGGGACTTTGAGGTCTTTATGCAACTCCTCCCCCGCTCCTCGACGGCGGAGCGGATGAACCCGTACACGACGTTCTGGACCGGCGTTTCGGAGGGGGACGGGCCGAAGGAGTTCCACCTCGTCCTCCTGGACAACGGGCGGACGGAGGTCCTGGCCGACGAGATCGGGCGGCAATCCCTCAACTGCATCCGCTGCTCGGCCTGCCTGAACGTCTGCCCCGTCTACGAGCGCACCGGCGGCCACGCCTACAACTCGGTCTACCCCGGCCCAATCGGGGCGATCCTCACACCGCAACTCGTCGGCATCGGCAAGTCCGGCTCGGACTCTCTACCCTACGCCTCTTCCCTGTGCGGCGCGTGCTACGAGGTCTGCCCAGTGAAGATAAACATACCGGAGGTTCTCATCCACCTGCGAGGCAAGGTGGTGCGGCACAAGCAGGACGAAGGCGGTCTAAAGGGCAAGCTCGATCCCGAGAACGTCGCGATGCAGGCGATGGCGAAGACCTTCTCGGACCGCAGGCTCTACGAGGGCGCCCAAAGAGCGGCGAGGATAGGCCAGTGGCCCCTAGCTCGCAGCGGCGCCATCCACCGCCTCCCCGGCAGGCTCGCCGGCTGGACAGACGCCCGCGACCTCAAGCCCGTCCCGGATCAGACCTTCCGCGAGTGGTGGAGGTCGAGGAACGGATCGGGGACAGGCGAGTGACCTCGGGAAGGGAGGAGATCCTGTGGCGCATACGGCGCGCGACACGCGACGTGGAGGACGAGCGCCCCGAGAACGTCCCCGTCGAGCGTAGCTACCGCGAAGAGGATGACGCTCCCCACGAGAAGATCGTCGAACGCTTCGCCGAGAGAGCGGCTGAGTACGAGGCGACCATCCACCGTGTGAGCGAGGCCGACCTGCCTAGCGCCATAGCCGAAGCGTGCGAGCGGCGCGGCGTGCGGCGGCTCGTCATCCCCCCCGGCCTCCCTCAAGAGTGGCTCCCCGAAAGCGTCGAAACCTTGCGCGATGCCGCCCGGCCCCGGCTTACCAAAGAGGAGCTCGACGAGAGCGACGGCATCCTGACCGGCTGCGCCTTGGGCATCGCCCAGACCGGCACCATCGTCCTCGACGCCGGGGAAGCTCAGGGCCGTCGCGCCCTGACCCTCCTGCCCGACTACCACCTCTGCGTGGTGCGGGAGGACCAGATCGTGGGCCTCGTCCCTGAAGCCTTTGCCATGCTCGAAAATACCGTCAAGAACGAAGGACGGTCCATCACCTTCATCTCCGGCCCGTCGGCGACCTCCGACATAGAGCTAAACCGCGTCGAGGGCGTGCACGGCCCGCGGACTCTGGAGGTCTTGATCGTCAACTCACAAGATAGAGCCCAAGAGTAGCCTATCGGGGTAATATATGGAATGGCAAGACGCTCCCAAGCAACCCGAAGCTCAACGAAGCAAGGCAGAGTTAACGAAAAGGGGGAGACGTTGACGAAGAAGATGGTATCTCTGGTATCGGCGCCCACGGCAGAGACGATGCGCAGGGCGGCGAAGCTTATGGCGGCGGTCCTGCTTGCGGCCGCGGCCGTGGCGGTGGCGGCGGACCGCGCGAGCGCGCAAGAGGTAGACCCCAGCATCGTGGACACCGACGGTCTCGTGCCTATCTATACCGTATGCTTCGGGAGCGACTTAAGCGAACCCTTCGTTCCGGGTGCCGCCTACATCCCGTACCAGAACGGTGACACGGTCGAGGGCATCATTCTGTTCGACGAGTGCGTAGCGGAGGAACTCGGGCTGGGGCCGAACGACATCCAGCTGGCGCTGGAGCACGAGCTGGGACACGCCCGGGGTCTCCTCCACAGCGACGATCCCAAGGACATCATGTACCCGGTGCTGCCCATCACAGGCACCTAGAACATCGTCGGTAACCAGGCATAAGAGCGAGCCGGGACGTAAACCCCGGCCCTTCGGCTATCCTCGGGGTTCAAACAGCTCGAAAGGAGAGCAACAACGTGGCAGCCAACGAGATCGACGCCGCCCTCGAAGAGGCCGTGGCGGTTTTGCAAGGCGGGGTACAGCGGTCCGAGATGGAGGCGGCGCTTCGGGTGATCGAGATCTGGGAACAGAGGCTCGCGGCCTCGGAGAGCCCCGAGCTTATGTCCATAGCCGACAACCTAGCCGCCTTGAGGATCCAACTGCTAGCGGGCGACTCCGACCTCGCCGCTGTGGGACAGCTCCTGGTTACGTTGGGCGAGCAGGTCCGCTCGGTCTGCGAGAGCGACGTGGGGGCGCCGGTCGCCGGCAAGCTGCTGCAGCTCGGCGACCTGTTGTTCGACAGGGGCAACGCGCTCGCGGGCCAGTAAGGAGACGCTGGGCCTCCCGCCGCTTTTCGATACGGGGGCTTTGTGCTAGCTTAACCTCATGGATACTTCGCAGATCAGGGTACGGTACGCTCCGAGCCCGACGGGCTCGCTGCACGTCGGCGGCGTCAGGACGGCGCTCTTCAACTGGCTCTTCGCCCGCAAGAACAACGGCATCTTCGCCCTACGCATAGAGGACACGGACCTAGAACGCTCCACAGAGGAGTCGGTCGAGCAGTTAAAACGTTCTCTGCGTTGGATCGGCCTGGACTGGGACGAGGGGCCCGAGGTCGGCGGTCCCTACGGCCCCTACCGCCAGACCGAACGTTTCGACCTGTACCGCGAGGCGGCGAGGAAGCTCCTTGACTCCGGCCTCGCATACCGTGACTTCGCCACACCCGAGGAGCTCGCCGAGTTCCGCGAGAGGGCGCGGGCCGAGGGCCGGCAACCGATCTACACGGGCGGCGAGTACCGGGAGATGGACCCCGAAGAGGCACATAGAAGAGCTGAGGCCGGGGAGCCCTACACAGTGCGCATGAGAACCCCGCGCGAAGGAAAGACCGTCGTGGAGGACCTTATCCGCGGTCCGGTAACGTTCGAGAACGCGAACATCGAGGACTTCGTGCTGATGAAGTCCACTGACACCCCGACCTACAATTTCGCGGCGGCGGTGGACGACGCGCAGATGAGGATCAGCCACGTCATAAGGGGCGACGATCACCTCTCGAACACGCCGCGCCAGATCCTCATCTACGAAGCCCTGGGATACGAGCTACCGGCCTTCGCCCACGTCCCGCAAGTTCTGGGGCCGGATAAGAAGAAGCTGTCCAAGCGCCACGGGGCGGCGAGCGTGGAGGACTTCGCGGCGCAGGGGCACCTACCGGAGGCGCTCTTCAACTACCTGGCACTGTTGGGCGCGGGGTACGCAGCGGACGAGGAGATCTTCCCGCCCGACGAG
>DATDKT010000134.1:0-3241 GCA_036519775.1 Rubrobacteraceae bacterium
CCTCGAACGTCGGTTCGGCGCCCGCAGCGCGCTCCCCGAGCTGTACCGAATCCTCCGTCAGCAGCGCCACCAAGATGTCCTGTATATCCTGCTCGTTCATCCTTCCTTCCTCCTCCTTTTGTTACCCATAGCCTACACGTCCAAGAGAGTCGCAGCCTGATAAGGAGCCCCCATGGGCTGGAACGCGTGCTGGCCTCGCCGCTCTTGCAGGGTTATCTTATTGGTAGGAACCGCACCGTGTTCCTGGTCGCTGGCGAGCGCATGGAGAACCGTAAGCGGAACGGAGGTCGAAACCTCTTCTGAGGGGGCTATAAAGGCTTCAAAGCCGCGGAACTAATGTCAGCGGCCCCTCGGCCCACGAGGATCTGCAGGCGCTTTAAACCGCTTTTAGGAGGCCGGTTTGGAGGGCTCCTGCTCTCTGGTTCGGCGACAAAGACCTCGAATTCGATATGGGCCATTTAAGAGAGGAGTTTGGCCCGAATGAATTGTTATTGGTTTCACGGTGTTTATAAGGCACGAGAGAACGTGCTCAGGCTTCTGAGGTTCTTGGAATACTGGAGTGGAGTAGCCGAGGGACCTGGAGGACGGCCTCTAGAGGAAGCGTTGCGGCTCTCCAGATGACGTGCTTTCTCTAGACACAAGCTCTTTTTGGACCGAACTACCCAAAAGAAGGGTTTTCTAGAAACCGGGCTTCCGCTAAATAATGTTCTCGGAAACTCAAGAACCATGGCGGCAGGAAAAGAGCCGGAGTTCCTAGAACTCCGGCTGTAGGACTTCATAGAAGGGTAGCTGCGCATTCGGTGCTTATTAGGCGCGAGCTGAAACTGTTGGCTTACCGGCAGTTGCTTCGGGAAACTTTGCTTCTTCTGGTATCTGATCCATCGGCAGCCCTGCAGCGGCTTCCATCCTACCGCTATAGTTAAATAACGAGATGAGTGCCGTGGCTTCGTATATCCCCCGCTCGTCCCAACCAGCGGCTCGTAGGTCCTCGATGTCGGAGTCCTCCATCATGCTGGGCTCCTGCGTCAACTTCTTGGCATAGCCCAGCAGCGCCCGGGTCTTCTCATCCAGATCGTACTGAGGCCAGGTGGTTGCAAACTCTGCGCTTAGGTGCTCATCCTTCGTTAGGCGACGCACGGCCGCCGTATGCAAACCTAGTCACGGAGCGCCGCCGATCAGGCCATTGACTACCGTGGCGAGCATCTCTCGCTGTAGGCGAGTTAGAGGTGAGGACTTACGCAAGTGTAGGTAGTTGTAGACCCAGCCAGAGGGTAAGGCAACATTGAGATCGGGGAATAAGACCTTAAAAATACCCGGTACTACTCCCCCATACTGCCGCTTATTTACCCAGAACAGGAGTTTGCGCAGCCCTCGGGTTTGCTCAGGGTCAATGGTGAGGATGCGAGCCATAACCTTCTACCTCCTATCTCCAGCCTAGTCTATGGTTGCGTAACGAACTACAACAGAAGCATTGTGGCAAAAAGCAAAGGCTGGTGCATCCCTCATAGAATTGCCTCTTTGCTAAAGGTCTTGCACCTTGTGCACGGAGGGAGGCTGGCCCGTTGCCGCTAGCCTTTGTTCACGAGCGGCCGAGAAGAGGTGTTCTCGGAAACCCGTCCCCTTGACAGCTTTGGTATTTGCGGCCATTGTCACTATAGGATCAACTCCATGAGGGGTTGCATGTAGAAAGGCGGGAGCACCGATGGCTGTTGGTGTCTTTATGGAATTTCCGGGCGTCACACGGGAGCAGTATGAGCAGTTGGAACAAGCGTTGGGTCTTAGCGGTCCGCCAGAAGGGGAGCTTATCCACGTGTGCGGTCCCACATCAGATGGAGGATGGCGTACGGTTGACGTGTGGGAGTCACAGGAGGCGTTCGAGCGGTTTGCCAATGATCTGCTCATCCCCCAGGCGCGGGCACTCGGGTTTCCCCAGCCGTCGAAGCGAGAGTTTTTCGAACCCTTTCACGCCCAGACCCCGCAGTAGTCCTTTATGCTCGCGCCTAGCGCTAGTGAGCTGCTGTAGCCTCTATTCACCGAGCTGCCGAGAAGGTGTGTTCTCGGAAACTGAGTTGTCGACAATAGGTGTTCCGGGAAGTTCGCGCGGGAGTCTGGGACAGAGGGCTAGGCGGGACGTCCCCCTCTCATGAACACCTCCAGGTCTCGCACGACCCACTCTGGCCGCACCCAGTGGGCCAAATGGCCGGTCTCTGGGTACACCTTCAACTTAGCATCAGGGATCGCCGCGGCGCGCCGCTCTTGTTCCTCGCGCGGCAAGAGGGCGTCCTGCTCCCCCCACAAGATCAACGTCGGCGCGCCGATCTCACCGAGCCGGGCTGTGTCATCGACTGTAAGCACCACCCCCTCATAGTAGTCGCGCCAGACGCGGGCTGGAACCTTGAGGCTCTCGGAGACCGCCCCCGCGAGGAACTCTTCAGGGACCGGGTGGTGGATCATGCCCAACACGAACTCCCTGATGAACTCAGGCGAGATGGGATCTTCCAGCGCAAGCATCTCCTTCCCTAACTCTATGACGGTCTCGTTGTTCACCAACGTCGTTGGCGAACCGATCAGGACGAGGCGGCTAACGCGGTGTGGATAGTCAAGCGCCACTCGCTGCGCGATCATGCCGCCCGACGAGTCGCCCACGAGGGTCGCTTTCTCGATCCCGACCGCCTCCATGAACGCATCCACATCGTCGGCGTAGTCATCCCCCGTGTAGCAGCATTCGGGCTTATCTGAGTTCCCGTGCCCGCGCTGATCGAATGCGAAGGCGTGGTACTCAGCCGAGAGCAGGGAGAGTACCCGGCTGTACGAGAACCACGAATCAACGTACGCGTGGTGGAAGATGACGGCATCCCCCGTTGGGTTACCCTGTTCGGCATAGTGCACTCGCAAGTCCGCCGCGAGGCACGTCGTGGAGAACTTCATGCCGTTTGGCTGGTGCATCGCTTACCTCCTTCCCTCGCCCGCCCCCACGGTGGGACGATCCCCACGCGCCAGCATGATGCCACTCGGCGAAGCCCAGCACACTTAGAGCGAAGCGCTATTCACGGAACTTCCGACAAGAGGTGTTCTCGGAAAGTGGGCTTCCTTATTGTGACTCTGGCCTCTTTCTGTCCTTGTGTGGGAATTTAAGCAATTCTTACCTACTTCTTACTCCCTTTTAACCCACCTCACAGCTGCCTCTTAGAGAATGTACGTAGTGTGTAGCGAGACAACCTTGGAAGAAAGGAGGACCACT
>DATDKT010000135.1:0-4831 GCA_036519775.1 Rubrobacteraceae bacterium
TTTGGCAGTGAGCCAGAGGACGGGGATCGTCGGGAGTTGGTTCAACGGCGAAGGCGGTTACGGCTTCATTCACCCGGATGATGGAGGCGCGGCGGTGTTCGTGCACCACACGAGCATAGCAGCTTACACCAAAGCGAAGTCGCTGAAGAAGGGTGCCCGGGTAACCTATGAAGTAGCTAGGAGGAAGATGGGTGGCCTGTGGGCGAAGGATGTTTGTCGAGCGGACTAGCTTGGCCACGCTGTAAACGGTAGAGCTTGATAAGACGACTTCATTGCGTCACAGCCAGGATTCTATCGAGGAGCTCCAGCCGTTTTCAACTCACAGAATCACTCGTTTTTGTGGTGCGCCTGCCTTCGGTCGGTAGTACCATGCCTATAAGGATTAACCCGCTGGGGAAAGTGGGTCGGGAAGGAGGAGATGAAGTGTGGCTAGCGTGATCCGGATTAATGCGGGCGGCTCCACCACGATGGAGAAGATCGGGTTGAGCCTCGAGCAGGCCAGAGATTTAGCCGCACGCTTAAAGGAGGCGGGCGAACCCCCTGGATGCGCTTGGTGCGTAGGGTTGGACGAGAAGGAAGAGGAGACTGATGGCTAACGGCCGGGGTCCCTATACACTATGGCCCCCAGCCCTCTCTTTGCGATAGCCTCGGCCCTATTGCCCCGTGTAGCGTTGCCGGCCGTTCGGCATTCATGGAGCGCATGGACGCCAGGCTCAGCGCCGCTACCCATGCGTAGTAAGTGCAGTTTCCCTAGCAGGGTTACCAGGAAAGATGGGTAGGGGTCCGTATCGGGGCTTCGGCTCTCTCTAGCACGCTAAAGGTTTGCGCGGTCCGTGACGATTACAATGAGCGAGGTCCGATTTCTCCACGTCAATGGACCTCGCATTGCCGGGCTGGCCCTTTAAGCGATGACATAAGAGGGGGTGCCAGCCCAATGATAACGATGTGGTGGCCCTACCACTATTAGGCCCCTGGTCCGTCACTGTACCCTAGGGCAGCCGTATTACGTGCCAAGGGAGGCGAAGGGGAAGAACGGGGCAGGGAGATGCGGCGCGAGGCGTTAACGGGGTCTTCGGTACGGGTACGAGGGCTGTAGGAGTAAAGGCCAATCGAGGACTCGGGGCGGGAACGCACCTTGCACGCGAAGCGATGATCCGGATGCTCGACCACACCGCCGACGTCGGCTTCGAGGTGGCAGAGGCCCCAAGGCTCGAGGACCTCTTCGACGAGGCCCGACAAGCGCTGCTCATGACGGTATTCGAGGAGCCCCCAGAGGGGGGCGAGTACGAGGACTCGGTGCGGCTCTCAGCCCCCGACCTTGAGACCCTCCTGGTACGCTGGATAAACGAGCTCGTCTTCCTCGTCCAGGGTGACGGTTTCGTCCCGGCCGACGCGGACCTCCGGATCAAGGAGGCCGGCGAAGAAGGCTTCTCCCTCGAAGCGCGCCTGACCGGCGCCCCTTTGGACCTAGAAGGCTACGGCTGGCAGGGCGAGATAAAGAGCGCGACATTCCACGGGCTGGAGGTGACGCGCGGGAGTTTAGGCTGGCGGGCTCAGATGATCCTGGACGTCTAGGCCTCGCCGAGAAAGGACGGAGCAGTGAACATCGAGCACGTCTCCGGATTCAAGTATCGTATCCCCAAAGAGGGGAAGATGCGCGTGGACGCAGCGTTCTACGCCTCCGAGGGCATCCTCAAAGACCTGAAGGACGAAAGCTACGCCTCGCTGCAGCAGATCTGCAACGTGGCGACGCTGCCTGGGGTGGTTGAGCCGACCTTAACCATGCCAGACATCCACTGGGGGTACGGCTTCCCCATAGGCGGGGTCGCGGCCTTCGATCCGGAGGAGGGAGGTGTGGTCAGCCCCGGTGGGGTGGGCTTTGACATCAACTGTGGGGTGCGGCTCCTGCTCTCCGATCTAAACCGGAAGGAGATGGACCCTCACGAGGGTAGACTAGCGAAGGACCCGCAAAAGAACCGCTTTGCGGACGCGCTCTACGAGGGCATACCGTCGGGGGTAGGCAAGGGACGCAACGACGTCGGCTTTAGCAGAAAAGACCTCGAGGAGATCCTGGTCGAAGGGGCCGGTGCGCTGGTGAAGCGCGGCTATGGGGAGACCGAGGACCTGGAGAACATGGAGTCAGGTGGGCGCCTCCCCGGCGCCGATCCCGATCATGTCTCCGAGCGGGCCTACGAGCGCGGCGTCTCCCAACTCGGCACCTTAGGGTCGGGCAACCACTTCCTCGAGGTCCAATACATCGACGAGATCTACGACGAAGAAGCGGCCCAAGCCTTCGGTCTCGATCTAGGACAGGTCACGGTGCTCATCCATTCCGGCTCCCGGGGCCTCGGGCACCAAGTTTGCCAGGACTACGTCGAGCGCTGCATGGAAGCGGCCGAAAGGTACGAGATAGAGTTCGAGGATAGGCAGCTCGCCGCAGCCCCAATAACGAGCCCAGAGGGAAGGGCCTATCTCGGGGCTATGTCCGCTGCGGCTAACTTCGCCTTCGCCAACCGGCAGCTCATCGCCCACTTCACGCGTCAGGCCTTCGAGGGAGCGGGGTTCGACTCGGAGAAGCACCGCTTGAGGGTGCTCTACGACCTCGCACACAACAACGCGAAGTTCGAGGAGCATGACGGGCGCGAGGTGCTGGTGCACCGTAAGGGGGCCACCCGCGCGTTCGGTCCCGGTAACGAGGAGCTGCCGGAGCACTATCGCTCGGTGGGCCAGCCGGTACTGGTGCCGGGGGACATGGGCCGCTACTCCTTCATTCTGGCCGGCACCGAAGAGGCGATGAGTGAGACCTTCGGCTCCAGCGCACACGGAGCGGGGCGCAAGATGGGCCGCCGGGCTGCGAAGAGGGCGGCCCAGGGTCGCAACCTCAAGCGGGAGCTTGAGGACAAGGGCATCCTCATACGCGCCGCGAGTAAGGCTACGATCGACGAGGAGATGTCCGAGGCCTACAAGGACGCCACCGAGGTCGTCGACACGACGGACGGGGCGGGCATAGGGAAGAAGGTGGCCCGTTTGAGGCCCCTGATCGTGGTCAAGGGCTGAAAGCCCGCAGGCAAAGGGTGATGGGCACGAGCGAACGAACGCTTTTCAGGGACAGGAAAGACGCCGGACGAAGGCTCGCCGAGCGTCTGGCTCGGTACCGGGGCGAAGATTCGGTGGTCCTCGCGCTGCCGAGGGGAGGGGTGCCGGTGGGGTATGAGGTCGCCCGCGCCCTTAAGGCGCCGCTCGATGTCTTTATCGCGCGCAAGCTTGGAGCACCCAACCAGCCGGAGCTCGGTATCGGCGCCGTTGCTCAGGACGGCTCACGTGTCCTCAACGAGCGGATCGTCGAAGAGATTGGCGTCTCCGAAGAGTACATTGAACGGGTAGTGGCCGAAGAGATAAAAGAGGCCGAACGACGCTTTAAGCTCTTCCGCGGAGAGCGCCCCGAGCCCGAGGTTCGTGAGCGAACCGCGATCTTGGTGGACGATGGCATCGCCACCGGCGTGACGACCCGGGCGGCGATAGTGGCTCTTCGCCGACGGGATCCTCGGCGCCTCGTCCTCGCCGTGCCCGTGTGCGCCACGCAGGCGGCCGAGTCGCTCCGCCGTGAGGTCGATGAGCTGATCTGCCTGGAAGCGCCCTCGAACCTTATGGCTATAGGCCTCTGGTACCGGCACTTCGAGCAGACCTCCGACGAGGAGGTCGTCGAGCTGCTCGAACGTGCCCGGCGCGAGCAGGAGGAACGCGGCGCGAACGGCTCAGAGGAGAGGACGTAATCTGATGGAAGAACGCGAGGTTCGCGTACCGGTCGGCTCGGTCACCCTCGAAGGGAACCTTGACGAATTAGAAGGCGCGCGAGGGGTAGTGCTGTTCGCGCACGGCAGCGGGAGCGGTCGGCACAGCCCCGAAACCGCTACGTCGCGGAGGAGCTTCGTGGCTGTTTAGGGCTTCTAGGTCACGGGTAGGCACAACGTAACAACACCTCTTGGCTGCATTCCTAGCGTGACAAAGAAGCCGCTGAGGGTCTAGAGGAAGCTCGGCCGAATCATTCCTTAGTTCGACAATCCGTTGCAACCGGTCGGGCTTCCTCGTTTGCTCCTTCTCTGGTCTTCTCGGAAACTCAGGTGGCTTCGAGAGCATAAAGAAGGGCCGAGGCTATCACACCCCGGCCCTTAGGACTCGGTTTCGTCAGGAGCCAGACAATGACGACCGAGCCTCGACCGCTTCGTTGATCTTCTTAACCACCTCAGCAGGGTCTTCAACCTCCGTGATGAGCCGGTCGTAGGTCTCGTCCTTCAACCAGATCACAATGGTTTTGTCTCGGTGACCGTGCATGTCGTAGAAGCGTACCCCCGGAACGCGCACACCTGGGACTCGCCATCCCCTCCACACTGCCCACTCTATGTTCGGATCCGCTTCGGCGCGTACCACGTGATCTAGGGGGATCGTTAGCCGACCCAGGAGCTTAACCATCTTGTCCCATCCCCTGCGATCGACCACGAGGTGATCGTCGTGGACTTCGACGAAGGTCGGTATCTTGGCTAGCTTGTGATCGACCTCGTGAAGCCTCTCTTGGGCGACCCTTAAGGCCTCCTCTGCCTTGATTGCCTCTTCGCGCAGCCTGGGCAGCTCCTCCTCCAGCTCCTTTTGGTCCATATCTTTTATGCTCTCGATTTTCTGCTCTCGTTGCATACAGCTCCCTCCTTTCTACACCTACAGTCCCACCCCAGTCCAATAACACCACCTTCTAAGAAAGCAGTAAGAAAACGGCGTTACATACATGTGGGCTTGTGTCTAAAGAGTGCTAGGGGGTGGGTAGCCTCTATTCACCGAG
>DATDKT010000136.1:0-8193 GCA_036519775.1 Rubrobacteraceae bacterium
GCGTACCTGGCGGCGGGGCAGGCCTACGAGCAAGCCGGCGAGCAGAGCAAGGCGATCCAGTACTGGAACGAGTACCTCAAGCTCGAGCCCGAGGGCGAGCAGGCCGACGCCGTCAAAGAGCGCATACAGGGCCTGCTCAAAGGCGAACAGCAGACCGATGCCACGGAAGGCGCCAAGAAAAAATAAAACGATCCACATGATCCATGCTCCGCCGCGAGGTCGTATAATGAGGCGCGAGACGGACGAGGACCATTAGGAGGACCGCATGAACCTGGCCGTGATCCCCGGACTTGGCTCCGTAGGGCCGACGGAGTTGCTTATTCTGCTAACCATCATCCTCTTGCTCTTCGGGGCGAAGCGCATCCCCGAGCTCGCCAAGGGGCTGGGGTCGGGCATCCGGGAGTTTAAGAGGGGCACCCGCGGCGAGGTGGACGAGGAGAAAAAGGACGAGGAGCTTACGAGCGGGGCGGGTGGAGAGGACGCACACAGCGCCCGCAAGCAGGAAGAGACCGCCCGCGCGGAGCACGACCCAGAGCACGCTACGGAGCGCGGTGCGGAGCGCGCTGAGCAGAAGCAATAATACCTCTTTGAGCTTCTAGATGGCCGGACGCCTGCGGTTACCCACCCGCCCGCGCGACGAGGCGCGGATGACCCTCATGGAGCACCTCGAGGAGCTCCGCTCCAGGATCCTGAAGGTGGGGGTCGCGTTCGTCCTCGTGGCTATCCTCGCGGGCTTCTTCGTCGACGACATCTTCCGGTGGCTGCTCTGGCCTTCAGATCTCGAGCGGTTAAACTACCTTGGGCCGGCGCAGGGCCTTCTGACCGATATAAAGCTGGCTTTGTTCACGGCCTTCTTGCTGACGTTGCCCGTGCTCATCTATCAAGCTTGGATGTTCGTCGCCCCGGCGGTCGGCGAGGTGGGACGCGCCACCACCTACATCCTCGTTGCGATGTCCTCGTCGCTGTTCCTTATCGGAGTCTACTTCGGCTACCGTTTAGTGCTGCCTATAGGCCTCGATTTCCTCCTCGGCTACGCCCCTGATCGGTACAACGAGGTGATCACGGCCGACACCTACCTGCCATTCGTTACCCGCTTCTTACTCGCTTTCGGCATCGTCTTCGAGTTGCCGGCCGCAGCCTACGTGGGGGCGAAGCTCGGGCTACTCACTTCCGACTTCTTGAAGAGATATCGCAGGCACGCCCTCATCGTCAACGCTATCCTCGCCGCGGCGCTTACCCCGGGGCAGGACCCGTTCAGCATGATCCTCATGGCGGTTCCGATGGTCTTGATGTACGAGGCGAGTATCCTCATCGCCCGCTTCGTCAACCCCATGGTCCCGCACGAGGAGGCCATCGAGGCCTCGCCCCTCTCCGACCGCCTCCCGGAGGACGAGGACGACGAGGATGAAGGGCGCGGAGAGGACGAAGACGAGGAAGAGCGGGACCTCTAGACCTAGCAGCCGGCCTTCAGCTTACCTCGCGAGTATTCTCGACTCTCTCGCTCTTGCTAACTGCTGAAAGCTGAAAGCTGATTGCTAGTATGGTAGAACCCTCTTTCATGGAAGCAGGCCGATCAATAGGGTTCCCGGCGGCCTATCTTCGGCTGGCCCGGCCCAGGCAGTGGACGAAGAACGGGTTCGTTCTGGCCGGGGTGATCTTTTCGGGGGAGGCGTTGCGGGCGTCGAGCGTGGTGGACGCGATGGTGGCGTTTATCGCCTTCTGCGCGCTCTCTGGGGCGGTCTACGCCGCGAACGATATCCTGGACGTCGTAGAGGATCGCGGGCACCCGACAAAGCGGTTGAGGCCCGTGGCGAGCGGGGAGATCCCGGTCCCCATCGCCGTCGTATACGCGACGTTGCTCGCCCTCCTTGGGTTGGCGCTTGCCTTCCTCGTGAACTTCGAGGTAGTTTTTGCGGGGCTGGCTTACCTGGCTCTGCAGGCGGTATACACACTGTTCCTGAAACACATGGCCGTGCTCGACGTCATGAGCATCTCGGCGGGGTTCGTGATCCGGGCGCTCGCGGGAGTCGCAGCGGTGGGGGTGCCCATCTCGCCTTGGCTGGTCGTCTGTACTGGGCTTCTAACGCTTTTTTTGGGCTTCTCCAAGCGCCGCTACGAGCTGTACGTGCTGGGCGAAGTGGCGGAGGCGCACCGAAAGAACCTCAAGGACTACTCCGTCGAGATGCTCGACCAGATGATGAACATCATGGTAGCGGCGACGATCATCGCGTACACCATGTACACGTACCTCGCCTACGGCCACAAGTACATGATGGTGAGCGTGCCGGTCGTGATCTACGGGGTCTTGCGCTACCTACTACTCGTCCATCGCGACGGCGGGGGCGACCCGGACACCCTGCTGCTCCGGGACCGGCCGCTACAGGTCACGCTCCTCTTCTTCCTCGCCGTAGTGGCGACGGTCATCTACGTTTTCTGAGAGACTGCCTCCCGTGGAACGCCTGAAGAAGAACCTCGTACTGGCCCTTATCTTGGGTATCGCCGTCTACCTCGTGCTCGCCGTCGTGAGCGGCCTGGAGGACTTGCGAGACGCCTTGAGCGGCTTCGACTTCTCCCTGATACCGGCGATCCTGGGCCTCGTCTCCCTCTCGTACGCGGTGCGCTTCGTGCGCTGGGCGTATTACCTCAAGGTGCTAAACGTACGGGTCCCGCTTGGCGCGAACGCCGCCATCTTCGCTGCGGGTCTCAGCATGACGATCTCACCGGGCAAGCTCGGCGAGGTCCTCAAGAGCGTCTTTATAAAGGACATCGCGGGGACCCCGGTCGCCCGGTCCGCCCCCGCGGTCGTCGCCGAGCGGGCCACCGACGGCACCGGCATGGTCCTCTGGGGGCTCCTGGGCGCCCTGGCCTTCAGCTTCGGTCCCTGGTTGCTACTACTCTTTCTCGCGCTCACGGGAGTGGGGATCTCGGTCCTGCGCTCGAAGAGGTTCTCGTTGCTCGCCGAGAGAACGTTGCGCAAGCTCCCGCTCCTGGACCGCCTGGCGCCGCACGTGGGGGACTTCTACGGGGCGTCGAACGAGCTTCTGGCCTTCCGGCCGCTCATGGTGGCGAGCGGTATCTCTTTTCTCGCTTGGGGGTTGGAGTGCGTGGCAGTCTATCTCTGCGCCCTGGGCGTTGGGGCGGGGGAGCCGTTCCTGGTGCTCGTCTTCATCTTCGCGGTCAGCTCGCTCGCCGGCGCCGCGAGCATGTTGCCGGGTGGGCTCGGGGCCGCCGAGGCGGGGATGGCGGGGATGCTCGCCGCCGTAGCTGGGCTCTCGGGCGGACTCGCGGTAGCCCTGACCTTCGTGATTCGGCTCACCACCCTCTGGTTCGCCACCTTCATCGGCGTCGCCGGTCTCCTCGTCGTGCGGCGTGTGATCGGCGAACCGTTCGACGCGGCGGTCACCGAAGCGGGAACGAACCCTGATAGGTAGTAGGTCTGAACCCCGACAACCTAGATGACGCTGAGAGGTGCATCAACGCGGCGCGATACCTGGGTGGACGAAACTGCCTTGAAAAACAGACCAGCGCCTGGAAGACGGTGAACATCACAGCACAGAGCGTGGACGACGTGGAGGGCAGGTCGCAGGAAGCCGCCCCTACAACCCCAGCTTCATCTTCAACGCTCCTGTCCACAGCTCCGTTATCGGCACCCATAACACTGCCGAGCTAATCAACACTTCGACTTTAGCTCCATGGAGGCGCGCATCGAGCGCGAGGGTGACGCGGACGCTAAGAACCGAGGGAGGCTCTGGCTGAGGTACGTCGTCTCCTTGAAGAGGGCGAGACGTTGGATCGTGGCGCGTTGTCGAGGTTCAGCGCGGCGATGCAGCGCCACGAATGGTTCACCGGCTCTGTCATGCAGGCTCTCTTGGCTTCGCGACTTAGGCTTCTGGGTAGCACCTAGACCACCGCCACCTCGACCTTGGGAGTATTCACCTCGAGCCGAGTGGAAAGCTGAGCCGAGGACGTCTGTATGTTGGTTCAGCAGAGGAACCATTGCTTTCCCAGCAGGCCGTGGCTATCTGGCACCGACTAGACGACAAGGGGCATATGCGGCTGGTCGAAGGTTATCTGCGAGAAGCGGGGACCTTAAAAACGTCCACAGACTTGACCGCAGCTCGCGCCGCCTCCTCTCTGACCCACTCTATGCCATAGTCGGAGAGAGCCTCGCAGCGTACACCAGCGATGGAACGCAAGCAGCTTAGCTCGGAGGAGGCGCAAGAGCCTGGGGTACATTCTGGGATGCGTTTTTCCGGGAGGACGATCGAAGGCTCACACCTGGTAGAGGGGATATGTCTGAGAGGGGATATGCCTGCTCTAACTCCAAACGCTACGCGCACTTGGTGCGAGGAGGGGGGTGAGGGTATATCGGAAACGCCCGTTGATCTAGGCGTTAAGGGTGTGTCCGAAAAATTGCGCCGATCTTTGAGAACTGCCATGGCTTTGGCAGTCACAGGCAGGTTTGTCCTAGCATAGCCCCCGGACGACAGATCAGCGGGTGTCCCAAGAACGGGAACCTGTACTTTCGCGGCCGCAGCTTTTCGGTCATTTGAAAGGACGGGAGCGCTTTCGCCTGGCGGCAGCGTAAGGGATCGCCTAGATGGACATAAACGTGGACAATAGAACAAGTTTTACGAGGCACAATATATCGTGGTTGAAGCGAGCCCGCTAGCGATATAGATTAGCCTATATGCTAATCCCGGAGCCAGATAACTACTTGAAAGATGGGCGCGGCCTTGGCAGACTTTCGTAGAAAGGTTATAGAATGTTAAGGAACGAGTCGACGAGTGGCTCGACGGCGCGCTCGGCGAGAAAATGCCGCCACGACGCAGGTAGAAGAGGGGGGACATAGGATCTTTACCGTAGAATCCAATCAGGGCTCCGAGAGAACAGAGTCGCTTCGAAGTACAAAGGTTTACTTTCTACCGACGAAATGTGCTTTGTCGGTGTAGAATCGTAACAATATGCGACTAATAATCTCCGAAAAAGCAAACGCGGCCAAAAAGGTAGCCCAGTTCCTCGCCGAAGGTACGGTCAAGGATGGCAAGCACCGCTCCATCCCGCACCACGCCTTCAAGTGGGGGGGCGAGGAGTGCGTCTCGGTCGGCCTCAAGGGGCACGTCCTGAACCCCGAGTATCCCGAGGAGTACTCTAACTGGCAGAAGGTCGAGCCCTCCAGCCTCATAGACGCGGAGATCCGGAAATCCGTCTCCGAGAAGGGCGTAGCCGAGGCCGTTCGCGCCCTCTCCAAAAAGGCCGACAAAATCGTCATCGCCACGGACTTCGACCGGGAGGGTGAGCTCATCGGTGTCGAGGCGCTGTCCCTGGCCTTTGAGGCAAACCCGAAGCTCGTGGACCACGTCGAACGTGCGCGCTTTAGCGCGCTCACCAAGGGCGAGGTCACGCGGGCCTTCGACGAGCTCGTCGAGGTTTCCAGAGACCTCGCGGCGGCGGGGGAGGCGCGCCAGGATATAGATCTGATCTGGGGCGCGACGCTGACCCGCTGGGTCTCCCGCGCCACGAAACGCTACGGGAGCGCCTTCCTCTCGGTAGGTCGCGTCCAGAGTCCGACCCTCGTCCTCATCGCCGAGCGTGAGCGCGAGCGCCGCGCCTTTATCTCCGAGCCTTACTGGGAGATAGAGGCGAACCTGAAAAACGGCGAGGCGTTCGTCGCCCGCCACGCCTACGGGCGTTTCCGGGAGGAAGACGCGGCGCAAACTGCGTACGAGAACCTGACGGAGACCGCCAGGGTCACGGAGGTCAAGGAGAAGTCTGCCACCCGCCCGGCCCCGATACCGTTTAACACCACCGGCTTCCTCACGGCTGCGGCGAACATCGGGATCAGCCCCTCGCGGGCGGCGCGGCTCGCCGAGGATCTCTACACCGACGGCTACATATCTTATCCTCGCACCGACAACACTGTTTATCCGGGCAGCCTGGACCTGCGCGAGGTCCTCGGACAGCTCAAGAGGGTCGAAGGGGTAGGGCCGTACGCAGAGAAGCTCCTCTCAGCCGGCAAGCTCTCGCCGACGCGTGGCAAGAAGGAGACTACGGACCATCCCCCCATCTACCCGACCGGCCGCGCTACAAAAGGCGCTCTCCGAGACGACCAGTGGAAGATCTACCAGCTCATCGTGAGGCGCTTTCTGGCGACCCTTTCGGCGCCCGCGAAGAGCTTGCGTACCACAGTGCGCCTCGAGTCCGGGGGGGAGCCCTTGATCTCGGGCGGCACGGTCGTCACGCAAGAAGGCTGGCTCGCGGTCTACCCCTACGGCCGCAAGCCTGACGAGGAGGTGCCGTCTTTGAGCGAAGGGCAGGAGGTAAAGGTCGAGGCCAAGAACCTCCTCGCCAAGGAGACCCAGCCGCCGGGCCGGTACGGTCAGGGGCGTCTGATCCGTCTCATGGAAGACCTAGGGCTGGGCACGAAGGCCACTCGCCCCTCCATAATCCAGAACCTCTACGACCGTGGCTACGTCCACGACGATCCCCTGGTGCCCACCGAGACCGGTATAGCGGTAGCGCAGGCCCTGAAGGACTTCGCCTCCGAGATAGCCACCCACGAGATGACAGCCGAACTCGAGAGGAGCATGGATGAGATCTCGGAGGGCAAGACCTCCAAGGACGCCGTCGTGGACGAGTCGCGCGACGTCCTCCGGCGGGTCTACGAGCATCTCGAGAGCTCGCAGGACGAGTTCGCGGACATCGTCTGGGGCGGTATCCGGGAGGACTCGGTGCTCGGTCCCTGCAAGAAGTGCGGCAGGAACCTCACCATCCGCCGGGCCCGCAAGAGCGGCAAGCGGTTCGCCGGGTGCGAGGGCTACCCCGAGTGCGACCAGACCTACTCGCTCCCGCCGCGCGGCGAGATCATCCCGCTCGGGACGCTCTGCGAGGCGTGCGGCTCCCCCGAGATAAAGGTCGTAGGAGGCCGCCGGCCCTGGATCACCTGCATAGATATGTCCTGCCCGAAGCAGCAGGAGAGGCGCAAGGCGGCCGCCGAGGCCAAAGCAGCCAGAGCCGAAGCTGATGGCGAAAGCAACGGCAGCGCGAAAGGGGGTGAGCGTACATCGAGCACCCGCAAAAAAGCGGCCCCGAAATCCTCGTCGATGAAGCGTTCGTCGAAGACGAAAAAGAAGCCGGCAGGCGTAGGAGCGAACGCGGAGTCGAACGGGTGAGAGTCCGTGAGGTTCACCACGTAGAAGAGCGCCTGGGAGCCTTTTTCCTCGAAGAAGAGTTCGAAGTACGCAGGCCTTCCGTGCTCGCTTCGGTAAGCGGACGTCTCCTGCTCTGGACGATAACCGCGGTCGTTTGCTACGCTGCGGCGTATGTAGTAAGTTGAATCCACCTAGAGTCTTGAGGGATAAGCGTTCTTGACCGCGGTAATAGGAGTAACGGCCAACCTTAGAGAAGATCCAGAGTCCGACGAGCAGCGCCCTTTGGGCCATTTCGTGCGCGCGGACTTTGACTACGTGGACGGTGTGGTAGGGGCCGGTGGTTTACCCATGGTCCTGCCGCCGATCGTCGAGATAGCCGAGAAGGTAGCGGGGAGGATAGACGGGCTCCTGCTGAGCGGGGGTAGCGACCTCGACCCGAGCTACTATGGCGAGGAGCCTATCCCCGAACTCAACGTCACTGTTCCCAAGCGAGACGCATTCGAGATGGCCCTTGTCGGGTACGCGCTCGAGCGGGGCGTGCCCGTGTTCGGGATCTGCCGGGGTTTGCAGGTCTTGAACGTCGCTCTGAGCGGGACGCTCTACCAGGACCTGCCGAGCCAGCTTCACCCCGATCTGATCGCGCACCGCCAGCGGGTGCCGAAGTGGCAGTGGTCCCACGAGGTAGAGGTAGACGGCAGCTCGAAGGTGGCCGGGATCATGGAGACCGACGCTATCCGGGTCAACTCCTATCATCACCAGGCGATCAAAGACCTCTCCGGTGATCTCGTCGCGGTCGCCCATTCCTCGGACGGGGTGATAGAGGCCGCCGAGTCCCCGAACCTCTCCGAGCGCTGGCTGGTCGGCGTGCAGTGGCACGCGGAGGCCATGCGCGATGCCGGCCCCCAAAACCGTAACCTCTTCAGGGCCCACGTCTCCGCCGCCGAGCGTTACGCCCTCCGGCGGGCCGCGGCGTAGAGCGCCTGGACGCACGGACCTCGCAAGGACTTTTCGTAACCGTAGAGGGCCTGGATTTCTCGGGTAA